>NZ_JBQQCB010000429.1:0-504 GCF_052246675.1 Nonomuraea sp. KM90 | reverse complement strand
ACCTGGGCCGGGTTCGTCTACGCCGCGTTCGTCATCGACGTGTTCTCCCGGATGATCGTCGGCTGGCGGCTGACCGACCATCTGCGTACCGACCTGCCGCTGGACGCGCTGGAGATGGCGATCTGGCGTCGCGGCGGCCAGGCCGACACGCTGGACGGGCTGGTGCACCACTCCGACCGCGGCTGTGCAATATCTGTCGATCCGCTACACCGACCGACTCGCCGACGCCGGCGCAGTCAGCTCAGTCGGCTCGCGCGGGGACAGCTACGATAACGCGCTGGCCGAGAGCACCATCGGGCTGTACAAGACCGAACTGATCCACCGCCGCGGCCCCTGGAAGGGCCTGGACGACGTCGAACTCGCCACCATGGAATGGGTCGACTGGTACAACAACCGCCGCCTTCACAGCGCCTGCCAAGACCTTCCACCCGCCGAATACGAAACCCTCTACCGCACAAAGATCAACTCGGCTACTCTCACCCCAGCCACGTAACCCGGTCTCCA
>NZ_JBQQCB010000428.1:0-510 GCF_052246675.1 Nonomuraea sp. KM90 | reverse complement strand
CCCCGCCCATGACGATCGCCTACACGGGCACCTTCCAAGACCATCCAGGCGATCACGCCAGGGACACGCCGTTCACCTCGGCACGTTTGCTTGTACATGACTCGGCACTGGTAGCCGTACGCCGACAACTGGATTAATGATCGTTGCACGCGTCGGCAGCAGCGTGGAATACGTCGGGAATACGCCCGGTCTATCCGGCATCGAGAGATGACTTCGGGCGGAGCCCCTTTGCCGGGGGCGCCTGTCTTTGCAGTGATGCTGAAGGGAGCCGGGGGGGTAACGGCGATCAGCGGCCAGATGCGCCGGCAACCCAGGTGATCGTCAGATTGCACGATCACTCTGGACGCCTCATCACGGACCGCTAACAGGCGAAGAAGCCCCAAGTCGCTACCGCCAATTTCGGCACTCAGCCTCCCCGAAGGCCGAATCGCGACACGCGAGCTTGAAGCCCCCGCCTGGAGCGCAGGGCAGGCCGAAGGCAGGCTGGGCGGCTGGTCGTGCTGTGCCGCC
>NZ_JBQQCB010000427.1:0-527 GCF_052246675.1 Nonomuraea sp. KM90 | reverse complement strand
GGGACGGCGGCGGGGACAGCGGACGGGACAGAGAACGGGACAGCGAACGGGCCGGCGGCTGGGACAGCGGTCGGGCGCAGGCTGCTGCGCTGGCGGGAGTGGCTCGCGGCGGCCCGCGGAGGCTTCGCCGGCATGCTGGCGGCTCGCGGGCTCACCGAGGCCGGCCTGCGAGATCTGCTCGGCGAGGACGCCGCACATCTGGGACGGCGCGTCGCGGCCGGCGAGCCCCGCTGGGCCCGCACCGTGCGGGAGGTGCTGGACGCCTCCGGCGAGATGCCCGCTCCCCGCGAGAGCGAGCCCTCCTGGGACGCGGGCTTCGGCACGATCGTGGCGCCGTTCGTGCGCCACGCCGTCGAGCGGCTCGCCTCGTCCGCTCGGTCGCGCGGGCTCGACGACGAGGCCGCGCGGCCCGCCATGGCACAGCACCTCGAACGGGAGCTCATCGTCCTGGCCTCGCGCACGCTGGTCCTGGAGCTGAACGTCATGCGCGTCACCGGGCGCCTCGGCGGCGACACCCCCGCCGCCCG
>NZ_JBQQCB010000426.1:0-527 GCF_052246675.1 Nonomuraea sp. KM90 | reverse complement strand
GCCGTGGACGCACCCCGACCGTCACCGTCTCGGGCAAGGGCTCCGGGCGCGTCAACCTGGCCGGGCTGATCTGCCTCAAGCCGGGGCGGCGGACCCGGCTGATCTACCGCATGAGGATCTACCGGCGCCGCAAGAACGAGCGCAAAGGGTTCAACGAGACCGACTACGCCCGCCTGCTGGACGCCGCCCACCAGCAACTCGGCGGACCCATCGTACTGATCTGGGACAACGTCAACATCCACGTCGACGCCCTGATGCGCAGCCTGATCGACACACGCCCGTGGCTGACGGTGTTCTACCTGCCGACCTACGCGCCCGAACTCAACCCCGTGGAAACCGTCTGGTCACACCTCAAACGCAGCCTGGGCAACCTGGCCCCCTGCACCCTCGACGACCTCGCCATGGTCATTCGCAGCCGACTCAAGCAACTGCAGTACCGCCCCGACCTCCTGGACGCCTTCCTGACACACACCGGCCTGATCACGAACCCGAGATCGACATGAAACCCCGAACTTTCAACCTCTGTA
>NZ_JBQQCB010000425.1:0-529 GCF_052246675.1 Nonomuraea sp. KM90 | reverse complement strand
GATCGTGGTCTCGTCCTTGGTCACGACCACCTTGCGGGCGCGGCCCAGCAGGTCGAGGGTGGCGCTCTCGAGCTTGAGACCGACCTCCTCGGCGACGACCTGACCACCGGTCAGGATCGCGATGTCGCCCAGCATGGCCTTGCGGCGGTCACCGAAGCCGGGAGCCTTGACCGCGACCGACCGGAAGACGCCGTTCATCTTGTTGACGACCAGGGTGGCCAGCGCCTCGCCCTCGACGTCCTCGGCGATGACCAGCAGCGGCTTGCCCGACTGCACGACCTTGTCGAGCAGCGGCACCACCTCCCGGTTGGCGGAGACCTTGCCGCTCATGATCAGGATGTACGGGTCGTCCAGGACGGCTTCGAGCCGGTCGGAGTCGGTGATGAAGATCGGTGAGATGTAGCCCTTGTCGAAGCGCATGCCCTCGGTGAGCTCGAGCTCCAGGCCGAAGGTGTTGCTCTCCTCGACGGTGATGACGCCTTCCTTGCCGACCTTGTCCATCGCCTCGGCGATGAGCGAGCCGATCTCG
>NZ_JBQQCB010000424.1:0-532 GCF_052246675.1 Nonomuraea sp. KM90 | reverse complement strand
GCGCCCGTGGCTGACGGTGTTCTACTTACCGACCTACGCGCCCGAACTCAACCCCGTGGAAACCGTCTGGTCACACCTCAAACGCAGCCTGGGCAACCTGGCCCCCTGCACCCTCGACGACCTCGCCAAGATCATCCGCAGCCGACTCAAGCAACTGCAATACCGTCCCGACCTGTTGAACGCCTTCCTGGCGCACACCGGCCTGGTTACGGACCCGAGATCGACATGACACCCCGAACTTTCATCCTCTGTAGTCGGCCAGGGACTTGAGGATTTCGTCGGCGGTCTTGGTCCAGGTGAACGGCCGCGGGTCGTCGTTCCAGGTGTCGATCCATGCCTCGAGAGCCTTCACAGAAGTGTGGACGCCGCGGCGGATCTGCTTGTCGGTCAGCAGGCCGGACCATCGCCCGGGTTCCGCAGTTCGTGTCGCCACTGGTGACACGCACCACCCTGGCCTCGGACGACGTTAAGGATCAAGGTGTCGAGCGGTGTTCCTAGTGACACGGATCGGACTTCCTTGTGCCACCACCGC
>NZ_JBQQCB010000423.1:0-542 GCF_052246675.1 Nonomuraea sp. KM90 | reverse complement strand
CGCAGCGCCCGGTCCGCCGCCCACTGCCTCCGCGCCCCTTCAGGCACCCGCTCCAGCTTGGTATTCCCGCCCATCGCACACCTCCGTGATCAAGGTGTTGCGACGACCGGTTGAATCCGCCTTGCACCCCGTGGTCAGAGTGGATCACCGTGCCGGGCTGTGGGTCGCGATCGGTGATGGCCATGCCCAGCGCGCTGGGCACCAAGGTGGCGGCCCGGGTCGAGTCGATCGACCAGCCGACCACGCGCCGGGAGTAGACGTCCAGCACGACGCAGCAGTAGAGCTCCCCCTCCCGGGTGGGATGCTCGGTGATGTCGGTAAGCCACAGCCATCTGGCCCGGTGCGAGCGAAGCCGCGGTCGACCAGGTCGGCGGCGGTGGGCACCTGCGCGACCGAACGGCACCATCGGTTGCCGGGCTCTGGCCCGTAATCGGTGGTGGCACTGAGTGATCCCTGCCAGGCTGGGCCGTGCTGAAGATCGACGATCTTGCGGGTGTGGTATTTGCGGGGCTGTCTGCCCTGGTCATCGAGGCAGTAGAGGA
>NZ_JBQQCB010000422.1:0-543 GCF_052246675.1 Nonomuraea sp. KM90 | reverse complement strand
CGATCCGGTGCTGACCGCCCTGCGCGCCCGGCTGGCGGAGGTGGTCCAAGCGGCGAGTGTCCAGGGCGTTCGCGCGGCGGCTTTTCCACCAAGCTGCACCTGGCCGCCGACGGCCGATGCCGCCCGCCGGCCCTGGTCCTGACGCCCGGCCAGTACGGCGACAGCCCACAACTGCGCCCTGTCCTGGGAAAGATCCGCGTGCCACGCCGGGGCCCGGGCCGGCCGCGCACCCGGCCCGACAGCCTGACCGCCGATAAGGCCTACAGCTCCCGCGCCAACCGGTGCCATCTGCGCCGCCGCAAGATCCGCCACACCATTCCGGAACCGAAGGATCAGCGGGCCAACCGTCGCCGGCGCGGCCGCCGCGGTGGCCGCCCGACCGGCTTCGATCCCGAGCACTACAAGACGCGCAACGTCGTGGAGATCTGTCAAGCACAATGCACCGATAACTACAGCCTGGCCGTGTAGAGCGGGTGCTCAGCTGTCGGTGACCGGTTCGTCGGATGGGGGTGCCTTGGTCTGCTGCCAGCGTCTGCGGTTGTG
>NZ_JBQQCB010000421.1:0-561 GCF_052246675.1 Nonomuraea sp. KM90 | reverse complement strand
CCTGCGGGTGGCGTCGAGCATGACGGTGGCCGAGTACCTGGTGCCGCGCTGGCTCGGCGAGCTGCAGCACCGGGAGCCCGACGTGCAGGTGGGGCTGGACGTGGTCAACTCCACCGACGTCGCGGCGCGGGTGCTGGCCGGGGAGGTGGAGCTGGGGTTCGTCGAGGGGCCGAGCGTGGCCGACGGGCTGGCCGGGCGGGTCGTGGGGACGGACCGGCTGGTCGTGGTGGTGGCGCCGGAGCATCCGTGGGCCCGCCGCCGTACGGCGCTGAGGGGGCCGGAGCTGGCCGCGACGCCGCTGGTGGTGCGCGAGCCCGGGTCGGGTACGCGGGAGACGCTCGACGTGGCCTTCGGCGGCCTGCACCGCGCGGGGCCGCGGCAGGAGCTGGGCTCGAACTCGGCGGTGAAGGGCGCGGCGCAGGCGGGGGTGGCGCCGGCGGTGCTGAGCGGGTACGCGGTGGAGGCCGACGTGGCCACGGGGCGGCTGGTGGAGGTGCCTTTGACGGGGATCAACCTGGTCAGGAGCCTGCGGGCGGTGTGGCGCCGCGGCCGCCCCCTGAC
>NZ_JBQQCB010000420.1:0-575 GCF_052246675.1 Nonomuraea sp. KM90 | reverse complement strand
CGGGTGGTGGGCTGGTCGATCGCCGACCACATGCGCACCGACCTGGTCGCCGATGCGCTGAGGATGGCCGCGGCGACCCGGGGCGGCCTGGCCGGCTCGGTCTTTCACAGCGATCATGGGGCGCAAGGCGCAAGACACCTCGGCCGAATTCGCCGGGGTCTGTGCCGAGCTCGGGGTGCGCCAGTCCATGGGAGCCGTCGGCACAAGCGCCGACAACGCCGCCGCGGAGGCGTTCAACGCCACCCTCAAACGCGAAACACTGCAGGGCGCCAAGCGCTGGCCCTCGGCGCGTGAGGCCCGCCTGGCCGTCTTCAAGTGGATCACTCGCTACAACACCCGCAGGAGACATTCCACCCTCGGCTACCTCAGCCCGATCGACTACGAGCAGCAGACCATCGATAGGGTACTGCTCGCCGCATGACAACCGGTGTCCACACTGCGGGGTGAGCCCCCAAGGCCAGGTAGTTAAGGTCGTCGTGGTGCTGTCAAGCGCGCGAGTTCTCAGGACGTGGGAACGGAGATCCAGTAGAACGGTGATCTTCCACAATCAGCCGTCGAAAAACTGGATCTCCGTT
>NZ_JBQQCB010000419.1:0-581 GCF_052246675.1 Nonomuraea sp. KM90 | reverse complement strand
GAAGCGATGATCTACATCGCCTCGATCGACAATCTCACCAAACGCATAACGGACGAGACCACCCCAACCTGGCGAGACACCTACTAGAACATAAGGCGCAATCTACTCAAATCAAACGCCCTCTGAGAAGTTGTCGATCGTCAAGCGCTTGCCGATGGGAGTCGTGTCCCAGACCGGATTGCCCAGGGAGGGTTCGGTGGCGACCATGGCGACATCGCTGCGCCCCCCGGTGCCGCGCGTGGCTATCACCGTGATCGGTACAGCGATCGCGACAAGGCAGACGCCCGCCACCAGTGCGTTCCTGCACCGTCGCGACCGGGACGCCACCTCCGTAGAGAACTGCGGCGGACGTGTGGCGGCGTGCCCGAGCGTCGCTCCCAGGCGGGATTCCAACTGGTCGCTCATGTAGGGCCCTCGTTGATTTCTGAGGGACCGCTCTTCACTGAACGCTTTTCGTGCGCCCAGCAGAACAGGAGGTGAAGCCGTGACATAGCGGCTCATCTTGTTGTTCGTAAGCTCGTCGTCGCTTGCCGGTGGAAGTCCGGTCCGGGTAGGTGCCAGGAGGCCCGGTAGCAGGCTGG
>NZ_JBQQCB010000418.1:0-599 GCF_052246675.1 Nonomuraea sp. KM90 | reverse complement strand
CCGCGTGTTTGATGTTACGTGCCGCGTTCACGTCGGCGTTGCCGGCGTATCCGCAGGACCGGCACCGGAAACGCGCTTGGCTCTCGCGCGCCTGCCGGTCCACGATCCCGCACGCCGAGCACCGCTGGCTCGTGTATGCGGGGTTGATCTTCACGACTCGACCGGGAGCCTTGTGCTCCAGCCGGGCCACCAGCCGGCCCCACCCCGCGGCGAGAATGCCCCGGTTCAGGCCGGCCTTCTGACCGACGTTACGGCCCGGCACATCAAGCGTGCCCCGCGCCGACCGCGTCATGGCGGAGATCTTCAGATCTTCGACGGCGATCACGTCGAACCGGCGTGCCAGATCGGTGCTGGTCTTCTCGATCCAGTCCGTGCGCCGGTCCACTCCTCGGGTCTTCAGCTGCGCGATGGCAGCCTTCACCCTGTCGCGCCGCCTCGACCCCCTCCTGGCCCGCGCCAGTTTGCGCAACAACCGCAGCAGTCGCGCCTTCTCGCTCTCGCGCAGGCCGGGAACGTACAGCATCTGTCCAGTGGACAGGGCGGCGCTGACCGCGACACCCCGGTCCACGCCCACCACCTCGCCGGTGCCCGGTGCGGGG
>NZ_JBQQCB010000417.1:0-600 GCF_052246675.1 Nonomuraea sp. KM90 | reverse complement strand
AGTGCCCGTGTACAAACTGATCCCTGTCGTGCAGCGTTGGGCCGATATCGGGTGAAACTGTGACGTAGAGCGAATCTCCTGCGACATAAAGTGACCTTCCGGTAGCAACGGTGGTTATCCAAGCCCCATCACCGACCGGAAGGTCTGCCGCCGTTGTACGCCACAGCCCCCATCACTGTCTCCCGTAACGACGAAACTGCCTGCTCGTGCGTGGCCTGCCGGTACGGCCGCGGAGCCGATCACCCGATCCGCCCACCCCGCTACACCACCGACATGACCGACGCGGAATGGCAGGCCATCAGGCCGTTGATGCCCTGGCCGGCCTGGTTACACGGCAACGGCGGACGACCCGAGAAGTACTGCCGTCGCCTGATCATGGATGCCATCCGGTACGTGGTCGACAACGGGATCAAGTGGCGCAAGCTGCCGCCGACTTCCTGGCGCCCTGGCGCACCGTCCACTCAATCTTCACGCGCTGGTGGCAAGACGGTGATCTCTATGCCCTGCACAACGACCTGCGCGAACAAGTCCGGATAGCCGACGGGCGCGAACGGGAGCCCAGCGCGGGAATCATCGACTCGCAGTCACTGCGGGCCGCCG
>NZ_JBQQCB010000416.1:0-608 GCF_052246675.1 Nonomuraea sp. KM90 | reverse complement strand
GAATACCAGGTCGGAGGTGTCGGCCTGCTGCATCACCGCGCCGTCCACCCGGCAGGAGATGGGCAGGGCCGGGCGGACTCCGCCGGGCAGCTCGTCGGGGGTGACGAGCACCGGGCCGAGCGGCGTGGTGCCCTCGAACGTCTTGCCCTGCAGCCATTCCTTGGTACGGAACTGCCAGTCGCGCATGGTGACGTCGTTCATGACGGTGAACCCGGCGATGGCCGCGGCCGCCTCCTCCTCCGAGGCCCGCCGGACCGTCGCGCCGATCACCACGGCCAGCTCTGCCTCCCAGTCCACGGCCGACGACTCGGGGGCGAGCTGGATGTCGTCGTGGGGGCCGATGAGGGCCTCGGCGTACTTGGCGAACAGCGTTGGGTGTTCGGGCAGGTCGCGTCCCATCTCCAGGATGTGGTTGCGGTAGTTGAGCCCGACGCACAGCACCTTGCCCGGCCGGGGCACGACCGGCGCCAGGCCGTCGGCGGTCACCGGCTCGCTCCCGGCGGCGGCCCGCTCGGCCCAGTCCGGGCGGGCCAGCAACGCGCCCACGTCGGGGAAGCCGAGGCCGACGTAGCCGTCGGCGCCGAGCCTGGCCGCGCGGGTGCCGTCGC
>NZ_JBQQCB010000415.1:0-622 GCF_052246675.1 Nonomuraea sp. KM90 | reverse complement strand
TAGGCCGCGATCACCACATCTCCCGGGCCACGGCCTACCGCTACATCGCCGAGGGGATCAACGTCCTCGCAGCTCAAGCCCCCGACCTGCACGAGGCTCTGGACCGCGCCCAAGCCGAAGGGCTGGCCTATGTGATCCTGGACGGCACCCTGATTCCAACCGATCGCTGCGCCGAGCAGACCACCAGTGTCAAGGGCGAGCCCATCGACGCCTGGTACTCCGGTAAGGCCCACCGGCACGCCGGCAACATCCAAGCACTTTCGGCACCCGGCGGGCTTCCCCTGTGGATAGCCGATGTCGAGCCAGGATCGGTCCACGATCTGACCGCCGCTCGCGCACACGTGCTGGGCGCGTTGTACGCCGCGGCCGCCACCGGCCTGCCCACCCTCGCCGACAGCGGCTACGACGGCGCCGGAATCGGCATTCATACGCCGATCAAGCAGCCTGACGGCAACCAGATTCTCAGCCCGGACAATCGCACCTACAACCGGCTCCTACGCGCCCTGCGCTGTCTCGGCGAACGCGGGTTCGCCCTGCTCAAAGGCCGCTGGCGGATCCTCCAGCACATCACCGCCAGCCCCAGCGCAATCGGCGACATCGCACGCGCCGCTCTTGTCCTCAC
>NZ_JBQQCB010000414.1:0-633 GCF_052246675.1 Nonomuraea sp. KM90 | reverse complement strand
CAGCACACCTTCGCCGTGCTGATCGCCGCGGCGGGCATCCAGGCGCCGCCCGGCCGGCGTGCTCCCCAGCTGCACGACCTGAGGCATACGTTCACCGTCGCGACGATGCTGGACTGGTATCGCGACGCCGGGAACGTGCAGGCCCGGCACCCGCTGCTGTCCACCTGGCTCGGCCATGTCGACCCGAAGTCGACCTACTGGTATCTCCAGGCCGTCCCCGAGCTCCTCGCCCTGGCCGCAGGCAAGCTCGAGCAGGCGGACGGGCAGGTGGCCCGATGAGCGACCTTGCCCCCATCCTGCAGGGCTTCTTCACCGACCGGCTGGCCCGGCAGAAGAAGGCCAGCCCGAACACGGTCACGGCCTACCGCGACACGTGCCGGCTCCTGGTGTCCTTCGCGCAGGCCAAGACCGGGAAGGCACCCAGCAAGCTCAGCCTTGCCGATCTTGACACCACACTGATCGGCGCGTTCCTGCAGCACCTGGAGGATGACCGGGGAAACGGCACGGCCACCCGCAACGCCCGGCTGGCCGCGATCCACTCGCTGTTCAGCTATGCGGCCCCGCGGGCACCCGAGCACGCCGCCGTGATCAGCCAGGTCCTGGCCATCCCGCCCCGCCGGCGCGAGCGCGCCA
>NZ_JBQQCB010000413.1:0-638 GCF_052246675.1 Nonomuraea sp. KM90 | reverse complement strand
CGCGCGATCCCCGCCACCGTCGGATCCGCGAACAACTCCCGCACACCCAACTCCACCCCCAGCACCGACCGCACCCGCGAGATCAACCGCGTCGCCAGCAACGAATGCCCACCCAGATCGAAGAACCCGTCATCCACCCCGACCCGCTCCACCCCCAGCACCTCCGCGAACAACCCGCACAGAATCTCCTCACGGGCATCGCGCGGGCCCCGGCCCCCGGCCGCCCCGTCGAAGGCGGGGGCCGGCAGCGCGCGCCGGTCGAGCTTGCCGGACCGGGTCAGGGGCAGCGCCGCCAGCGGCACGAAAGCCGCCGGCACCATGTATTCGGGCAGCAGCGCGCCCACGTGCGCGCGCAGGTCCGGGACACCGGGCAGGTCGCCTGTGGCCGGCACGAGGTAGGCCACCAGGCGCCGCTCACCGGCAGCGTCCTCGTGGACCACGACCACCGCCTGGCCGACCAGCGGATGCGCGGTCAGCGCCGCCTCCACCTCACCCGGCTCCACCCGGAACCCGCGCAACTTGACCTGATCGTCCACCCGCCCGACGAACTCCAGCACACCACCCGCCCGCCACCGCACCACATCACCGGTCCGGTACATCCGCGACCCCCCGAACGGACACGCCACGAACCGCTCCCC
>NZ_JBQQCB010000412.1:0-657 GCF_052246675.1 Nonomuraea sp. KM90 | reverse complement strand
ACGAACGAGCGCACCGTGTAGCTGCGCAGGCTCAACTCCACGTTGCGGAACAACGGATAGGCGTAGAAGACCAGCAGGTAGGCCACGACGGGGGCGAGGAACGCCCACGCCGCCCACTGACCCGACCTCCGGCGTGCGGCCCGATGGCCCCGGGCCGCCGTGCGGTCCAGAGCCATCGGGATCTGCGTGCTCATTGGATGGCGCTCGCCGCCGCCGACTGCGCCGCCGTCATGGCCTCCTGCGGCGGCTTCGACCCGCTCAGCGCGGCCTGCACCGCGCCCCACATCGGCTCGGAGATCTTCGGATACTTCGTCCCGAGGTCGTCACTGGTACGGCCCTTGGCCGCCTTGACCGCCTCCACCCACACCTGCAGTTCCGGGGTGGCGGAGACCTGCTTGGCCTGCACCGCCTCGGTGGCGGCGATGTAGGACAGAGTGGTGTCGGTGGTGTAGGCGTTGTCGGCGCTGGTCAGGCAGGCCACCAGCTTCTGCGATGTGGCGTAGCGGGCGGTGTCCGACTGCACCGGCACGCTGACGAACTCGCCGCCGGTCGGCGCGGGCGCCGTGCCGCCGGCCTTCGACGGGATGGGGATGATGCCGTACTCGAAGCCGGTCTCCTTGGCGTTGGCCAGCTGCCAGGTGCCGTTCTCGGCGAAGG
>NZ_JBQQCB010000411.1:0-671 GCF_052246675.1 Nonomuraea sp. KM90 | reverse complement strand
GTGGCCCTTCCCGCGCAGCGGCGGCATGCCCTGCCGCGTGTTCGATGTTCCTGGCCGCGTTCACATCGGCGTTGCCGACGTACCCCGCGGGACCGGGCACCGCAAACGCGCTTGGCTCTGGCGCGCCTGCCGGTCCGCGATCCCGCACGCCGAGCACCGCCGCTCGTGCACGCGGGGTTGATTGTCACGGCTCGCCCGGGAGCCTTGTGCTCCAGCCGGGCCACCAGCCGGCCCCACCCCGCGACGAGAATACCCCGCTTCAGCCCTGCCTTCTGACCGACGCTGCGGCCCTGCACATCGACAGTGCCCCGCGCCGACCGCGTCATAGTGCGGATCTTCAAGTCCTCGACGGCGATCACGTCGAACCCGCGGGCCAGACCGGTGGAAGTCTCCTCCACCCAGTCCTTACGCCGGTCGGCCTGGCCGGCCGTCAGCTTCGCGATGGCGGCCTGCACCCTGCCGCGCCGCCTCGACCCCCTCCTGGCCCGCGCCAGCTTGCGCAACAGCCGCAACAGGCGCGCCTTCTCCGTGCCGCACAGGCCGGGCACCGTCAGCAGTTCGCCGGTGGACAGGGCGGCGCTGACCGCCACACCCCGATCCACCCCCCACCACCTCACCCGAGCCCGGCGCGGGCACCGGCTCAGGGATGACGGCGAACGCCACCTGCCAGC
>NZ_JBQQCB010000410.1:0-709 GCF_052246675.1 Nonomuraea sp. KM90 | reverse complement strand
GCGCCATGGTCCCGCGCCGTGCGCCAGCTGGAGATCAGCGACGAGTACAGGCCCTCCCGGCGCAGCAGCGCGCCCTTGCCGGCCTTGTCGAGCTGGTCGTACTCCTCCAGGATCCGGGCCTTGTAGGTTGCGGAGTAGGTGCGCGGACGTCCTCGTTCGCGTACCTGAGGGTCGGGGATCTCCGGATCCGGCTTGCTTGCTCCCACGAAGGGATGTCTCCTTCCCGACCCTCAGCACAGAGTTTCATGCCTGTTTGTTACCTCTGTCTATTTTGACAGGGAGGGGAGCGGCTCCCGCACGACGCAAGACATTGGCAGCGACCACGCGGAACTATGACACTCACCGACGCAGACCTATGACAAAGCAGCCCTCGTCGAGAGAAGAGCCTTCGCTTCGCCGATGTACCGGCAAAGAGCCTCACGCAAGCGGCAACACCCGCGACACCCTCGTCATGACGGGCAGATGGCGGGACTGGAAGAGCGCAGGTCAAGACGTAAATGGCCGTCATCGGCGAGGTTCGGAAGATGCCTACAGCGTCCCCACGGGCACTCGTCAGGCTCTTGACCATCCAGGGCGAACAGGCCTAGTACTCCAGCGACACTTTGCGATCTTGAGGGGTCGGGGTCGCATGGCGACGGCCACCGCGTGATCATTCGGAGTTTGTGAAGACAACCAAAGATCGTGCGGTGACCGCGAGCCACAGCGTAGA
>NZ_JBQQCB010000409.1:0-752 GCF_052246675.1 Nonomuraea sp. KM90 | reverse complement strand
GCGGGTCGCCGCCGCCCGGCATGGCCGGAG
The DNA here is from genome assembly GCF_052246675.1 of Nonomuraea sp. KM90. Taxonomy (NCBI): domain Bacteria; kingdom Bacillati; phylum Actinomycetota; class Actinomycetes; order Streptosporangiales; family Streptosporangiaceae; genus Nonomuraea; species Nonomuraea sp. KM90. The sequence continues at coordinate 722 of NZ_JBQQCB010000409.1, read as the reverse complement.
CAGCGGGGGTCTTCTCGGGCTTCTCGGCGATGACGGCCTCGGTGGTGAGGAAGAGCGCCGCGATGGAGGCGGCGTTCTGCAGCGCGGAGCGCGTCACCTTGGCCGGGTCGAGGATGCCGGCGTCGAACATGTTGACGTACTCGCCGGTCGCGGCGTTGAGGCCCTCGCCCGGGGTGAGGTTGCGCACGCGCTCGACCACGACGCCGCCCTCGAGGCCGGCGTTGACCGCGATCTGCTTGAGCGGCTCCTCCAGCGCCTTCTTGACGATGGCGGCACCGGTGGCCTCGTCGCCCGTGAGCTCGAGCTTGTCGAAGGCCTTGGCGCCGGCCTGCAGCAGCGCCACGCCACCGCCGGGGACGATGCCCTCCTCCACAGCCGCCTTGGCGTTGCGGACGGCGTCCTCGATGCGGTGCTTGCGCTCCTTGAGCTCGACCTCGGTCGCGGCGCCGGCCTTGATGACGGCGACACCACCGGCGAGCTTGGCCAGGCGCTCCTGGAGCTTCTCACGGTCGTAGTCGGAGTCGGTGCGCTCGATCTCGGCGCGGATCTCGTTGACCCGGCCGGAGATCTGCCCGGCGTCACCGGCGCCGTCGACGATCGTGGTCTCGTCCTTGGTCACGACCACCTTGCGGGCGCGGCCCAGCAGGTCGAGGGTGGCGCTCTCGAGCTTGAGACCGACCTCCTCGGCGACGACCTGACCACCGGTCAGGATCGCGATGTCG
>NZ_JBQQCB010000408.1:0-736 GCF_052246675.1 Nonomuraea sp. KM90 | reverse complement strand
CAGGCCACCGAGACCGCCGGCAGTCCCTGGTCGTGGCGGTGTGTCGCGAGCGCGTCCAGGAAGGCGTTGGCGGCGGCGTAGTTGCCCTGCCCCGCGTTGCCCAGCACGCCGGCCAGCGAGGAGAACAACACGAACATCGACAACGACCGGTCGCGCGTCAGCTCGTGCAGGTGCCAGGCCGCGTCCGCCTTCGGCGCCAGCACCGACTCCATCCGATCCGGCGTCAGGTCCTCCACCAGCGCGTCGTCCAGCACCCCGGCCGCGTGCACCACACCAGCCAGGGACACCGAAGCCAGCACCGCCGCCAGCGCGTGGCGGTCGGACACGTCGCAGGCCGCCACGGCGACCCGCGCTCCCAGGCCCTCCAGCTCGGCCACCAGCGCCCCCGCTCCAGGGGCTAGCGGGCCGCGCCGCGACACCAGCAGCAGGTCACGCACCCCGTGCCGCTCCACCAGCCGCCGCGCCACCAGCGCCCCCAGGCCGCCGGTGCCGCCCGTGACCAGCACCGTCCCCGGCACCTCGCCCAGGGACCCGGCGACGGGCTCGCGGCGGGTCAGGCGGGGCACGAGGAGCTTGCCCTGACGTACGCGGACCTGCGGCTCCCCGACGGCCGCGATCCTGGCCCAGTCGGCGTACCCGTCCTCCGCCTCGGCCAGCACGAACCGGCCCGGCTGCTCCGACTGCGCCGACCGCACCAGCCCCTGCACCGCCGCCCCGGCCAGGTCACCCGGCCTGG
>NZ_JBQQCB010000407.1:0-737 GCF_052246675.1 Nonomuraea sp. KM90 | reverse complement strand
TTCGACCACCTCTACCGCTACGCCAACCTGTACGAGATGATCGAGCACCGCAAGGCCGAGAAGATCGTCGACCAGCTCACCGAGGTGATGCCGGGCCGCCCGACCTACCTGCACCACCGCGACCCGATGGACAACGTGCGCGAGCCCTACGACAAGAGCTCCACCGCGCCGATCAGCCGGCTGCACGCCCTGACGATCATGGCCGCCGAGCAGCAGACCATGAACTTCTACATGAACGTCGGCCCCACCTACATGGAGCCCATCGCCCGCCAGCTCTACCAGGAGATCGGCCTCATCGAGGAAGAGCACGTCACCCACTACGAATCGCTCGTCGACCCGGGCGAGAGCTGGTGGGAGATGCTGCTCAACCACGAGTACAACGAGTGCTACCTGTACCACTCCTTCATGGAGACCGAGTCCGACCCCAAGGTGAAGAACATCTGGGAGCTGCACCTCAACATGGAGCTGGAGCACCTGCGGCTGGCCGCCGAGCTGTTCAAGAAGCACGACGGCCGCGACCCCGAGCAGGTGTGCGCCCCCGAGCTGCCCGCCCCGGTCACCTTCGAGCCGAACAAGGGCTACATCCGCGAACTGATCGCCACCCAGATCGACTACACCACCCTGGGCACCGGCTACGTGCAGGAGGCCCACGAGCGGTTCGAGAAGATGCAGGAAGCGCTGATGGGCGGCGACAAGGCACCCTCCGAGCGGGTCATCGACGACAACCGCGCCAAGTC
>NZ_JBQQCB010000406.1:0-747 GCF_052246675.1 Nonomuraea sp. KM90 | reverse complement strand
GTCGCTGCCACCCCAGTGCAGTGGGCCGGACATCGTCGGCTGGGACTGGTCCAAGGTTGAGCACGAGAGCGTCCAGGGTACGAAGTGGGGTCAGTATCGGGTGGTCGGCACCTGGGACGGCTCCCGGCTGACCCTGACCGAACCACCAGGGGCGGCGGTCCAGGGCAGGCCGGAGGAGCACAGGTTCGACAGCCCGTGCCCCGTCCCGGAGGGCGGCTGGCGGCCGGCTGATCCCGCCAAGGCCACCCAGGAAGCGCTCCAGGCGACTCAGCAGCGGCTGCAGAATGAGGAGGCCGTGGGCGGGGTGTGGCTGGACCAGAGCTATCTGGACTCGATCCCCGGCTACGACGGCAGCAAGCGGGAGTGGTCGGAGAAGTACGCCAACGACCCGACCAAGCTGGTGCTGAACGTGAAGTTCACGGGCGACCTGGCCGGCAGGGAGGCGTGGATCCGGGAGAGCTGGGGTGGCGCGCTCTGCGTCAGCCAGGCCCGGCGCAGCCAGGAAACGCTGCGGCAGATCCAGGAGTTCATCGGCGACGATCTGGGCCAGCCCTTCACCTCGACTTCCGTCGACGTCATGAAGGAGCAGGTGGTCGTGGGCGTCTGGGTGGCCAGTGAGGAGCTCCAGCAACGGCTGAAGGACAAGTACGGCGAGGGCGTCGTGCTCCTGCAGGCGGTACTGAAGCCGGTGCGATAGGGAAGCCGTGACCGCTCTGACGCGCTGCCGGAGAGTCGACTCGTTGCCGG
>NZ_JBQQCB010000405.1:0-755 GCF_052246675.1 Nonomuraea sp. KM90 | reverse complement strand
CGGTGTTCGTGACAGTACGGCGGCCTTACCGGCAGCTGACGCCGGAGGCGGTCCGCGCTGTCATGGGCCGGGCCTGCGACCGGGCCGGGCTCGAACGCCGTGGCGCGCACCGGCTCCGTCACGCGCTGGCGAGCGAGATGCTGCGGGCCGGCGCGTCGCTGCCCGAGGTCGGGCAGGTGCTGCGGCACCGCAGCCAGCTGTCCACGGCGCTCTATGCCAAGGTCGACCAGGACGCCTTGCGCCCGCTGGCGCGCCCGTGGCCCGGGGTCGGCCGGTGAGCGCGCTGCGGGCCAGGGCCGAGGAGTATCTGGCGATGCGCCGCGCGCTCGGATTCAGGCTCACCACGCAGGGCCGGCACCTGATGAGCTTCGTCCGGTTCTGCGAGGAGCGCTGCGCCGATCACGTGACAGCCGACCTGGCGATCGAGTGGGCGACCCAGACCACGCGGGGCAGCGGCGACGAGGCCTACCAGGCCCGGCGGCTCGACGTCGTGCGGATCTTCGCCCGGCACCTGCAGGTGCTGGAGCCGGCCACCGACGTCCCGCCCGCCGACGTGCTGTCACGCCGTTACCGGCGGATCCCGCCCTATCTCTACTCCCCAAAGGAGGTCTCCGCGCTCATGAGCGCTGCCGGCGCTCTCCCGCCGGCGCTGCGGGCGGCGACCTGGAAGACACTGATCGGGCTGCTGGCCGTGACCGGCATGCGCCAAGGCGAGGCGTGCCGCCTCGAACGGGACGACGTGGACCTGCAGGCCG
>NZ_JBQQCB010000404.1:0-769 GCF_052246675.1 Nonomuraea sp. KM90 | reverse complement strand
GCGTACGGCTTGCGTTCACTCACCCGGCTATCTCAACACGTTCACGCCCACCAGCTAGGCATAACGCTACAGATTCACTCGATCACACTACGACATCAGGGGCAGGGGCCCACAGACCGCCCTCTCAGAGCCGAACTGCGCAACCGCACGATCGAGATACGTCAACTCCAGACCGAAGCCATCGCCTATGACGACGCCCTGCATGACATAGTCAGCCAAGCCTCGCAGGCAGAACCGTCCAGCAGCAGTGACGGACGCGTCGCCGACATTCTCGGTATCGCCCAGCAGGTGCTGGCCAGTCGCTCCTACCCCGGCCGCCTTCGTGCCGCTCAGGAGGCACTGGAGCGAGCGGAGAGCGAGCTTCACGAACTGCGCACCGAGAACCTACGTCTAGCCGAAATGGCTGTCGGGCCGAGGGAATCGCCGCACTGATCCATCGGTGTGACGCCGCGCGCATAGACACCCGCCGCGCTGAGCGTGTCCATCTCAGCGATGCATCCACTCAACCTGGGCTCCTGGAAGATGCTGCGGCTTTCAGGAGCCCACCTTCCACGCGCTGACTCATTGTCCGCCGACAACGTCCCGGCGTGCACTCGAGGCCGTAGCACTCGGGCCGGCAGCTGCGCCAGCAACGCCGCTCCTGCCCTCCATCCGGGCCCGTCACAGCCAGGACCGCAGCACCGACGCAACGCCGCAACGGCTGCCAACCGTTGCCCTGTCAACGCTTCACCGATTCTGCCGATCCTCAGTGCACCTCTCACATCTGGGA
>NZ_JBQQCB010000403.1:0-773 GCF_052246675.1 Nonomuraea sp. KM90 | reverse complement strand
TCCGACAAGGACCTCTACGGCTGCAAGGTCATCCCGTCCAGGGGTGCCTGGCTCGAGTTCGAGATCGACAAGCGCGACAGCGTCGGTGTGCGCATCGACCGCAAGCGCAAGCAGGCCGTCACCGTGCTTCTCAAGGCACTGGGATGGACCAACGAGCAGATCCTCGAGCGCTTCGGCCAGTACGAGTCGATGCGGGCCACCCTGGAGAAGGACCACACGGCCGGCCAGGATGACGCCCTGCTCGACATCTACCGCAAGCTGCGGCCCGGTGAGCCGCCGACCAAGGAGTCGGCGCAGACCCTGCTGGAGAACCTCTACTTCAACCCCAAGCGGTACGACCTCGCCAAGGTGGGCCGCTACAAGATCAACAAGAAGCTGGGCGTCGACGCCGAGATCACGCTGGGCACCCTGACCGAGGACGACATCGTCGCCACGATCGAGTACATCGTCCGCCTGCACGCGGGCGAGGAGTCGATGCCGGGTGCCAACGACCGTGAGGTCATCGTCGAGGTCGACGACATCGACCACTTCGGCAACCGCCGCCTGCGCAGTGTCGGCGAGCTCATCCAGAACCAGGTCCGCCTGGGCCTGGCCCGTATGGAGCGCGTCGTCCGCGAGCGGATGACCACGCAGGACGTCGAGGCGATCACGCCGCAGACCCTGATCAACATCCGCCCGGTCGTGGCGTCGATCAAGGAGTTCTTCGGCACCTCGCAGCTGTCGCAGTTCATGGACCAGACCAACCCGCTGGCCGGCCTGACGCACAAGCGGCG
>NZ_JBQQCB010000402.1:0-784 GCF_052246675.1 Nonomuraea sp. KM90 | reverse complement strand
GCCAAGTTCAAGCGGTCCAACCAGGGCACCTCGTTCAACCAGAAGCCGATCGTGGCCGAGGGCGACCGGGTGGAGGTCAACCAGGTCATCGCCGACGGTCCGTGCACCGACAACGGCGAGATGGCGCTGGGCAAGAACCTGCTCGTGGCGTTCATGCCGTGGGAGGGCCACAACTACGAAGACGCGATCATCCTGTCCCAGCGGCTGGTCCAGGACGACGTCCTGTCCTCGATCCACATCGAGGAGCACGAGGTCGACGCCCGTGACACCAAGCTGGGCCCCGAGGAGATCACCCGGGACATCCCGAACGTCTCCGAGGAGGTCCTGGCCGACCTCGACGAGCGCGGCATCATCCGGATCGGCGCCGAGGTCGTGCCCGGCGACATCCTGGTCGGCAAGGTCACCCCGAAGGGCGAGACCGAGCTGACCCCGGAGGAGCGGCTGCTGCGCGCGATCTTCGGCGAGAAGGCCCGTGAGGTCCGCGACACCTCGCTGAAGGTGCCGCACGGCGAGCAGGGCAAGGTCATCGCGGTACGCGTGTTCAGCCGCGAGGAGGGCGACGAGCTGCCGCCCGGTGTCAACGAGCTGGTCCGCGTCTACGTGGCCCAGAAGCGTAAGATCACCGACGGCGACAAGCTGGCCGGCCGCCACGGCAACAAGGGCGTCATCTCCAAGATCCTGCCGGTCGAGGACATGCCGTTCCTGGAGGACGGCACCCCGGTCGACATCATCCTCAACCCGCTCGGCGTGCCCGGCCGGATGAACGTCGGCCAGGTCCTGGAGA
>NZ_JBQQCB010000401.1:0-824 GCF_052246675.1 Nonomuraea sp. KM90 | reverse complement strand
CCTCGAGTCTCTCTGGTGCGCCGGCCGGTGCCGAGACTAACCTCGATTCTTCAGCGGGCGGTGCTGTGTGAGTGGCTCCGCGATTTGCCCGTAATGTCCCCGACGCGGTTGGGGCGGGCCGTCGCATGACGCTGCGGGGGCGCCGGGTTCCACGGACCCGGAGCAGGCTCCTTCCTGGATCGTCGCGGTCGGGTCCGGCTCTCAGGCGAGAGCGGGCAGGTCGGTGAGGCGCTGCCAGGCCAGGACGAAGGCTTGGGCCCAGGGCCAGGTGCGTTCGAGGCGCAGGTGGCGGCGGCGGGCGTGGGCGGCCAGCCGGGCGGGCAGGTGGTAGAGCCGGTAGCGCATGGTGTCGGGTTCGGCGTGGGTCAGTCCGTCCTGGTCGTGCAGGGTCAGCAGGCGCAGCCAGCAGTCCAGGTCGTGGCCGAGGTTGGCGGCGAGCATCCAGCCGGCGTTGATGGTCCAGTCCTTGCTGGGCAGGTTGGCAAGGCCCATCGCCTTGTCGGCGCGGACCCGGTCCTCGACCACGGCGTGCGCGCGGGCCAGCGCGTCCAGCCATTGCGGGTGGTGGGAGCCGGCGATGCCCCACATGCGGCCGATGTTGGTGACGATGATCGAGTACTTCCAGCCGGTCCGCAGTTCGAGCGCGGTGAGGTTCTTGCGGTGCCGGGCCGAGGGGCGGACCCGGCGCACCAGCAGTCGCATGCCCGCGGGCCAGCCTTGGCGCTGGTTGAGGCCGGTCAGTTCGGCCACGTGGTAGCCGGGCTGCAGGTCACCGTCCTGGGTGATGGACTCTTGCCAGGCGGTGGCGGGCAGCCGGGCGATGG
>NZ_JBQQCB010000400.1:0-788 GCF_052246675.1 Nonomuraea sp. KM90 | reverse complement strand
CCCCGGGCGCGATCGAGGCGACCCCCGCGACGCCGGCCAGCCCGGCGATCCAGGAACGAGCGGGGTCCACCCCGCCCGGCCCGAAGGGCGCGGGGCCGTCGGCGGGTCCCGGAAGGACGGCGGCGGCCGGTGCGCGGGAGCCCCACGGGGGTGGGGGCGGGGTGTGGCCGCGGCGTTCGAGGTCGGCGGCGATGGCGGTGATGGCCTCGGCGAGCCGTTCCCGGGCCGCCGGGTCCGCCGCCGCGCGCCACTTCCGCGACAGGTGCGCGTGCTCGTCCATCCGTGGGGTCAGGCAGTGGTCGGTGCCCTCGACGGCGTGGTGCTCCGACAGCGACGCCCTGACCACCCCCTGCCGGGCCCCGGCCGCCGCCGCGGCGCGTTCCTGGGCGACGTGCGAGATCTCGTGCACGAGCACGGACGACACCACGTGCGGGTCCACGCGCGGCCCGATCCGGAGCACGTGCGGGTCCTGCGCGGTGCCCGACCGCAGCTCGGTACGGCCGGTGAGCCCCGCGCCCGGGTCCTCCACCAGGACGCGGACGTGCTGGTCGGCCGTGGCGGGGAGCTGGATGAGGAGCCGGTCGGCCCCGGACCAGCGCAGGTTCGCCACGGCGCCGCCGAAGTCGGCCGGGGACACGTCCTGGCCGCGTACCTCGGCCAGGGTCAGCGCGGGAGCGCCCTCCGGGCGGGCCGCGGCGTCGAAGGGAGTGCCGGGCAGGGCCGGGGAGGTCACCGACGGGGGTGTCAGCCCCTGGGCGACGCTGCCACCGGCCGGCGCGTGCGACGGC
>NZ_JBQQCB010000399.1:0-789 GCF_052246675.1 Nonomuraea sp. KM90 | reverse complement strand
CCAGCCTGCTACCGGGCCTCCTGGCACCTACCCGGACCGGACTTCCACCGGCAAGCGACGACGAGCTTACGAACAACAAGATGAGCCGCTATGTCACGGCTTCACCTCCTGTTCTGCTGGGCGCACGGAATTAGCTCACTGTGCCAGCGGCCATGGGCTTGCTGGAGCCCATGGCCAAAGACGCGTACGTCCGATCCGGCTCCCTTTGCCCGTCATGACTGCTCATCGCCCGCCTTGCCCAGGCGTCGGCCGCACGTGCCACAGACAGGAGTCGGTTCGGACTGTCGCAGATACGCGTCCCGGCGGGTCATGCGGCGACGGCGCAGGAACGGAAGCACTGCTCCGTCATCCCCAACACCGCAGTCGCCATCTGCGCGGCAGCGGCCACGTCCATGCCGTCCTCCTCCCTCGAGACCCAGCAGCGGGTCTCAGCAATAAGGAGGCAGCCCCAACCATGATCGGTAACCAAGGCCCGGAATATGACAATCCAGCACCTCTACACCTGGCTCAGCACGCCGTGATGATTGCTCATGTACGGGATGGCCGACCATCATCACGGTTCATCGCCGAACCGTGTTCGGGTCTTCCGTTACAAATCGATCTTGAACACCCTCGCCGTAGTCCGCAGGCGACCGCCGAACCTCAGCCATCGGAATCAACCATCTAGTCCCATTTCCGCTGCGCGGAGCCCGTTCCGGGCTGAAAATCGGGAGTGGTTACCCGCCGACGCCGTAGCTCTATGGTCGTCATGAGGCCGTCGTCTAGTCGGGCGCTGGGAGCCTGCCATGG
>NZ_JBQQCB010000398.1:0-792 GCF_052246675.1 Nonomuraea sp. KM90 | reverse complement strand
TGGCCCAACTCTCCGCACCCCAGCTCTGCAGTTCGGACCGCACCTGGTAGCCATGCGCGCCGCCGGAGAGGTGCACGATACCGAGTACCAGGAGCTTCGTCGCCGACGTGCGCCCACCTCCGCTCAATCTGCTCGGACTCGCTCCGCTTGCGCGCCCGCCAGGGTGGTGTCAACTCCCACCAACACTAGGGTGCCCTCCTGGTCCGGGTGGTGTCAGCACTGACCTACAAACGGTGCTGGTGGAGACCTCCAAAGCCACCACCCCGAACATCGACGAACGACAGGTGCTGATGGCCATCTGTGAGCACGACCCACACCTGCTCACCGACCGGCCCGGCCTTCTGATCATCGCCGAGAAGGGCTACATCTCCGCCGCACTGGACGCCTTCCTGGCCGAGCGCGGGGTACGACTGCTGCGCCCGTCCTACCGCAACCGCACACCCCGCCCCGGCGAGCACCTGCTCAAACCGATCCGCCAGCTCATCGAGTCCGTCAACGACACCCTCAAAGGCCAGCTCGACCTGGAACTCCACGGCGCCAGGACCGTCACCGGCGTCGGAGCCAGAATCGCCCAGCGCATCCTCGCCCTGACCGCCGCCATCTGGCACAACCGCGCGACCGGCCAGCCCATCACCCGATCACTGATCGCCTACGACCACTAACCAGACTTAGGACTTACTCGTCTAGTCCCATTTCCGCTGCGCGGAGCCCGTTCCGGGCTGAAAATCGGGAGTGGTTACCCGCCGACGCCGTAGCTCTATGGTCGTCATGAGGCCGTCGTCTAGTCGGGCG
>NZ_JBQQCB010000397.1:0-794 GCF_052246675.1 Nonomuraea sp. KM90 | reverse complement strand
CGCGGCTTTCGCGGTCGCCTCGATCCGCCGCTGGTGGCAGGCGCGTGGCCAAGCCGACTATCCAAGCGCGTCTCGGCTGCTGATCACCGCGGATGCGGGCGGTTCGAACAGCTACCGCTACCGGCTCCGGAAAGCCGAATTGGCCGCGTTCGCCGCCGAGACCGGACTGATGGTCATGGTCTGCCATTTCCCGCCGGGCACCCAATGCCGTTGCTTGACTCACTCAATCATCACGGGCTCGATGATCTTTACCGGGACTCTTCTGGTGGGCCGGACAGCGGGATGACCCCGACTGGTTCGGTAGCGGGGCCCGTACTTGGACTCCGGGCGTTTAAGGAACCGCCCGGTCGGCCTCACGTAGTCTTCGAGCGCCGTTGTCGAGCTTGCGGCCGACCTTGGCGGCCATGCTCGTCAGAAACATCTTCAGCTTCACCGGTGTCTCGACGCACTGCCGGATAACACTACGCCGGACGTGCTTGAGGACCTTGACGAAGCAGATCCGATCCGGGTCGAGGCCTCCTGCTTCGGCCAAGCGCATGACGATCCGAGCCAGGCAGTGGTGAACGACCAGGTGCGCCCAGACCTCCTGACGGACCAGCTCCGGGCAGGCCGAGCGCAGTACCTGCGTGGGGCCACGCTGGAAGGTCTTGATCTGCCGGTAGGCCAATTCAAGCAGCTTTCTACAGTGCACCTATATAGCTGTTAGGGCCTGGAGCTGCGATGATTGGCATCGAAGGTCTGCTGGAGTTGGCGGCAGTCGTCCAGCGGCTCAAGGAGCAGAGCGCCCCGCGGGA
>NZ_JBQQCB010000396.1:0-805 GCF_052246675.1 Nonomuraea sp. KM90 | reverse complement strand
CTTAATCGAACCCACCTTGACCACCTGGCGCCAGGCCAGACTCGACCGTCGGCCCACCGGCCAGCCAGCCTCCGTCGAACTACGGGACGTCTTCAATGCGATTCTCTATGTCAACCGCACGGGAATTGCCTGGAAATACCTACCGCATGACTTCCCGTCGTACAACACCGTATACGCCTACTACGCGGCCTGGCGCGACGAAGGGATACTCGCCCAACTCAACTACGACCTGACCGGACTGGCCCGCGTCAAGGCCGGCCGCGAGCCCGAGCCGACCGCCTCCATGATCGACACCCAGAGCGTCAAGACCTCCACCAACGTACCCCTGACAAGCCAGGGAACGGACGCCGCCAAGAAGATCATCGGCCGGAAGCGAGGCATCGTCACAGACGCGCTTGGCCTCCTACTCGCCGTCACCGTCACCGCCGCAAGCCTCTCCGAAAACGCCATAGGAATACAACTGCTCAACACCGTCAAGGAGACATACCCAACCATCACCAAAGCCTGGGTCGACACCGGATTCAAGAACGCAGCAGTCGAACATGGAGCCCGCCTCGGAATCGACGTGCAAGTCGTCAACAGAAACCCCGACATCCGCGGCTTCCACGTCGTTAGAAGGCGCTGGGTAGTGGAACGCAGCCTCGGATGGCTTATGTTACGACGACGCCTAACCCGCGATTACGAAACTCTGCCCGCCAGCTCTGAAGCGATGATCTACATCGCCTCGATCGACAATCTCACCAAACGCATAACGGACGAGACCACCCCAACCTGGCGAGACACCTACTAGAACATAAGGCGCAAT
>NZ_JBQQCB010000395.1:0-808 GCF_052246675.1 Nonomuraea sp. KM90 | reverse complement strand
TCAGCGCTGCAGTGTCAGCACGCCTGGCCGGTAGGGCAGCAGGCCGTAGTCGCCGCCGGAGTTGGGGCTGCGGCCCTGGTAGAGCAGTTGCAGGTTGCAGGGGTCGATGGTCATGGTCTGGTCGGCGCTGGTGCGGATGAGTTCGCCGTGGCTGATGTCGTTGGTCCAGGTGGCGCCGCTGTTGGCCTTGCCGGCGAAGGGGTTGCTCTCGGTGGCGGCCTGGGGGGTCCAGGTGCCGTTGAGGCTGGTGGCGGTGAAGGAGCGGAAGTAGCGTCCTTGGGCGCCGATGGCTTCGACGATCATGAGGTAGCGGTTCTGGCCCTGGAGTTTGTAGACCTGGACGGCTTCGAAGAGGTTGTTCGTGGTGTCGCTCATGATCACTGTTGAGGTGGTGCCGAAGCTGCCCGGGAAGTTGCCGAGGGGCATGCTCGCCCGGTAGATCTTGCCGTTGTCGCCGGCGAAGAACAGGTACATGTTGGTGCTGTCGCCGATGAGGGTCTGGTCGATGGGGCCGGTGCTGGAGCCGGAGATGCTTCCGGAGAAGAGCACCTGCTGTGCTGACCAGCCGTTCGGGTTGGTGGGGTCGGTGGAGGTCCGGTAGGAGAAGGCGGTGCCGCCCCACTGGTAGGCGAGCACCCAGATGTTCTTGGGGGCGAAGTAGAGGAGGGTGGGTGCGACGGTCGAGGAGGACATGGTGTTCTGGCTGGCCGAGGCCATGTCGGACCAGTTGGTGAAGAGGCTGAAGTTCATCGAGCCCCATCTCGTGCCGGTGTCGTGGGTCGTGGCGTAGACGAGGTGCCGGCCGTTG
>NZ_JBQQCB010000394.1:0-812 GCF_052246675.1 Nonomuraea sp. KM90 | reverse complement strand
GCTCCGGGTCCGTGGAACCCGGCGCCCCCGCAGCGTCATGCGACGGCCCGCCCCAACCGCGTCGGGGACATTACGGGCAAATCGCGGAGCCACTCACACAGCACCGCCCGCTGAAGAATCGAGGTTAGTCTCGGCACCGGCCGGCGCACCAGAGAGACTCAACTCGTTGTCAACGCGTTGGAGCATTTCGTGGGCGGAACCCAGGAGCGGTCCGCGGGACTTGCCGAACTCTGGGTGCTCAGAGGAATGAAGCCGGTGACCATGGCAACTCGCGGCAACCGTAGTCGGTTCCGAAGGCACCTGATGTTCAAACGTAGGGCTTGGGCCCGGTATGCCCCTGCTGTTGGAGAGCTCTTCTACAAACAACTGTTGTACGTTCTGTGCCACGGAAGCCGCCGGTGGCAGGCACATGAGATCGCCAATGTAATTGGCATGGTCAACTGGCTACTGGACGATGATGAACTTGCGTTCCAGAACACCAGCAAGCAGGGTAATCTCAAGGCCGCCATGAACCGGTACATACAGGACTGGACTGCTCTCAACGCTCAGCCATCAGTTCACCATGAAGAGTTGTCCAAAGCGGATCGGATATCTGTGCAGCGGATGATCTCCATGATCAGCCATGACTGGACGAGCGCCCTAAACAGTAGCCATAAACTGCAGCAACCTTATTGATCAGATTTGCCTCAGCCTGGATCCACCGCTGGGAATCTGACAAAAGAACCGTGAAATAGGGCGAGGTGCCCTTTGGCCTGGGAAGATGGGAGTTCTCTACGCTCCAGCAACCCAAATCAGAAGGACACCTCGTACGT
>NZ_JBQQCB010000393.1:0-814 GCF_052246675.1 Nonomuraea sp. KM90 | reverse complement strand
CCGGGCCGGTGGCGAGGTCTCGTAACGCGGGGAGCAGGCCGTCCAGGGGCAGCCCGTGACGCAGCGCCGCCTGCGCGGCCGGCACGGGCTCACCGCCGGCGGCGGCCTCGGCGACGCAGGCGGCCAGCCGGCCGGGGTCGCCGGTGATCGCGGCGAGGGCCTGCGCGCACTCGAGGCGCTGCCTCCAGGACACCTTCGGGTCGTCGCGGACTCGGGTCAGGGCGGGTACCGCCGCCCCGGCCGCGGGGCCGATCGCGGCGAGCGCGCGTACGGCCCACCAGCGGTCGTCCGCGATGAGCGGCGTGAGCTCGGGCACCGCGGCGGCCGCGGCCGGGCCCCAGCGGTGCAGCAGCCTGGTCAGGGCGTTCAGCTCGTTGTGCCACCGGGTTCTGGTGAGGAGCGCGTCGTAGTCGCCGCCTTCCCCGGGCTGCTCGGACGGCAACGCCGTCAGCCGCCGCCGCACCGCGCCGAGCAGGGCGGGGTCGGAGGGGACGCCGGTGTCGATGAGCAGGTTCAGGAGGTCGGAGCCGGCCCGGCCCGCTACGAGGGCGGCCATGAACGGCTCACGCCAGCGCGGATCGCCGAGCGAGATCAGGATCTCCAGGGACGCATTGAACAGCCGCGCCTGGTCTGTGTTCGGATCCCCCCAGACCGGACCCTGCTCCGGGGCCGACGCCGAGGGCGGGGTCGCGTTCTGGTGGGACGTTGCGTCCCGGACGGGAGCCGCGTGCTGTGCGAAAGCCGGATCCTGGGGAGGGGCCGCGTCCTGGGCAGGGGCCGCGTCCCGGGTGGTGGTCAGGTCGGTGGTGGGTGT
>NZ_JBQQCB010000392.1:0-828 GCF_052246675.1 Nonomuraea sp. KM90 | reverse complement strand
CGCTCTCGATCAGCTGACACGCCCGTAGACGCTCCTCATAGCTGGCCCGCCGTCCCAACCTCGCCATGCATGAATCGTCCCACAGACCATCCCAGAAAGTCCGAAAACCTATGAACGGATTAGATCATGGCCTGCATGGTGGTGAGACGCGCTTACGCCGCAGGTGGGAGCCATTTCCCGGTCCGATCGGTCACGCGCTGTAAAACTATCAAAGGAGGTTGCGGTGGCCGATCCCCTCGCCCCGTTCCGTTGGTTGGAAGCCTCGCGAGGAGACCGCGACGATCTGCTTGGCGAGATTTTCTGCGTGTCCTTTTTTCGCAGGCTCGAACCTGCCGAGGTGCTGCGACGCTTCGGGGCCGGACGCCCAGGGCGAGAGATGACCTTCCATGAACTCCGTGTCAAGGTCTGGAAGTCCATAGCGATGACCGACGACGACTATGTCGGCGTCGTCCAAGCCGGTGAGTGGGGCGTGGCCGTCGAACTGCGGGGTTTCCAGGCGGTGCTGGCCGAGCCGTTGACCGGGCTGTTTCGGGGATGCGCGGTGGCGGCCGTGGGACGGCACGATTATGCGGCGGACAGGTTCGTGTACGCGGTAGATGGCAAGGTCGTCACCAGCTTCACGCCGCACCTGCCAGGCACTCGGTGGGGGAGCGACCCGGACCGGATCAACGAGCTTATGCGTGAAACCGGCTTGCCTCCGGACCGGAGTTCCGCAGTTCCTGGTGGTGCTGGTGACACGGTTATGGGCAACAGGCCAGGTAAGCGGCGTTCGCGGTGGTGGCACAAGGAAGTCCGATCCGTGTCACTAGGAACACCGCTCGACACCTT
>NZ_JBQQCB010000391.1:0-832 GCF_052246675.1 Nonomuraea sp. KM90 | reverse complement strand
AAGGGCGTCATCTCCAAGATCCTGCCGGTCGAGGACATGCCGTTCCTGGAGGACGGCACCCCGGTCGACATCATCCTCAACCCGCTCGGCGTGCCCGGCCGGATGAACGTCGGCCAGGTCCTGGAGATGCACATGGGGTGGATCGCCGCCAGGGGCTGGGACATCTCCGGGATCGAGGAGGCGTGGGCCGAGCGGCTGCGTGACAAGGGCTTCGAGAAGGTCGCCCCGCGCACCAACATGGCGACCCCGGTCTTCGACGGCGCGCGGGAGGAGGAGATCGTCGGGTTGCTCGGCAGCACCGTTCCCAACCGTGACGGGGAACGGCTGGTGGAGAGCAGCGGGAAGGCCCGGCTGTTCGACGGCCGCAGTGGTGAGCCGTTCCCGTATCCGATCGCGGTCGGCTACGTCTACATCCTCAAGCTGCTCCACCTGGTCGACGACAAGATTCACGCTCGGTCGACCGGCCCCTACTCCATGATCACCCAGCAGCCGCTCGGCGGTAAGGCCCAGTTCGGTGGCCAGCGCTTCGGTGAGATGGAGGTCTGGGCGCTGGAGGCGTACGGCGCCGCCTACGCCCTGCAGGAGCTGCTGACCATCAAGTCCGACGACGTCATCGGCCGGGTGAAGGTCTACGAGGCCATCGTCAAGGGCGAGAACATCCCCGAGCCGGGCATCCCCGAGTCCTTCAAGGTCCTCATCAAGGAGATGCAGTCGCTGTGCCTCAACGTCGAGGTGCTCTCCAGCGACGGCATGTCCATCGAGATGCGCGACACCGACGAGGACGTCTTCCGCGCGGCGGAGGAGCTCGGCATCGATCTGTCCCGGCGTGAGC
>NZ_JBQQCB010000390.1:0-835 GCF_052246675.1 Nonomuraea sp. KM90 | reverse complement strand
CGCTCGGCCAGGAAGCCGCGCGTGTCGCCGTCGGCGATGAAGCAGATGTCGTGGCTGTCGGGCTTGTCGGCGACGGTCAGGCCGCGCCTGGCGGCCTCCTCGCGCACCTCGGCCTTGGTCGAGTCGCCCAGCGGGAAGATCGCGTGGCCGAGTTGCTCGCGGGTCAGCACGCCGAGGACGTAGGACTGGTCCTTGCCCGCGTCGACGCTCCTGGACAGCACCCCGTCGACCAGCTTGGCGTGGTGGCCGGTGGCGACCGCGTCGAAGCCCAGGGCCAGCGCCCGGTCGAGCACCGCCGCGAACTTGATCTTCTCGTTGCAGCGCAGGCACGGGTTGGGGGTGCGACCGGCGGCGTATTCGGCCACGAAGTCCTCGATCACGTCGCGCTGGAAACGCTCGGCCATGTCCCAGATGTAGAACGGGATGCCGATCACGTCGGCGGCGCGGCGAGCGTCGCGCGAGTCCTCGATCGTGCAGCAACCCCTGGCTCCCGTGCGATGGGATTGGGGGTTGGCGGACAGGGCGAGATGGACACCAGTGACGTCGTGACCGGCCTCGGCTATCCGAGCGGCGGCCACGGCGGAGTCGACGCCGCCCGACATGGCGGCAAGCACACGCAGTCCCATGACCTGTCCAGCGTACTGTCCGGACAGGAGTGCACGACCATGGCCCGGGTCTGCGAGGATTCGGGCATGCGACTGTTCGGGCGCAAGGACGCAGACGAAGGGGCCGAAGGGCCTGACGAGGCCATCGCCGGTTTCTGGGCGTGGTGGCAGGAGACCAGGCCGCAACTCGACTCGATGGTGGCCGCGGGCGAGCCCGAGGGGCTGGAGGA
>NZ_JBQQCB010000389.1:0-844 GCF_052246675.1 Nonomuraea sp. KM90 | reverse complement strand
TTGGGATGGTCGGAGTTGCTCATCACGAAGGTGCGCAGCGGTCCGAACTGCGCTTCGATCGGGTTGGCCCAGGAGGCGCTGGTCGGGGTGAAGCACAGCTCGACCTTGTGCGCGGCGGCCCAGGCGCGGATGGCGGGGGTCTTGTTGGCCGACAGGTTGTCCAGAATGACGTAGATCGGTGCGCCGTCCGGGCGGGCGTGGCGGATGCTCTTGAGCGCGGCCAGGGTGTTGGCGCCGCTCTTGCGCTCACGGTTGACTCCCCACAACTGGTCATCGCCCAGGCTGTAGCAGCCGTGGAAGTAGCGCACGCCATGGGTGCGCGTGTAGGTGGCCGGTTGTCGTTCGGGTTTGCCCTCGGGCGCCCAGCCGGAGCCGGGCTGAGGCCGGATGGACAGTGGCCCGAACTGGTCGAAGGCGAAGCACCGCTGCGGGAAGCGCGTGGTGACCTCCTCGATCCGGTCCAGCTTGGCGTCCCGGTCGGGGTCGGTGGACTCCTTCCAGGTCCGGGTGCGCTGGAAGGAGATCTTGTGCTCGCGTAAGTACTGCCGCAGCCGCTCACGCCCGACCAGCACGGTCCGCACCGGGTTGTCGGCCAGGTAGTCGACGAGTTTGCGGATGCTCTACCGGGTGAAGGGCCGGCCCAGCTTCTCCGGGCGCGTCCTGGCCATCGCGACGATGAAGTCCTCATCGCCCGAGGTGATGCGGCGGGGACGGCCACCCGCCCACTTAGGGTCCAGCGCGGACAGCCCCCGCTCGTTGAAGGCATGGATGACGTCTCGCACGGTGTCCTCATCGGCCGCGACCAACTGCGCGATCGCCGCAACCGGCGTGCCACTGGCCGAGG
>NZ_JBQQCB010000388.1:0-849 GCF_052246675.1 Nonomuraea sp. KM90 | reverse complement strand
CTCCCGATAAGACAGCAGTCGACCAAGATCCGATGCCCCAACCGGGAGCCTCGTTGCTGTCTTACCGTGCCTCCATTCCACTGTCCAACCACACCCTGATCCGCCTGGCCGAACTCATCCGCACCCGGCGTGTCGAACGCCGCTCTCGGTGGCGCAAGTTAGACCCGGCCCGGCAAGCCCTGCTGGTCCTGGCTCACCTGCGTAACGGCGATACCTACGCTCGCCTGGCGATCGCCGGCTTCGCCATCGGCACCACCACGGCCTGGCGCTACATCCGCGAAGCCGTCGATCTCCTGGCTGTCCTGGCCGACGACGTGCACGCCGCCGCCGAGCGGGCATCCCGGCTGGCCTACACCATCCTGGACGGCACCCTCATCCCCATCGACCGCCTCGCCGATGAACGCCCGTACTACAGCGGCAAACACAAGCAGCACGGGATGAACGTGCAACTGCTGGCCGACCCGGTGGGCCGGCTGGTGTGGGCCTCCCCTGCACTGCCGGGCGCCACCCACGACGTAAGCGCTGCTCGGGCGGTGGGCCTGATCGACGCCTTGACCAGCGCCGGCGTGAAGACCTTTGCGGACAAGGGCTATCAAGGCGCGGGCGGCACGATCCGCACACCCTTCAAAAGGCACCGCCATCGGCCCTGGTTGTCGCCGGGACAGCGGGACGTTAACCGCGCTCATGCCCGTATCCGGGCCATCGGCGAGCGTGCCGTCGCGACCCTGAAGTCCTGGAAGGTGCTGACCAGGCTGCGCTGTTGCCCGCATCGCGCGACCGCACTCGTGCAGGCGATCCTCGTGCTGCAGCTGGTGGAAGAAGGCCGCTACTCAGGATGAAAAGGGCTCA
>NZ_JBQQCB010000387.1:0-853 GCF_052246675.1 Nonomuraea sp. KM90 | reverse complement strand
GGTCATCCAGGAGATGGTCGATTCCGGCTTCGTCGGGGTGACGCTCCGCGTGAACGACGAGCGGGGCGAGTGGACCGGCAGCGCGGGCGTGGCCGAGCTCGGCGGGACCGAAGCGCCGCCGGTCGACGGGCACGTGCGGATCGGCAGCAACACCAAGACCTTCACCGCCACCGTGGTGCTTCAGCTGGTGGCCGAGGGCCAGATCGGGCTGGACACCCCGGTGGACGACTACCTGCCCGAGTTCGGGCTGGACCGGCGGATCACGGTGCGGATGCTGCTGCAGCACACCAGCGGCGTGTTCAACTTCACCGGCGATTTCGACCCCGACGGCACGTTCGTGCCCGGCATCCCCGCCACCCCCGCGGGCAAGGAGTGGGTGGACAACCGCTTCCACACCTACCAGCCCGAAGAGCTGGTATGCCTGGCCCTGTCCAAGCCCGCCCGCTTCGAGCCGGGCACCGACTGGAGCTACGCCAACACCAACTACGTGCTGGCCCGGCTGCTGATCGAGAAGGTCACCGGCCGCCCGGTCGCCGAGGAGATGCACCGGCTCATCCTCGAACCGCTCGGCCTGACCGGCACCGTCCAGCCGACCACCCAGACCGACATCCCCGAGCCGCACGCGCACGCCTACTACCGCTACGACGAAGACGGCGAGCAGCACACGATCGACGTCACCCGGCACAACCCGTCCTGGATCTCCAGCGGCGGCGACATGATCTCCACCACCCGCGACCTGCACACCTTCATCACCGCGCTGGTCGGCGGCAAGCTCCTGCCCAGCGAGCTGCTGGCCGAGATGTGCACCCCGGAGGCCAAGGCCGGCTACGGCCTGGGCGTGTTCGTGCAGGAG
>NZ_JBQQCB010000386.1:0-875 GCF_052246675.1 Nonomuraea sp. KM90 | reverse complement strand
ACCCGGTTCAAGGTCTTCGCGCAGCGGGGGGTGCCGCGGGATCCGTACGAGAAGCTGGCCGATGCGGCGCAGGTGCACGCGTATACCGGGATCGCGCCGACGGTGGCGCTGCACATTCCGTGGGACAAGGTGGATGATTACGCCGATCTGGCTCGGCATGCGCGGGAGCTGGGTGTGGGGATCGGTGCGATC
Organism: Nonomuraea sp. KM90; assembly: GCF_052246675.1. Lineage (NCBI taxonomy): Bacteria > Bacillati > Actinomycetota > Actinomycetes > Streptosporangiales > Streptosporangiaceae > Nonomuraea > Nonomuraea sp. KM90. The sequence goes on along the minus strand of NZ_JBQQCB010000386.1, from coordinate 683 downwards.
AATTCCAACGTGTTCCAGGATGACGACTACATGCTGGGCAGTGTCACTCATCCGCAGGCGCGGGTGCGCCGCAAGGCGACCGATCATCTGCTGGAGTGTGTGGACATCATGGATGCCACCGGTTCGGACACGTTGAAGCTGTGGTTCTCCGACGGCATCAATTATCCGGGTCAGGATGATCTGCGGGCCCGGCAGGATCGGCTGGCGGAGTCGCTGGCGCGGGTGTATGGCCGGTTGGGGGAGGGGCAGCGGTTCCTGCTGGAGTACAAGCTGTTCGAGCCGGCCTTCTACGCCACCGACGTGCCTGATTGGGGGACGGCTTACGCGCATTGTGTGAAGCTGGGGCCGAAGGCGCAGGTGGTGGTGGACACGGGGCATCACGCGCCGGGGACCAACATCGAGTTCATCGTGGCGTTCCTGTTGCGGGAGGGCAGGCTGGGCGGGTTCGACTTCAACTCGCGGTTCTACGCCGATGACGATCTGATGGTGGGGGCGGCGGATCCGTTCCAGTTGTTCCGCATCATGTTCGAGGTGATCCGGGGTGGCGGGTTGCGCGATGAGGTGGCGTTCATGCTGGATCAGTGTCACAACATCGAGCCGAAGATCCCGGGTCAGATCCGTTCGGTGATGAATGTGCAGGAGGCGACGGCCAAGGCGTTGCTGGTGGATCGGGAGGCGCTGGC
>NZ_JBQQCB010000385.1:0-878 GCF_052246675.1 Nonomuraea sp. KM90 | reverse complement strand
CCGCTGCAGCTGGTCGACCTGCCGGTGGCGGTGCTGTTCATGCTGGCCATGGGCGCGGTGTCGGTCTACGGCGTGGTGCTGGCCGGGTGGTCGTCGCGTTCGCCGTACGCGCTGCTGGGCGGTCTGCGCTCGGCGGCCCAGGTGGTCTCCTACGAGATCGCGATGGGTCTGTCGTTCGTGGCCATCTTCCTGTTCGCCGGGACGCTGTCCACCTCGGAGATCGTCAAGGCGCAGGAGCAGACCTGGTTCGCGGTGCTGCTGATCCCGTCGTTCCTGGTCTACGTGATCTGCATGTTCGGTGAGGCCGCGCGGATCCCGTTCGACCTGCCCGAGGGCGAGGGCGAGCTGGTCGGTGGCTTCCAGACCGAATACTCCTCGTCGCTGAAGTTCGCCCTGATCATGATGGGCGAATACCTGCACACCTTCACCGCCTCCGGCATCGCCGTGACGCTGTTCCTGGGCGGCTGGCGGGCGCCGCTGCCGATGGACTGGGAGTGGGCCCACACGGGCTGGGTGCCGGCGCTGTGGTTCTTCATCAAGTTCGTGCTGACCTTCTGCTTCATCGTGTGGGTGCGGGCCTCGCTGCCGCGCGTGCGTTACGACCAGCTCATGTCGCTGGGCTGGAAGGTGCTGATCCCGGTCAACCTGGCCTGGATCCTGCTGGTGGCCGCGGTGCGCAACGTGGTGGTCAACGAGGGCAACCGGATGATCGGCATCGCGGTCGGCGCGGTGATCGTGGTCGGCGCCCTGGCCATCTGGATGCGCTTCGACACCGTCAACCAACGGCGCAAGGAAGCGAAGAAGGCTCAGGTGGAGGCCGAGTTCGAGGAACTGTCCAACGAGCCGACGGCCGGCGGCTTCCCTGTGCCGCCGCTCGA
>NZ_JBQQCB010000384.1:0-893 GCF_052246675.1 Nonomuraea sp. KM90 | reverse complement strand
CCTCAGCTATTCAGCCGGGGCGGTAGCTGTGCTCTAGAACATGAGAAAAGGTGCCCCTGAACTGCAAGGATTCGGGTGTCGAAGCCATATCCGCTGCAGAAGCAGGTGCACCTTTCTGGTGAGTGAGCGTATCGGGTGGGACCGCCGGTTGTCTGTCACCGCGGATGGAAAAGGTCTGGTCGGTCACGCGGGTGCGGTCCTGCTGCACAAGCTCGCCGACCGGGTGGGGCTGACCGCCGCGCTCGGCGGACTGTGGCCGGATGGGCAGAGCGCGACCTGGCGCGACCGCGCGCACGTGCTGGTCAGCCTGGCCACCGCGATCGTGTGCGGCGCGCGCAGCATGCTGGAGGCCGAGCGGCTGCAGGCCCACCAGGCGGCACTGTTCGGAACCGCGCCGTCGGACTCCACCACCCACCGCACGCTGGCCGGCCTGGACGAGCCGATGCTCGCCCGCATCGCCACGACCCGGGCGAAGATACGCCGCCACGTCTGGCAACTCCTGCACCTGCGCCCGGGCGGCTTCCCCTGGCTGGCGGTGGCCGGCAAACGACTGCGCGGCTGGATCGTCATCGACATCGACGCCACCGTCATCACCGCCGCCTCCGACAAGAACGGCGCGGCGGTCACGTTCAAGAAGACGTACGGTTTTCACCCGCTGGCCTGCTGGTGCGCCAACACGCAAGAAGCGCTGGCGATGCTGCTGCGCCCTGGGAACGCAGGCAGTAACACCGTGGCCGACCATCTGCGGGTGCTGCGCGAGGCGCTCGCCCAGATCCCGAACTCCTGCCAGGCCAAGATCTTGGTACGGGTGGACGGCGCGGGCGCCACCCACGACCTGCTGACCCACCTGGAAGGGCTGAACACCGCCCGCCGCACGGTGCGCTACCTGGTCG
>NZ_JBQQCB010000383.1:0-909 GCF_052246675.1 Nonomuraea sp. KM90 | reverse complement strand
GCGCCATCTCGCCGTTGTCGGTGCACGGACCGTCGGCGATGACCTGGTTGACCTCCACCCGGTCGCCCTCGGCCACGATCGGCTTCTGGTTGAACGAGGTGCCCTGGTTGGACCGCTTGAACTTGGCCACGCGGTAGGTCGTCCGGGTGCCGTCGTCGTTCATCACGGTGATGTAGTCGGCGGAGACCTCCTCCACCACACCGGCCTTCTCGGCGCTGATCACGTCACCCGTGTCGGTCGCGGCACGGTATTCCATGCCGGTGCCGACCAGCGGCGCCTCGCTCCTGAGCAGCGGCACCGACTGGCGCTGCATGTTCGCGCCCATCAACGCCCGGTTGGCGTCGTCGTGCTCGAGGAAGGGGATCATCGCGGTGGCCACCGACACCATCTGGCGCGGCGACACGTCCATGTAGTCCACCTCGTCCGAGCGGACGTGCTCGAACTCGCCGCCCTTGCGCCGCACGAGCACCCGGCTCTCGGCGAACCCGCCGTCCTCCGTCAGCGCGGAGTTCGCCTGGGCGATGATGTACCGATCCTCCTCGTCGGCGGTGAGGTAGTCGATGTGCTCGGTGACCTTGCCGTCGACGACCTTGCGGTAGGGCGTCTCCACGAAGCCGAAGGGATTGAGGCGGGCGAAGCACGCGAGGTAGCCGATCAGGCCGATGTTCGGTCCTTCCGGGGTCTCGATCGGGCACATCCGGCCGTAGTGGGACGGGTGCACGTCGCGCACCTCCATGCCGGCCCGCTCGCGGGACAGGCCGCCGGGGCCCAGCGCGTTCAGCCGCCGCTTGTGCGTCAGGCCGGCCAGCGGGTTGGTCTGGTCCATGAACTGCGACAGCTGCGAGGTGCCGAAGAACTCCTTGATCGACGCCACGACCGGGCGGATGTTGATCAGGGTCTGCGGCGTGA
>NZ_JBQQCB010000382.1:0-909 GCF_052246675.1 Nonomuraea sp. KM90 | reverse complement strand
TCACGCCGCAGACCCTGATCAACATCCGCCCGGTCGTGGCGTCGATCAAGGAGTTCTTCGGCACCTCGCAGCTGTCGCAGTTCATGGACCAGACCAACCCGCTGGCCGGCCTGACGCACAAGCGGCGTCTGTCCGCGCTGGGTCCCGGTGGTCTGTCCCGTGAGCGGGCCGGCTTCGAGGTCCGTGACGTGCACCCGTCCCACTACGGCCGGATGTGCCCGATCGAGACCCCGGAAGGCCCGAACATCGGCCTGATCGGCTCGCTGGCCTCCTACGGCCGGATCAACGCGTTCGGCTTCGTGGAGACGCCCTACCGCAAGGTCGTCGACGGCAAGGTGACCGACCAGATCGACTACCTCACCGCCGACGAGGAAGACCGCTACGTCAAGGCGCAGGCCAACACGGTGCTCAACGCCGACGGGTCGTTCGCCGAGTCGCGCGTCCTGGTCCGCACCAAGGGCGGTGAGACCGAGCTCGCCCGTGCCGAGGAGGTCGACTACATCGACGTGTCGCCGCGCCAGATGGTGTCGGTGGCCACCGCGATGATCCCCTTCCTCGAGCACGACGACGCCAACCGGGCGTTGATGGGCTCCAACATGCAGCGCCAGTCGGTGCCGCTGCTCAAGAGCGAGGCGCCGCTGGTCGGCACCGGCATGGAATACCGTGCCGCGACCGACGCCGGCGACGTGATCAGCGCCGAGAAGGCCGGTGTGGTGGAGGAGGTCTCCGCCGACTACATCACCGTCATGAACGACGACGGCACCCGGACGACCTACCGGGTCGCCAAGTTCAAGCGGTCCAACCAGGGCACCTCGTTCAACCAGAAGCCGATCGTGGCCGAGGGCGACCGGGTGGAGGTCAACCAGGTCATCGCCGACGGTCCGTGCACCGACAACGGCGAGATGGCGC
>NZ_JBQQCB010000381.1:0-923 GCF_052246675.1 Nonomuraea sp. KM90 | reverse complement strand
CTTTGATCACGCAGGGGTTAACGCTGATCAGCCGTTGAGCCGTCGACGCGTAGGGTCCGGACATGCGTGCAGGCATCACCGGGACAGTTGTTGCCGCGACCGTGGCCGGCTGCGCCGGCCGTTGGTGGAGGGTCAGGGCCCGGCTGTGGCCCGGCCGGCGGCTGGCCTGTCGGTGGGCATCCACCCTGACGGCCACGCTCCCTCGGCTTCGGGCCGACATGCGCGACGCTGCGACGAGCGCCGAGCGTGGCATCGCGGTCGCCCGATGGCGCTCACGATGGATGCTCGCCGCGGCCGTGATCGACCTGGTCGACCCCGCCGCTGCCCAGGCGGTACACGCGAGCGGGCGGCGGTTGCATGCGCATCTCATGGCGGTGGAAGTGGCCGGCACGGCCTGGCCGGTCGGCGGCATCCGGCGCGAATCCGCTGAGCGGATCGAAGCCGCCGCCCGCGCGGCAATCGAGCGCTGCTGCCGGCGGAAAACCTGCATCAAGCGGCGGGTCCGACACACGTCGGCAGGAGCAGGGGCGATCCGTTGATCCTGAGCGGGACGTGCACGAGTCGGTGATCATCTCGCCAGACGGCGTCTCTTCTACGACGGGCCGTAGGGCCCGTGAGCGCGGCGGTTGGCAGGCGAGCCAGCCGTCGACGTGGTCGATGTGAACCCCGATGCCGCACCCCGCCCCGGGATGTCCACTGGATGCCGGGGCCCCACCGTGCCCCCTTTCCGGCAGGATGAGGTCATCGTCCGCCCGTACCTGTCGCCGACGACGCCGGGGACCGGCGCCGCAGCAGCCGCTGGGCTGGCCGTCCCGGATCAGGCGGGCCATGACGGCGCCGCAGCCGGTGATCTGCGCGCCTTCCCAGAGTAGGTCGGCTTCGTGTACGGGTTGAGCTCGCCGTCGGCGCTTGGCGAGTGTGCC
>NZ_JBQQCB010000380.1:0-930 GCF_052246675.1 Nonomuraea sp. KM90 | reverse complement strand
ACCACCATCGTGTTCAACAACGAGCTGACCGCCTTCGCCCGCGGCACCGACAACAGCCTGCAGCACTGGTGGCTGCGCCCCGGCGCAACCAACCAGCGCGACTCCTGGGGCGGCGAGTTCGCCGGATGAGACACCACACTCGCACATTCCATGCCGCTCTGAGGATTCCCATGACCATGGCAGTACGTCGCGGCCTCACTGTAGCGGCGGCCCTATGCGCTCTGATCGCTGGAGCCACCCCGGCACTTGCAAGTCCCCCGGACGACCGAGCCGGGCTGACCGGTGCATCGGCGCCTTCGACATCGGTGTCCATCACAGCTGAACCGAACACTGTCGAATGTGTTCCCGGCGGCGCGACCGCAGCGGACAACACCATCGCCGGCCAGCTCAACACCATGTTGACCGGAAAGATGCGAAACGCGATGAACGGCTACCGAGTTTCCTGCGCTCGGGCCATCACACAGGTCGTACGCAATCGCAACCTCGACAAGAGAGCCGCAGTGATCGCGGTCACCACGACGATCGTCGAGACGTCCATCCGCAACGTGACTTATGGTGACCTGGATTCACTGGGGCTGTTCCAGCAACGGGCCAGCTGGGGGTCCGCCGAACAGCGGCTGGATCCGACATACGCGACGAACGCCTTCCTCAACACAATGATCCAGTTCTATCCCAACAACTCCTGGATGGGTGGGGCGATCGGCAACATCTGCCAGGCGGTACAGCGTTCAGCCTTTCCCGACCGATATGAGCCCGAGGCGATGGACGCTGCACGCATCGTCGACATCCTCTGGACCGGCGGCGCGGTGAGGGAGTCCTCGAGCGCGGTGGTGTACAACGGTGAGCTGACGTTCTTCGGGCTGGGGTTCAACAATCGGCTCGATCATTGGTGGGTGGCTCCCGGTTCGGCTAATAAGCGCGACACGTGGG
>NZ_JBQQCB010000379.1:0-937 GCF_052246675.1 Nonomuraea sp. KM90 | reverse complement strand
GCGGTGAGGGAGTCCTCGAGCGCGGTGGTGTACAACGGTGAGCTGACGTTCTTCGGGCTGGGGTTCAACAATCGGCTCGATCATTGGTGGGTGGCTCCCGGTTCGGCTAATAAGCGCGACACGTGGGGTGGCGGAATCGTCGGCAGGCCCACCGCGGTGGTGTTCAACAACGAGTTGACCGTCTTCGCCCGCGGTACCGATGGCACGCTGAAGCATTGGTGGTACCGGCCGGGTCAGCCGACGCAGTACGACAACTGGGGTGGCGGGCTCGCCGGTGACCCGGTCGCGATGGTGTTCAACAACGAGTTGACCGTCTTCGCCCGCGGCACCGACAACAGCCTGCAGCACTGGTGGCTGCGTCCCGGCGCAACCAACCAGCGCGACTCCTGGGGCGGCGGCGTCGCAGGCGACCCAACGGTGACGGTGTTCAACAACGAGTTGACCGTCTTCGCCCGGGGCACCGACAACAGCCTGCAGCACTGGTGGCTGCGTCCCGGCGCAACCAACCAGCGCGACTCCTGGGGCGGCGGCGTCGCTGGCGACCCGGCCACGACGGTGTTCAACAACGAGTTGACCGTCTTCGCCCGCGGCACCGACAACAGCCTGCAGCACTGGTGGCTGCGTCCCGGCGCAACCAACCAGCGCGACTCCTGGGGCGGCGGCGTCGCTGGCGACCCGGCCACGACGGTGTTCAACAACGAGTTGACCGTCTTCGCCCGCGGCACCGACAACAGCCTGCAGCACTGGTGGCTGCGTCCCGGCGCAACCAACCAGCGCGACTCCTGGGGCGGCGGCGTCGCTGGCGACCCCACCACCATCGTGTTCAACAACGAGCTGACCGCCTTCGCCCGCGGCACCGACAACAGCCTGCAGCACTGGTGGCTGCGCCCCGGCGCAACCAACCAGCGCGACTCCTGGGGCGGCGAGTTCGCCGGAT
>NZ_JBQQCB010000378.1:0-945 GCF_052246675.1 Nonomuraea sp. KM90 | reverse complement strand
TCCCAAGACTGGAAGGCTGGGAGTCGTGCCCGCACCGAGGAAGTACCCCCAAGAGCTGCGCGATCGCGCCGTCAAGATGGTGTTCGACCTGCGTGAGGAGACCGGAGGCAAGACCGGGGCGATTGCCCGGGTGGCCGACCGGCTCGGCGTGCATCGCGAGGCGCTGCGCTCATGGGTACGGCAGGCGGAAGTAGATGAGGGAAAGCGTCCGGGCACCACGTCGAGCGACGCGCAGCGGATCGCCGAATTGGAGCGGGAGAATCGTGAGCTGCGCCGGGCCAACGAGATTCTGAAGGCGGCGTCCGCGTTTTTCGCCCGGGAACTCGACCCGAGACTGCCGCGCTGATCGAGTTCGTTGACCTGTATCGGGATCGGTTCGGTGTGGAACCGATCTGTGCGGTCCTGGAATTTGCCCCGTCCAGCTATCACGAAGCCAAGCGACGCGAACGTGAACCGTCGGCTCGGGCGTGCCGTGATGAGGAGTTGAAAGTCGAGGTCATGCGTGTGTGGGAAAATCCGGGCAGAAAGGTGTACGGGGCGCGCAAGGTCTGGCGTGAACTGAATCGTCAGGGAATCGTGGTGGCGCGGTGCACGGTCGAGCGGTTGATGCGTGAATTAGGTATCGAGGGTGCGTGCGCGAGCCGTAAGCGGCCCCGTACGACGTTGCCGGCCGGTGTGGAGCCGCCCGCTGACCTGCTGGAGCGGGACTTCGATGCGCTGGCGCCGAATCGTCGCTGGGTGGCCGACCTGACGTACGTGCCGACCGCGTCGGGATGGGTGTACACGGCATTCGTGATGGATTTGTATTCGCGGATGATTGTCGGCTGGGAGGTTGCCGATCATCTGCGGGCCGATCTGGCTTTGTCGGCGCTGGAAATGGCGATATGGTCGCGGCGTGAGAGCCTGGACGGCGATCTGGTGCATCATTCTGATCGGGGTGTGCAA
>NZ_JBQQCB010000377.1:0-958 GCF_052246675.1 Nonomuraea sp. KM90 | reverse complement strand
AGATGATTGATGCCAAGGCGTGGCTGCGGAGTTAGGGCGAGGGTGTCCAAGCTCGATGTGTGACGAAAGAGTTAGACACCCCTCGTAACCGCACTGTACGTGTGGATCGATGATGTGTTGAAGGCCCAGCCACAGCTGGCTCCGTGGCGGCCGGAGGTCGGCATCGCGCCGAGGCTCAGCGATGCCGAACTGGTGACCCTGGCGGTGCTGTCGGCGGTGCTGTCGGCGCTGCTGGGCTTCACCTCCGAGCGCCGCTGGCTGCGGTATGCCCGCGCCGAGCTGGGCGTGATGTTCCCGCACCTGCCGGGCCAGCCGGGCTACAACCGGCGCCTGCGTAACGCCTGCGAGCTGGTCAGGCACATGATCCGGATACTGGCCGCCGACACCTCGCTGTGGAGTGACGACGTCTGGGTGGCCGATTCCACGCCGATCGAGTGCGGCCGCTCCCGGGAGACGACCCGGCGCTCGGCGCTGGCCGGGTGGGCGGAGTACGGCTACTGCGCCTCCCACTCCCGCTATTTCTGGGGGCTTCGGCTGCACCTGCTGTGCACGCTGGGCGGGCTGCCCGTGCTGTTCGCCCTCAGCGGTGCCAAGGCCGATGAGCGCGAGGTCCTGCTCGGCATGCTGCAGGCCGCACCCGACGTCCTGGCCGCTCATCCAGATCAGACGATCATCGCCGATCGACACTACTACGGCCGCCCTTTTCGAAGCCGAGCTCGCCGAGCGTGAGCTGCAGCTGCTGCGCCCGGCCCGCCAGGGCGAGCCCGAGCGGCCCGGCGCAGCACTGTTCAAGCCACTGCGCCAGACCATCGAGTCGATCAACCAGACCTTCAAGAGCCAGCTGGACCTGGAACGCCACGGCGGCCGTACCCCTGCCGGCGTCATCATTCGTGTGCTGACCCGCATCCTCGCGCTGACCAGCGTGATCTGGCACAACGACAAGACCGGCCAGCCGATC
>NZ_JBQQCB010000376.1:0-977 GCF_052246675.1 Nonomuraea sp. KM90 | reverse complement strand
GCCGGTATCGCCTACCGCCTGGACACGCTGGGCCTCTGGCGGCCGGCACCCGCGGGGCTCCTGGAAAACCTCTCCCTGCTGGCCGGATTCTGCTGGCTGGTCGCGGTGGGCGTACGCCTGCGCCGTACGCACGCCCACCGCGCCTTGCGCTCGGCCGCACCGGGACAGGGCCGGTGATCACAACGCTGGAGTCGCCGCACCGATGCCGCGGACCGGCCGGGCATGAGATGGGGCGGCGCAGGAACAGCCGGGCCGGCAACTCCGGCGGTGTCCACCTTCGAACGCCTTGGCCTTACCGGTTCCGTGTTCCCCGGGACGCGCGGAACGGGTAAGGTCGCCACAGGTGAGCCGGGAAGTCTGGTCGGCATGGTCCGGTCCTGTCGTCAAGCCGAGAGTTCACCCGTATGCCCGGCTCCCAGCCCGCCGACCCGGCTGCTGATGACTTCTCCATCAGAATCCGCACCCGTGGCGACATCCTGCTGATCCAGTTGCAGGGTCCTCTTGCCGGCGCATCCGTCGACATCGTCCGGATGTACGTCATCAGCACGCTGGCCACGCACACCCCACCGAAGGTCGTCACGGACATCGACGGGGTGAGCCTGATAGACGAGGCCGGGCTCGACATCCTGCGCTCCGCCACCTGCCAGGCCCGCGACGCAGGCGGACGAATGGTCATCACGGGCGGCCACCGCCTGCTCGACCCCACCGGCAACGGCCTGGACCTGGCATCGACGATCAGGGACGCCTTCCACGACCTGGACGGCTTCGGCGAGCCTCCGAGCAGCTGACCCCTCGGGCCGGGCGGGTGTTCCCGCGCCTCGGCGACACCCCGGTCCATCGGCCTGGTCAGCTAGTACTCCAGCGACACTTTGCGATCTTGAGGGGTCGGGGTCGCATGGCGACGGCCACCGCGTGATCATTCGGAGTTTGTGAAGACAACCAAAGATCGTGCGGTGACCGCGAGCCACAGCGTAGAC
>NZ_JBQQCB010000375.1:0-1008 GCF_052246675.1 Nonomuraea sp. KM90 | reverse complement strand
TCGTCGAAATATTGCGGCCTTCTGCTCGACATCTTATGGTTCGGCCATCCGCCTTACCCGAAGGGCCACCCCCATGAGAGCACTGCTTGCCGCCCTTACGTTACTGATCGGAATCCTGGTCGCCCCGCCCGCCTCAGCCGCGGCCGACACCAACCTCGCCGCCGGCAAGACCGCCACCGCGAGCAGCACCAACGACGTCTACACCGCCGCCAACGTGACCGACGGCAACCAGGCCACCTACTGGGAATCAGCCAACAACGCCTTCCCGCAGTGGATCCAGGTCGACCTGGGCACCACCGCCGGCGTGAACAAACTGGTGCTCAAACTCCCCACCGGATGGCCCAGCCGCACCCAGACCCTGACCGTCCAGGGCAGCACCACCGGCACCGCCTTCAACACCATCGCCCCCGCCGCCACCCACACCTTCAACCCGACCGCCACCATCACCTTCCCCACCACCACCACCCGCTACCTCCGCCTGCAGATCACCGCCAACAACGGCTGGCCGGCCGGACAACTGGCAGAACTCGAAGCCTGGGGCAGCGCCCCCGACAACCCCGACCCCGGCACCAACCTGGCCCTCGGCAAACCCATCACCGGCTCCGCACACACCCACACCTACGTGGCCGCCAACGCCAACGACAACAACGTCCAGACCTACTTCGAAGGCGCCGCCTACCCCAACACGCTCACCGTGCAACTCGGCGCGAACGCGGACCTCAGCTCGATCACCCTCAAGCTCAACCCGGACGCGGCCTGGGCCCGGCGCACCCAGACCATCCAGGTGCTGGGCCGCGAGCAGAACGCCACCTCCTTCACCAACCTGGTCTCCCCGACCGCCTACACCTTCGACCCGGCCACCGGCAACACGGTGACGATCCCGGTGACCGCCAAGGCCGCCGACCTCCGGCTGCAGATCACCGCCAACTCCGGCGCCCCCGGCGGCCAGATCGCCGAGTTCCAGATCTTCGGCACCCCGGCCGCCAACCCCGACCTCACCGTCACGAA
>NZ_JBQQCB010000374.1:0-1020 GCF_052246675.1 Nonomuraea sp. KM90 | reverse complement strand
GGCGAAGGACCAGGCCAGGGCGCCGGTGTAGGAGGAGCAGCGGGAGCCGTTCGAGCCGGACCAGAACTGGTTGGAGCTGTCGGCGTTGCCGATGATCCTGTCGTTCGACCCGCTGTCGCAGGAGGTGTTGTTGCGGAACACCGAGGAGCCGCCGTCGAAGTTGAAGTTGCGTTCCGCGTTGCCGATGCTGACGTTGTTCGACACCGTCATCGTGCCGAGGTTGCGGTTGTAGGTGAAGCCGTGTTTGCCGTTGCCGTAGGCGATGCTGCGCTGGATGACGTGGTTGACGCCGATGTCCTCGCCGCCGAGCTTGTAGCCGTTGCGGTCGCCGTTGCCGGCCTGGCCGCCGTTGCTGAGGGTGCCGTTGTCGTAGGCGAGGGAGTCCTCGATGGTCACCGCGCCGATGGGGCCGGTGTCGCTCTTGGTGAACAGGTCATAGCCGTCGTCGATGTTGTTGTGCGAGACGGTGTAGCGGAAGACGTTACCCGGACCCACGGTGAGTTTGGGGGCGAAGCCGTCGGCGTCCTCGCCGTCGGAGTCGGCGTTGTCGTGCGACACCGCGCTCAGGACGAGGTTGTTGGACGGCCACTGCTCCCGTGGCGCCCCGGCTTCCAGCCGCGAGAGCTGCAGGCCCGTGTCGCGGTTGAAGCGGGTCACGGTGCGTTCGATGATGTTGTTGTTACCGGCGAGGAGGATCCCGTTGTCGCCGGCACGCTCGACGACGATGCCGTAGATGTGCCAGAACGACCCGCCCACGGCCAGCCCGCGGTTCGCCGGATCCTCGCTCTGGGCCGAGAAGTTCAGCACCGGCGTCTCACCCGGGTAGGCCGACAGCTTCTTACGGGCGCCGGAGGTGCCGTTGTTGCCCGCCGCGATGGTGACCGTCTGCGCGAAGTCGTACCGCCCGCCGCGCATGTAGATCGTCCCGCCGGCGGCGATACGGGTGATCGCCGAGGTGAGCGTGGTCGGGTCCGCCTGCGTCCCAGCCGCGCTGTCCCTGCCGCCGGGAGCCACGTACAG
>NZ_JBQQCB010000373.1:0-1025 GCF_052246675.1 Nonomuraea sp. KM90 | reverse complement strand
GACCCCGGAGGGACCGCAATTCGACGTCTTCCTGGCCGGAACTGTCTTCCTGGACATCATCTTCACGGGCCTGCCCGCGATGCCCGCGGCGGGCACGGAGATCTGGGCCGAGGGCATGGGCTCGTGCCCCGGAGGCATCGCCAACCTGGCCATCGCCACCAGCCGGCTGGGACTGCGCACGTCGCTGGCGGCCGCGTTCGGCGACGACGACTACGGCGACTTCTGCTGGCGCACCCTGGAGGAGCAGGAGTCGGTGGACCTGTCCCGGTCGCGGCGCTTCGAGCACTGGCACTCCCCCGTGACCGTCTCCATGGCGGTCGACCGGGACCGCAGCATGGTCACCCACGGGCACCCGTCGCCCATGCCGGCCGCCGAGATGATCGGCAAGCCGCCCCGCTCCCGCGCGGTGATCGTGACGCTGTCGGCGGAGGAGCCGCTCGGCAAGCCCGGCGGCGCGTGCAACTGGGCCGAGCTGGCCCACCGCGACGGCGCGCTCATCTTCGCGGACGTGGGCTGGGACCCGTCGGGCGTCTGGTCGCGCACGCTGCTGGACCAGCTCGGCGTCTGCCACGCGTTCATGCCGAACGCGACCGAGGCCATGGCCTACACCCGCACCGAGACGCCGCGCGACGCGCTGTACGCGATCGCCGACAAGGTACCGCTGGCCGTGGTGACCGACGGGGCCAACGGCGCCATGGCGATCGACTCCGACACGGGCGAGGAGGCGTTCGTGCCGGCGCCGAGGGTGACGGCGCTCGACCCGACGGGCGCGGGCGACGTCTTCGGCGCGGGCATCGTGCTCGGCACGCTGTGCCGCTGGCCGCTGAACGACCGGCTGGCGTTCGCCGGGGTGTGCGCGGCGCTGGCCGTGCAGCAGTTCGGCGGCTCGCTGGCCGCGCCCGGCTGGGGCGACATCGCCGACTGGTGGCACGAGGTGCGCGCGGCGGCCGATCACAGCGGCGCGTACGGCAGCTCGCTGGCCCGCCGCTACGCCTTCCTCGACCGGCTGGTGCCCTCGGACCCGG
>NZ_JBQQCB010000372.1:0-1033 GCF_052246675.1 Nonomuraea sp. KM90 | reverse complement strand
AACGGTACTTCCCCCTGGTTGGTGGACACGCTGATACTGGATCTTGCTTGATCCAGAGGAAGCGAGAAGACCGCCGATGGCGTTGAAGGACTACTCGGAGGAGTTCAAGGCCGATGCCGTGGCCTTGTACGAGTCCATCCCGGGCGCGACCTACAAAGGAATCGCCGCCGATCTGGGCGTGAGCCGGGGCAGCCTGCGCGTGTGGGTGCTGCGGGCGCGCGCCCACCGCGGTGAGGAGCCGGTCAGCCCACCGGCCAGCCCGGATACCGGGCGCAACCGGCAACCTGCCGGGGCGGATGACGAAGTTGCGGAGCGGATCCGGCAGTTGGAAGAGCGCGTGCGTGAGCTGGAGGCCAGCGAGAAGAAGCTCACCACCGAACGCGACATTCTTCGCAAAGCGGCCAAATATTTCGCCGGGGAGACGCACTGGTGAACCGCTTCCAGTTCGTTGACGACCACCGGGACACCTTCGGGGTGAAGCGGTTGTGCCAGGTGATCGGCCTCAACCGGGCCAGCTACTACAAGTGGCGCGCCGGTGCCGCAACCCGGACCGCGCGGCAAGCCGCCGACACCGCCCTGGCCGAACGGATCCGCGCGGTGCACGCCGAGTTCGACGGCACCTACGGCTCCCCGCGAATCACCGCCGAACTCCGCGACCAGGGCATGACGATCAACGCCAAACGCGTCGCGCGGGTGATGCGCCAGTTTGCCATCGCCGGCACCCGCCTGCGCCGACGCGTGCGCACCACCGTCCCCGAGTCGGCCGCCACCCCGGTGCCGGACCTGTTCACGCGGGACTTCACCGCCGCCGAGCCGGGCCGCAAGTACTTGGGCGACATCACCTATCTCCCGCTCGGCGGCGGGGACTTCCTCTACCTGGCGACCGTGCTGGACTGTTTCAGCCGCCGGGTGGTGGGCTGGTCGATCGCCGACCACATGCGCACCGACCTGGTCGCCGATGCGCTGAGGATGGCCGCGGCGACCCGGGGCGGCCTGGCCGGCTCGGTCTTTCACAGCGATCATGGGGCGCAAG
>NZ_JBQQCB010000371.1:0-1050 GCF_052246675.1 Nonomuraea sp. KM90 | reverse complement strand
CCTGTCGAGGCGGGTCACGCAGCCGGGCAGCCCGAGCTCGGGCGCCGGGTCGTCGTGGACGGTGAACATCGCCTGGTAGAGCGGGTTGCGGCCGGTGCGGGCCCGTGGCGCAAGCCGTACGACCTCCATGAACGGCACGTCCTGGTTGGCGAGCGCGTCGGTGACGGCGGCGAGCAGGTGCGGCCATGGGCCGGATCGCACGGGCACGCAGACGGTGTCGATCAGGCAGCCCACGGCCCTGGTGGCGGTCTCGGTGCCGCGCTTGGAGACGGGCGTGCCGAGACCGAAGCGAGCCTGTCCCGTCACCTGGGCGAGCGCCTGGGCGAAGGCCGCCATCAACACGACGAAGCGGGTGGTTCCCGCCTGCCTCGCCTGGTCCTCCCAGGCTTCCAGCACGTCCGCGGGTAGGTGGTGGGTGTGGGCCAGGCTCTGCTCCCCGACCTCCGGATAGCGGAGCGGAGGCAGGCCGGCCAAGCGCGCGCGCCAGAAGGCGCGCTGGGGTTCCAGGCCGGTGTGCTCGTCCTGTTCGCGCCACTCGGCCGCGACCTCGGCCAGCGTGGGGGCGGGCCGTTCGAAGGCGGGGGCGTGCCCGCGCAGGCGGGCGGCGTAGGCGGTGGACAGGTCCGCGGCCAGCAGGTGCTCGGAGAAGCCGTCCACCGCCACGTGGTGGACGGCCAGCCCGAGCGACCACGCGTCACCGTTGCGGGCCACCGCGGCCCTGATCACCTCTCCCTTCTCGATCGCCAGCGGCTGGGCGAGGGCGGCCTCGGCGTCGGCCATGCGGGTGAACCTGAGCAGCGGCGTCGGGACGGGGTCCGGGACCCTGGCCACCGGCTCGGGCTCGAGGCGGTAGGCGGCCCGCAGGGCCTCGTGCCTGGCGACGAGGTCGCCGAGCGCCGCCTCGAGAGCGTTCAGGTCGAGCGGGCCGCAGATCTCCCAGCGCATCAGGCACAGCGGTGACAGGTCGTCGGGGAAGAACGCGCGCATCGTGCAGAAGGCCGCCTGCATGCCGCGCAGGGCGACGGTGTCGCCCGCCGCCGTGCGCGGCGG
>NZ_JBQQCB010000370.1:0-1053 GCF_052246675.1 Nonomuraea sp. KM90 | reverse complement strand
GATCTAATCCGTTCATAGGTTTTCGGACTTTCTGGGATGGTCTGTGGGACGATTCATGCATGGCGAGGTTGGGACGGCGGGCCAGCTATGAGGAGCGTCTACGGGCGTGTCAGCTGATCGAGAGCGGGAAATCACCTGATCTGGTCGCGGAGATTCTCGGGTTCGGGCGAGCGACGGTGTTCGGGTGGCTACAGGATTATCGGGCGCTGGGCCCGGAAGGATTGCGCACCAAGAAGACCCGCGGGCCAGCGGCCAAACTCAACGAAGCGCAGCTGAGGCGGCTGTATGAACTCATCGCCGGTAATGATCCGCGTCAGTTGAGTTTCGGGTTCGCGTTGTGGACGAGGGCGATGGTGGCCGAGCTGATCCGCCGCGAGTTCAAGGTGAAACTGTCCTTGGTGAGTGTTGGCCGCGTGCTGGCCAAGCTGGGCATGTCGCCGCAACGGCCGCTGTATCGGGCCTACCAGCAGGACGCGGCCGCGGTTGCGGAGTGGAAGCAGCACACCTTCCCCGCGATCGCGGCCGAGGCCAAACGGCTGGGCGCAGCGGTGTTCTTCGCTGATGAGGCGGCGGTGCGCACTGACTACCACGCCGGCACCACCTGGGCTCCCGTGGGACGCACTCCGGTCGTGGCCACCACCGGAGCACGCCGCTCGGTGATGATGATCTCCGCCGTCAGCTCACGCGGCGAATTGCGGTTCCAGCTGTTTGACCAGGGCCTGGACGCCGATGCGTTCATCGGTTTCTGTAAGCGTCTGATCGCCGATGCCGGACGTCCGGTGTTCCTGATCGTGGATAACTCTCGCGTCCACCGGGCCAAGAAGGTCAAGGCGTTCGTCGAGGCGAGCCAGGGTGCCCTCTCGCTGTTCTTCCTGCCGCCGTATTCGCCTGAGCTCAACCCTGACGAGTGGGTGTGGAAGAACGTCAAGCACGACCGGATCGCACGGGCCTCAGCTCGCGGCGTCGAGGAGCTCAAAGCCCTCGCCCTGGGCGCGCTGCGGCGGTTACAGAAGATGCCTGCGCTGGTGCGATCGTTCTTCGCCGATCCTCATC
>NZ_JBQQCB010000369.1:0-1054 GCF_052246675.1 Nonomuraea sp. KM90 | reverse complement strand
CACCTCCTGCGACAGCGGGTCGAACGACAGGATCATCGGCAACGCCGACAGCTCCAACCAGTTCTGGTCCGGCTCGAACGGCTCCCGCTGCTCCTCCTACACCGGCGCCCTGGCCTGGTCCTTCGCCCCGGACGGCCGACTGATCGTGACCTTCGGCGGCACACCGGTCACGCCGTAACAGCCTCCGCCGACCTGGGCGGGACCCCTATCGGCCAGGCCTGCCTGCGCGACCTGGCCGCGCCGGCCGCCGAGCCCGCGGTGCCGACCCTGATCTCCCTGCAGCGCGCCGTACTCACCCTAGCGCGGCGGGCGGCCCCCGAAGCGGTCGAGCAGCTGGACCCGGCGATCGACGCCTACCGCCACTACCTCGACCTCGGATGAGACGACACCCAGGGATGCGTGCCAGGGACCGCGTGGTCGGCCCCGGGCACGTTACTGTGGCTCGTGACCGAGCGGCTTCGGCGAGCTATCAACGCCGGGCGGGAGTAACAAGCAGGACCACCGTGTCCTCTCCCGCACTGAGTTGCAGCCGGGCGTGGTCGTCAGCTGCGACCGGCTGCTGATCGCCAGCCTGCTGGCCAACCTGCTGAACAACGCCCAGCGCCACGCCGCCACCGCCGTCACCGTCGCCGTCCGAGCCGAAGACGACACCGCGGTCCTGCCGGTCTTCGACGACGGCGCCGGCATCGCCCCCGAACACCGCGAGATCGTCTTCGAACGCTTCGCCCCGCTCCCGGAATCACGCGAGCGCAACCCGAAAGGCACCGGCCTGGGCCTGGCCATCTGCCGCGAGATCGCCCACGCCCACCAGGGCTCGCTGACCGTGGAGGACCCTCCGCGCCAGGGAACGAGCCTGGTCCTGCGCATGCGTCTGCTGCCCTGAACCGGCTGCCGCACCAGCCCTCGCCGTCGCGACACGGGGCCGCTCGCTAGGGCGTGTATTTGGTTGTGATCATCTGCGGGATCCGCCCTCGTTTCGGGGTCCGATCCGGTAGATCGTTTTGCGTGACGCGAGTGCAATTGACGGATGTGGAGTGGGAGTTCATCGAGCCCT
>NZ_JBQQCB010000368.1:0-1118 GCF_052246675.1 Nonomuraea sp. KM90 | reverse complement strand
AGAGGGCGTCTGAAGAGCGAAGTTTGTGGTTGATTGCCAGTTACGCGTTTCGCCAGGTTGGGGTGGTTTCGCCGGTTACGCGTCGGGCGAGGTTGTCGATGGAGGCCAGGCGGATCATGGCTGCGGCGTGGTCTGGCCGGGTCTCGTAGTCGCGGGCGAGCCGGCGGTGGAGCATGAGCCAGCCCAGGGTGCGTTCGACGACCCAACGGCGTTTGACGACGTGGAATCCGGGCTGGTCGGAGCGGCGTGGGACGACCTCGACGTCGATGCCCAGGCGGGCGCCGTGTTCGACGGCGGCGTTCTTGAAGCCGGTGTCCACCCAGGCCTTGGTGATCGTGGGATAGGTGCGGCTGGCTTGGGTGAGCAGGGTCTTGCCGATGGCGTTGTCGGACAGGTCGGCGGCGGCGACGGTGATGGCCAGGAGCAGGCCGAGGGTGTCGGTCAGGATGCCCCGTTTGCGGCCGACGATCTTCTTGGCTGCGTCGATACCTTGGGTGTCGAGGGGGACATTGGTGGAGGTCTTGACGCTCTGGCTGTCGATGACGCAGGCGCTGGGCTCGGGTTGGCGTCCTTCCTTGGTGCGCGCCAGGCCGGTCAGTTCGATGCCTAACTGCTCGAAGATGCCTTCCTTGGCCCAGGCGGAGAAGTAGTAGTACACGGTCGTGCGGGGTGGGAAGTCGTGGGGCAGGTACTTCCAGGCGATCCCGGTGCGGTTGACGTAGAGGATGGCGTCGAAGATGTCGCGCAGGCTGGTCGACGGGTCGGCGACGGTGATCCCGGCCCGCGCGCGAGCCTGCATGCGTGCGGCTCGCCAGGCGCTCAGGGTCGGCTCGATTAACGCCCAGCGGGCATCGGACAGATCCGAGGGGTATGGGCGGCGTGAGGTCATAGCCCTCGTGGTAGCAACTGTCGCCGCAGAAGGCCCGCACCTGTCGAGTTGGGCGATTCGAGGGCATCCCGAGATCGGATGGGCAGGAGGTGTCTCATCAGACAAAATGCCAGCTCGCTGGCCCCTCCTTGAGGAGGCTGAATGCGGTGAATACTGCTCAATCCCTACATCTCGGGCCAGGGCGAAATCTGGACGAACTATGACAGGTCATCATCGGATGCCCACTCAG
>NZ_JBQQCB010000367.1:0-1217 GCF_052246675.1 Nonomuraea sp. KM90 | reverse complement strand
CAGGTACCAGTACCAGCCCAGGGCGATGACCAGGCGCGATGCCAGTGCGGGGTCGGTGGTGTGCTCCAGCGTGGCCCGCAGGTTGGGCGCCTCGGCGTCGAGGCGGTCCAGCCACCGCCGCTGGGCCGCACCTCGCAGGTGCGGCTCGGCCTGTTCGGCCAGGTCGGTGTAGTAGAGGTCGCGGCGCTGGAAGACGGGATCGCCGGGGGCGAGCCGTTCGAGGCAGTAGGCGGCGATCGACTCCAGCAGCCGGTAGCGGTTCCCGCCGGAGGATTCGACCATCGACCGGGCGACCAGCTGGTCCAGCAGATCGGCCACGTCAAGCCCGGGGCTCGCGCAGACCGCCTCGGCTGCCTCCAGGGTGCAGCCGCCCGGGTGTACGGCCAGCCGGAGCAGGATCAGCCGCTGTTGCTCGGTGAGCTGCTCCCAGCTCCAGTCGATCACCGCGCGCAGGGTCTGCTGGCGGGCGGGCCGTCCCCGGCCCGAGACGGTGAGCAGGTGGAAGCGGTCGTCCAGCCGGTCGGCCACGCCGCGGACGCCCAGCGCGCGGACGCGGGCGGCGGCCAGTTCCAGCGCCAGCGGCAGGCCGTCCAGCCTCCTGCAGATCGCCGCCACCGACGGCGCGCTGGCCTCGTCCAGCACGAACCCGGGCGCGGCGGCCGCGGCACGGGCCACGAACAGCTGTACGGAGCCGGCTCGCGCGGGATCCGCTCCCGGCACCGGAAGCTCCAGCGGCGGCACCGCGTACAACGTTTCCCCGGGGATCGCCAGCGACTCCTGGCTGGTGGCCAGCACCCGCAGGCCGGGGGCGGTCCGTAGCAGCAGGTCCACCAGCTCGGCGACCGGTTCTGTCAGGTGCTCGCAGTTGTCCAGCACGAGCAGCAGCCGCCGGCCGCGCAGGGCGTCGGCGAGCCGGTGCGCCGGCTCGGCCGGCCGCACGCCGGGACGCGAACCGGTCGCCGTGTCGTCGCGGACGCCCAGCTCGGCGGCCACCACCTCGGCCACGGTCGCCGTCTCGCCCGAGGTGCCCGCCAACTCCACCAGCCACACCCCATCGGGGAAGGCGTCGTCGGCGCGCTCTGCGACCGCCAGTGCGAGCCTAGTTTTGCCGACGCCGCCCGGACCCTTCAACGTGACCAGGCGCGCCGAGCCGAGCAGGGCGCCGGCCTCGGCCACGTCCTGCTCGCGGCCGATCAGTGCGGTCAGGGGGGCGGACA
>NZ_JBQQCB010000366.1:0-1224 GCF_052246675.1 Nonomuraea sp. KM90 | reverse complement strand
CAAGCCGCGACCCGAGCACGGCAGGTGCCTCACGCTCTGAAACCAAGGCCTCTACCTGCGGGAACGGTCCTCGTCGACGAATTGGACCGAGAAATGATCACCAAGAATCAAGCCGTGGATTCAGGCTTAGTGCGCGGGGTCACTCCAATAGGCGGTGGACCGCTCCATGGCGTACGCCAGGCGATCAACTACGGCATTGGGACGGCTGGCGCATGCTCGAAAAGTGGCTTCAGCAGCACGATTCCCCTGAGGTGTCCACGCTGCTGCAGGTGCGACATCTCACCACCAGTGACGCCGTTGACCAAGCCGCAGCCGAACAATGGCTGGGACGGGATCTGCTGCGCAATTACGTCCATCCCGAAGAACGCGCCCTCCTGGAGCAGTCCTTCCGCGATCTGGGACAGACCGCCTTGGCAGATCACTTGGTCCGCCACAAGTTCCCCTCCGATGCCAAAGTACGCAGCGGAGACTTCGGCGAGGCGCTGAGCGGTGCGTGGTACCGGCGCGCGCCGCTGGTGTGTACCACTGCTCAAACTACGCTACAAGCAATACACGTCTTTCCGGTTCACCACCCATTTGCTGGCGGCCGGCATCGACGCGTCCATCGGCACGGTAGGCGACGCGCTCGACAACGCCCTGATGGAATCCCAGATTGGCCTCTACAAAACCGAGCTGATCAAGCCCCGCGGCCCGTGGCGCAGCCTGGCCGACGTGGAACTGGCCACCGCCGAATGGGTGGCCTGGTTCAACACCACCCGCCTGCACTCAGCCATCGGGCACCTCCCGCCCGAGGAGTTCGAGGCGATCTACTACGCTCAACACCACCCCCACGAAGCCCTAGCAATCAATCGCTGAGGTGGTGTGCCCCGAGTTCGGTGGAGTCGCGTTCCTGGATTGTCATGCCACGGTGGGTGTGTTCTCGAACTGTATCGGGGTGAGCATGCCCAGGCTGCTGTGTCGTCGTT
Source organism: Nonomuraea sp. KM90 (assembly GCF_052246675.1). Classification (NCBI taxonomy): domain Bacteria; kingdom Bacillati; phylum Actinomycetota; class Actinomycetes; order Streptosporangiales; family Streptosporangiaceae; genus Nonomuraea; species Nonomuraea sp. KM90. Next base: position 259 of record NZ_JBQQCB010000366.1, on the reverse strand, counting down.
GCCGGTTGTGCCAGATCTCCAGGTACTCGAAGATTGCGTTGGCGAGCTCGATCCGGGTGTTCCAGCGCTGACGGTCCAGGAGCTCGACCTGCATCCGCGACCAGAACGACTCCATCATGGCGTTGTCGAAGCATTAACCGGCTAATAGCCCCGGTTGCCGGCGTTGGCCGGTTAACGCTTTCAGCCGACCCGAGTAGCGAGTCGCCGGAGCTGCTCTTCGTGGTGTCGGACGCGAGCGGCGATGGCTTCCAAGGCGGTG
>NZ_JBQQCB010000365.1:0-1243 GCF_052246675.1 Nonomuraea sp. KM90 | reverse complement strand
CCGTGTCCGGCTCATCGTCGGCGACACACCAATCCAGAACCCACTCCCGCAGACACTTACCGCTTAACCTGCAGAAACAGGATCACGCGAAGATCGATTCATACACCACGTCCGTGGACGTGACCCCCCACCAGCAGCAACGGCACAGCCCTCACCCACACTCGACCACTTGAGCCGCGTCCACGCTTGAGTCGCATCCACGACACGTACCGCGTCTCCAGCCACCGGCCCGGGGCTGTGTTCGCAGCCCGGCCGCAATGTCCTGAGTTCAGTTGACGGGGTCGCAACCCGCCGGTCCCGCCCCGGAACCGGCATCTGCCGCCCATGCAAGGGCGAAGGCCCAAGCGACGACGACACTTGACGGCGCCTGCTCCATGCCACGGCGGCAGCGGGCTCGAAGAGCTTCCCGAGCCTGCAGTTCTCCGAGCCTGCTGTTCCCCGAGCCCGCAGCTCCTGGCCCTTGGCTGCCCGGCCTTAGCTTCGACTGGTCACGGTGGCGCTTGCCCAGTCACGTGCGCACCGCCCAACCACCTCACGCCGCACCTCGTGCCACACAGTCGGGCCGCCTGGCTATGGCCGCATCCACGGTTGCAGCACTGCCCGATGCAGCACTGGAGGAGCAGGTCATGTGCACGGCTATGCCGCCTTGACCCGTTGCCCGCTCACCCCGGTGGCTCCCCCTGAGGCCGGCGCGGATTCCCGCGATGTCCGAAGCGTCGCCTCACACCCTCAGGCGGGGCGATTTGACGTGTCGCGGATCGCGACCTAATCTTTCACTTCGCCCCGGGAGTGAGCCGGACGCCGGTCAGGCGGACGGGCCCCAGGGCAAGCCCCTTGAAATAACGAGCCACTCGGCAGAGCCGCTTCGGCGTGCTCCAGGCTGGGTCGTTTCTAGGCGCGCCGACGCAACCGAAAACCGGTTGATTCGACACAGCCCGGATGCCACGGTAAGTTAAGAGGGTTGCCCCGGAACCGGGGCGCACAATCTTGGAAGATCTGAACCGTTTCGATCAAGTCGCTGGATTTGACACGGATCGGCCAGGCTGATAGGATTGCGAAGAACGAGATTGCGCCTCCGGGTCGGATTCACCGCAAGTGGATCCCGATCGGATGAATGCGTCCGTTTCTTGAGAACTCAACAGTGTGTTAAAAGCCAGTGCATGATGCACAACCCCGTCATGGATTGATTGTGACGGATTCCTTTGGTTGATGTCCATCGTGGATGGATGTTGGCCAGGATGAT
>NZ_JBQQCB010000364.1:0-1265 GCF_052246675.1 Nonomuraea sp. KM90 | reverse complement strand
CGGAGAACTCGTAGAACCGCTCCAGCGCCGCTTCCTCGGTCGGGGCGGTGTAGACGGGCTTGAGCGCACGTGCGATCTTGTCCCAGTCCTGGCGGGCGGCGTACCGGAAGGAGTTGCGCAGCAGGTGTGGCCGCCAAGAATCAACATGCTGGTTTTCCTGGGTCGGGATGCTCGTGTGGTGTGTCGGTCGAGGCGAGGAGGTCGGCGGCCGAGGCGTAGCGGTGGTCGGCGGGGGTGATGGCGGTGCCGTGGTTGTTGAGGATGGGCAGGACGTCGTTGATCGCGTTCCACAGGGTGCTGCGGCTGATGTTGAACAGTTCGGCGAGGGTGTCGAGGGTGCAGACGCGGCGCTGGTAGAGGATCGTGGCGAGGATCCGATCGCCGTCAGTGATCTTTTGCCGGAACACTCCGCCTCGGGTGCCGGGGCGGCGGTTGCCTCCGCGTTTGCGGTGGCGGCGCTGTTCGATCGCGGCGGCGTAGGGCACGATCAGTTTCTCGAGCATGGCGTCCAGCGCCTTTCGGCTCATGCCGGTCAGGTTCGGGTCGGTCAACGCATGACGGGTCGGGCTTGCCGGAACGTGCGAGGCCGGGTCGGTGCCGGTGTTCCAGGCGCGTAGGTCGTCTGCTCGGGTGAAGTAGCGGACGACGGCCGGGGTGATGCTGATCTTCTGTTCGTCCAGGAGTTGCCGGGTGGCTTTGATCGCCTGGCCGATCGTGACGGGGTTGATCCCGAGCAGGTCACACAGCACTTTCTGCGGGCAGACCTGCCGCAGATAGATGACGGTGATCAGGATCTCGTCTGAGCTGGAGAGCAGTGCTCGGCTGCGGCCGGTGGTGGCGACCCGGCGGCCGCCGCGCAGTACGAAACGGCGTTGCTCGGCCCGGGCCTCCTGGGCCGGGGCGAGCCGGGCGCGTAGCGCGTCGAGTTCGTCGCTGTTCATGCCGGTCAGGCGAGGGTTGGCGAGCAATTGCATGGTCTGTGCTCGGGCCGCGGCTCGCTGGTCGGCACGCAGCGGGACAGCCTGCCCGCCTTTCGGGGCAATGCTGTAGTTCCAGGCGCCGCGTTCGCAATGGGCGGTGATGGGCAGAGCCTGGAGCTGGTCGCGGCTGACCGAGACCCCGGTCGGATAGGAATCGGGATCCAAAGCGGCCTCGACCCTCAGCCCGGCCGAGGTCGTGGTCGCCGCGATCGTGTTGAGGACGACTTGATGGCTGGTCAACGGCCGTCCCCGCCAGTTCATCGTGATATGCGAGAACAACCGGTG
>NZ_JBQQCB010000363.1:0-1305 GCF_052246675.1 Nonomuraea sp. KM90 | reverse complement strand
CCCATGGCCAAGCAGGTACGAGAGATCCTCATCGACGATGTCGTGGGCGGACCCGCGAAGGAGACCGTCAACTTCGGCATCGACAGCGCCGCCTACGAGATAGACCTCAACGACGCAAACGCCACCACCCCCAAGCCCGGGTTCCGCAGTTCGTGTCGCCACTGGTGACACGCACCACCGTGGCCTCGGACGACGTTAAGGATCAAGGTGTCGAGCGGTGTTCCTAGTGACACGGATCGGACTTCCTTGTGCCACCACCGCGAACGCCGCTTACCTGGCCTGTTGCCCATAACTGTGTCACCAGCACCACCAGGAACTGCGGAACTCCGGCCAAGGGCTTGCTCACACCCTTCGTCGAGCGGCGAAGAAGGCGCGACAGCACACCCCGCATCCGACGCACAACCCCGCCCGTACGGGACAGCTACAAGGCCGCGGACATGCCCCAATGGGCCCAAGCCGACGGGCACCCCGTGAGCGCGCACGGACGTATTCCCGCCACGGTGGTGGCGTACGAACAGGCCCAGCGGTGAACCGAGCAGGTGCGCAGCCGCGATTCCGCGCCTTGCGCCATCACTCCTTTCCGCCAGCCCCGCGCATCACCGGCACTGCACGTCGGCTACTCGCAAAGCTGCCGCGTTGCAGAGCTCGCCGCACGTCCCACCAGCAGCCACCCCATGAGTCGATATGAACCCGGAAAGCGCAACGAGGCACCCCCGATGAATCCACACGTGCTCCGCATCCTGGCGCAACGAAGCGGCTGGGCTGTGCGAACCATACGACGCGGAACAGAACTCACCGTCATCCTCACCCGGAAAGCTCCCGACCGCCTTCGACCCCCGAGCCTCCCGGGCGGCACCTGGCAAATTCGCGTCGCCTTCAGCGGCCACACTCCGACGGCGGCAACCGCGACCGGGCCCGGCCTCGGCGGCGACGTGAGCCTCAACCTGCGAATTGTCAGAAGGTGGGTGCGGCAACCGGCTCAGGAGATGCCGCCGACTATCACCGCGACGCACGTTCACAAAGCCCCGTCGTCGCCGGCTCCGCCCACTCAGCATGAGGCGACCTGACCCCCTCGTGAAACGAACGCCGCCAGCTAGATTCTCCCCGTCCATTCTGGCCGCACCGCCCCAACAAGATGTCCCCCCCACAGAACGCAGTGCAGAGAAGACCGGGACATCTCTCAGAGGGCGTCTGAAGAGCGAAGTTTGTGGTTGATTGCCAGTTACGCGTTTCGCCAGGTTGGGGTGGTTTCGCCGGTTACGCGTCGGGCGAGGTTGTCGATGGAGGCCAGGCGGATCATGGCTG
>NZ_JBQQCB010000362.1:0-1394 GCF_052246675.1 Nonomuraea sp. KM90 | reverse complement strand
CTAGGACGGCTCGTGCGACTGCGCCGCTGCTAGGGCCTGTTTCAGAAGTGGATCACCTAGGTGGTTCACTTGCGAGATGATCTTTGCGTGGGTCGGGGTGATTTGACCGCCGCGCAGTGGGCGGTGCTGGAGCCGCTGTTGCCGGTGGGCAGGAAGGCGGGCCGTCCGCCGGTCTGGGCAAAGCGGCAGCTCATCGACGGGATCCGATGGCGAGTTCGAACCGGCGCGCCATGGCGGGATGTGCCCGAGCGGTATGGGCCGTGGCAGACGGTGTACGGACTGTTTCGCCGTTGGCAGCGGGACGGAGTCTGGGCTCGCATCCTTGTCGCGTTACAGGCACGAGCCGATGCCGAGGGGCTGATCACCTGGGATGTGTCGGTGGATTCCACTATCGTCCGCGCGCACCAGCATGCTGCCGGTGCGCGAAAAGACGGCGATGCGCAGAAGGAACCACCCGGTGGTGCTCGTACGGAACCGGACGATCATGGGTTGGGCCGCTCGCGTGGCGGTCTGACCACCAAGACGCACCTGGCCGTGGAGCAGGGGCAAAAACCACTGTCGTTGGTGGTCACGGCTGGGCAGCGGGGCGACTCCCCGCAGTTCAGGCCGGTGCTGGAGGGGATCCGGGTGCCGCGTCTGGGCGGTGGTCGTCCCCGTACTCGCCCCGATCGAGTCCGCGCCGACAAGGCCTACTCCTCCCGCGGTAATCGCTCCTACCTGCGCCGACGCGGCATCAGATGCACCATCCCTGAAAAGAAGGATCAGGCTGCTCATCGCCGCAAACGTGGATCGCGCGGCGGCCGCCCTCCCGCCTTCGACAAGATCGACTACCGTGAGCGCCACGCCGTCGAGTGCGCGATCAACCGGCTCAAGCGCAACCGCGCCGTGGCCACGCGGTATGACAAGCTGGCCGTCCGCTACGAAGCGACCGTGCATATCGCCTGCATCAACGAGTGGTTGTGACCACGCTCTTGGCCGCAGCTGGGATCCTGCACAATCTGTTTGAGCGGTGACCCGTACGCCTGGAAAGGGGTCGATGGTGGGGCGCGAGTACATCCGGCTGAAGGCGGAAACCGAGGGCGGCGAACTCATCGTGGAGCCGTCCGAGGACGCCCTCTACGAGATGATCATCGAGCTCGCCCTGCCCGACAACACCTTCGTCATCGTCGAACCAGACGAAGACGACCCCGCCTGGTTCGCCTCAGTCGCCCGCCTCGACGATGGCACCTACGAGGTCGAATACCGCGACCCGCTTCGTCGGTATCACCGCCTTGATACCGCGACCGACCCGAGCCGTATCGCTTCCGACGTCACCATCTGGACCGCTCAGGCATCTCGAGCACACGCAGCCCTCAGCCGAGACTCCTCACCCGACTTCTGAAACAGGCCCTAGG
>NZ_JBQQCB010000361.1:0-1381 GCF_052246675.1 Nonomuraea sp. KM90 | reverse complement strand
GCAGCCATGATCCGCCTGGCCTCCATCGACAACCTCGCCCGACGCGTAACCGGCGAAACCACCCCAACCTGGCGAAACGCGTAACTGGCAATCAACCACAAACTTCGCTCTTCAGACGCCCTCTGAGATCGGATGGGGTCAGATCTGGCCGGAGACCTCGCCAGGACGCGCCAGTCGCAGGTGTCGGTTGGCGGTCCACTCCATGACACGCACCTCTCCGACGAGCTCAGGGCGGACCCGACACACACCACGGTGGAGTTCATCCTGCCGTTGGCCGGTGAACGGATTGCGTTGCTGCTGCAAAGGGCGCAGCCGGGTGGCCAGATCGGTCCGCATCGCATCAGTGAAGGCCGTCTTGACGGTGCCCGGCTGATGCGCTGGTGAAGGCGGCGGCGTTCGAGGCGCGTCGCGTCGCCGAGCTGCTGCGTGCGGCGGGCTGGACGGTACCGGTGACCGCGGTGGTCGCGGTGCACGGCGCCCGCCTGCCTCGCCGGGGGACGCTGACCGTCTCCGGCGTGACGTTGCTGCGAGCCGGCCGGGTCTGCGGGTGGATCCTGTGCCGTCCGGCCCGGGTGGAGACCACCCTGGACCCCGGCACCGACGCCGGCGTCGACAACATCACGCTGAATGAGACCATGCGCCGTCTGGCCCGCGCGCACGCCCGCGCCGGCGACCTCAAGGAAGCCGACATCGTCCTGGACCAGCTCGTGGACGCCTTCCGCGACAAGGACGTCCCGGCGCCGGTCCTGGCCACCATCGTCGAACAAGCCGAAACCGCCCGCGCCCAGCTCCACGAGCACGCCTGAGCGCACTAACGGCGTCTGACCACCCCGGGCCTGTGATGCACAGAAGGCTCCTGAAGGCTTTTCGGGGGAATGCGTGGTAGAAGAGGAAGATCGGGCGGCTGCACGGCGGAGCCTCGTTCGATTGGACCGCGATGTGGTCAGCTCGCGCCACGGCTTCAACACGGCATTGACCTGCAGCGCGCTGCGCCCCCTCCTGGGGTGCGCCGGTAGTGTTCTAACAAGCTCAATCGCAATCCATGTACCAGGTGGTGCCCCAGGTCTTACCGACAGCCCAGCTCTCGCCGGCGTAGGCGACGTTGCCACCGTGAACGGGCAGCGGGTGTTGAGGAAGAGATGGCATTAATCATGCGATAGAAGGCATAAATCCGGCTTTATTTTCTTCCTTTCGAGGGTGATCCTTGTTCCGAGGGGCGGGCGAGTATTCAAGGAGCGAATCCGGGATCCGCATTACAGAGGTTGAAAGTTCGGGGTTTCATGTCGATCTCGGGTTCGTGATCAGGCCGGTGTGTGTCAGGAAGGCGTCCAGGAGGTCGGGGCGGTACTGCAGTTGCTTGAGTCGGCTGCGAATGACCATG
>NZ_JBQQCB010000360.1:0-1387 GCF_052246675.1 Nonomuraea sp. KM90 | reverse complement strand
GTCGTGGAAGCGGGCGTCGGAGTTGGACAGCAGGTGCCAGACGATGGTCAGAATGGAGCGGCCGACCGCAACGACGGCTTTCTTCTTGCCGCGTCGGCGGGCGATGCGGCGGTAGCGCTCACCGAGGAAGGTGGGAGTCTTGCTGGCGCCGACGGCGGCTTCGCCCAGGACGCGGGCGAGGTAGCGGTTGCCGTGGCCGGTGGAGTTGCGGCCCTTCTTCTTGCCGGCCGACTCCTTGATGATCGGGGTGAGCTTGGCCCAGGAGCACAAGTGCCCGGCGGTGGGGAAACGGCTCATGTCCAAGCCGATCTCGGTGATGATCGTGTGGGCGGCGATCAGGCCGACGCCGGGGATCTCATCCAGGCGCTCGGCTGCGTCGGCGAAAGGGGCGACCACTGCCTCGATGGTGCGATCGAGGTCGGCGATGTCGGCCTCGACCGCTTCCACTCGGGCCACCATCTTGGCGAGCAGGTAGGCGTGGTGGTCGGTGAAGTGGCCGGTGAAGGCCTCCTCTAGTGCGCCGATCTTGGTGCGCATCCGGGTGCGGGCCAGTTGAGCCAGGGCCTTGGGGTCGCGTTCGCCGCTGATGAGGGCCTTGAGCATGGCTCGGCCGGAGACGCCGAAGATGTCGGAGGCGACGACGCTGAGCTTGATGTGCGCGTCTTCGAGGAGCTTTTCGACGCGGTTCTTCTCCGCGGTGGCCGCGCCGACCAGATCGATCCGGTAGCGGGTCAGGTCGCGTAGGCGGCGGATCGCTGGTGGGGGGACGAAGCTGGGGCGGATCATCTGCCGTTCGGCGACCTTGCAGAGCCATACCGCGTCGATGGTGTCGCTTTTGGGCCGGCCGGGCAGGTGTTTGACGTCACGCGCGTTGACCAGCCACACCTCGAAGCCTGCCGCTTCCAGCAGGTAGAAGACGGGTTTCCAGTAGTCGGAGGTGGCCTCCATGACCACCCGGGTCACGCCCAGGCAGCGGAAGTGATCCGACATGGTCAGCAGCGCGCGGGTCATGGTGGAGTACGTGCTCACCTCCTGCAGTCGTTTACCGGTCTTGGTCTCGCTGGGCAGGCGCACGCAGGCCACCAGTTCGGCTTTGCCGATGTCGAGCGCGGCGATCCTGGGGATGATCTCTTCGTTGTCGTTGGTCTCGACCAGCACCAGCTTCCTCCCTTGCCGAGTCACGGGCTACAACGGTCACCCGCAGGAGCCAAGGGCAGGTGCAGAAGCTAATCCGCGTGCTCAAAGGCGACAATGAAGGGCCCATGGCAGGCTCCCAGCGCCCGACTAGACGACGGCCTCATGACGACCATAGAGCTACGGCGTCGGCGGGTAACCACTCCCGATTTTCAGCCCGGAACGGGCTCCGCGCAGCGGAAATGGGACTAGA
>NZ_JBQQCB010000359.1:0-1398 GCF_052246675.1 Nonomuraea sp. KM90 | reverse complement strand
CCTGAGATGTGATGCCGAGCCGATTGTGGTGAAGTGGATGATCCTATGCTGCCGAGAAAAGCCTCTAGTGAGTGTTGTGGCGGCCCGTACCCTAAACCGACTCAGGTGGTCAGGTAGAGAATACTAAGGCGATCGGGTGAACTGTGGTTAAGGAACTCGGCAAATTGCCCCCGTAACTTCGGGAGAAGGGGGACCTCTGTTGGTGATGAGTCTTGCACTCTGAGCTGGTGGGGGTCGCAGTGGCCAGGGGGAAGCGACTGTTTACTAAAAACACAGGTCCGTGCGAAGTCGTAAGACGATGTATACGGACTGACGCCTGCCCGGTGCCGGAACGTTAAGGGGACCGCTTAGTCCAGTTTTCTGGGCGAAGGTGAGAACTTAAGCGCCGGTAAACGGCGGTGGTAACTATAACCATCCTAAGGTAGCGAAATTCCTTGTCGGGTAAGTTCCGACCTGCACGAATGGCGTAACGACTTCCCCGCTGTCTCAACCGCAGACCCGGCGAAATTGCACTACGAGTAAAGATGCTCGTTACGCGCAGCAGGACGGAAAGACCCCGGGACCTTCACTACAGCTTGACATTGGCGTTTGGAGCGTCTTGTGTAGGATAGGTGGGAGACTGGGAAGCTCGGACGCTAGTTCGGGTGGAGTCATTGGTGAAATACCACTCTGGTCGTTTTGAACGTCTAACTCTGGTCCGTGATCCGGATCGGGGACAGTGTCTGGTGGGTAGTTTAACTGGGGCGGTTGCCTCCTAAAGGGTAACGGAGGCGCCCAAAGGTTCCCTCAGCCTGGTTGGCAATCAGGTGTTGAGTGTAAGTGCACAAGGGAGCTTGACTGTGAGACTGACGGGTCGAGCAGGAGCGAAAGCTGGGACTAGTGATCCGGCATCGGCGTGTGGAAGCGGTGTCGCTCAACGGCTAAAAGGTACCCCGGGGATAACAGGCTGATCTTCCCCAAGAGTCCATATCGACGGGATGGTTTGGCACCTCGATGTCGGCTCGTCGCATCCTGGGGCTGGAGTAGGTCCCAAGGGTTGGGCTGTTCGCCCATTAAAGCGGTACGCGAGCTGGGTTTAGAACGTCGCGAGACAGTTCGGTCCCTATCCGCTGCGCGCGCAGGAGACTTGAAAGGGGCTGTCCCTAGTACGAGAGGACCGGGACGGACGAACCTCTGGTGTGCCAGTTGTACCGCCAGGTGCACGGCTGGTTGGCTACGTTCGGAAGGGATAACCGCTGAAAGCATCTAAGCGGGAAGCTCGCCTTGAGATGAGGTCTCCCACCATGAGAGTGGGTAAGGCTCCCGGTAGACGACCGGGTTGATAGGCCGGAGGTGGAAGCACGGTAACGTGTGGAGCTGACCGGTACTAATAGGCCGAGGACTTGACCACAAAGCATA
>NZ_JBQQCB010000358.1:0-1415 GCF_052246675.1 Nonomuraea sp. KM90 | reverse complement strand
CTAGTACTCCAGTGACACTTCGCGATCATGGTTCGGATCTGCGCTGGTAGTGGCAGTGCCGGGCGGTGGCCTGGTGGCGTCGGCGCCAGTCTGACCAGCGCAGAAGATCCGCGACGGAGCGGTGCCGGGTCAGCACGAGTGCGGCGAGCAGCCGGCGGATCTCGGGCAGGGTCAGCGGGATGCGGTCGTCGGCGGTGCTGGGTGGCTGGGCGGCGGCGATGGCCGTCAGCACGGCCAGGGCGAGCAGAGCCAGGGTCATGTGACGGTGCCAGGCCGTCCAGCCGCGCACCTGGTAGTGGTCCAGGCCGACCTGGCCCTTGGCAGCCTGGAAGGACTCCTCCACCGCCCACCGGGCTCCTGCGATCTTGACTAGGGCCGTCAGCGGCTGCCGGGCGGGCGCGTAGCAGCGGTAGAACGCCAGCTCGCCGGTGGTCAGGTTGCGCCGGATCAGCAACCACCGACAGCCCTGGGCCTCGCGTTCGTCGATCCGGGCCCAGGCCCAGGCATACCAGCGCGGCCCTTTGGCGCCCTGGCCGGCGCGGTAGCGGTGCCAGTGCCGGTCGGCCACGCGCGTGGCAACCTCGGCCGCGCTCACCTGAACCCCCTCGAGCTCGACGCGCCGGTTGCCCGCGATGGCCAGCACATATCCCATCCGGCGCTGCTCCAGGGCGGCGCGCAGGCGCGGGTCCTGGCCGTAGACCTCATCGCCGGTCAGCCAAGGAGCGCTCACCCCCGCCTCCAGCGCAGCCAGCACCATGGCGGTGGCCAGCGCGGGCTTGGTGGCGAAGCCGGTCTCGTCCGGGATGCCGGCCGCCCGGCACCGCCCGCGGTCGGCCAGCCACGTGTGCTCCGGCAGGTAGAGCCGCCGGTCCAGCAGCGCCCGCCCGGCCGGAGTGGCGTAGGCGAGGAACACGCCGACCTGGGAGTTCTCGATGCGGCCCGCGGTGCCGGTGTATTGCCGTTGCACCCCGGCCGATCCGGTGCCCTTCTTGACGAAACCGGTCTCATCCACGATCAGCACGCCGCCGGGGCCGAGCCGGTCGACGACGATGTCCCGGACATCATCGCGCACCTGATCGGCGTCCCAGCGGGCGGTGCGCAGCAACCGCTGCAACGTCTGCGGCCCGCTCAGCTGAGCGTGTTCGGCCAGGTTCCAGCAGTTCTTACGGTCAATGTCGGCCAGCAGCCCGCGCACGTACGCGGTCGCGGCGCGACGGGGTTCGACGCGGCCGAACCGGCCGGCGATCCGGGCCATCAGCTCGTTGAAGATGACCATCCAGCCGTCAGGGTCTACGCTGTGGCTCGCGGTCACCGCACGATCTTTGGTTGTCTTCACAAACTCCGAATGATCACGCGGTGGCCGTCGCCATGCGACCCCGACCCCTCAAGATCGCAAAGTGTCGCTGGAGTACTAG
>NZ_JBQQCB010000357.1:0-1419 GCF_052246675.1 Nonomuraea sp. KM90 | reverse complement strand
GGTTGCGTCCACGGAAGTGGTGTACGAGTTTGACCTGGTCAGCGGGTGTGGTGCCGTGAAATGAGAACGGCCATCGCGTGATCCTTCGTAGCAACGATTCCAAGAAGGAGAACGGCGATGACCGCGGACAACAGTGTGACGCCTGCCCGGTGGCTGGCGCAGCAGATCGAGACCGGTGACCCGGACATGTTGCGATCCATGGTGAAGACCATGGCCGAGGCGTTGATGTCGGCCGAGGCCGACAGCCTTTGCGGGGCCGGCTATGGCGAGCGCAGCGAGGAGCGGACCAACTCTCGCAACGGCTACCGGGCCCGGGAGTGGGACACCCGAGCCGGCACGATCGAGCTGGCGATCCCGAAGCTGCGGTCGGGCTCGTACTACCCGGACTGGCTGCTGGAGCGCCGTCGCCGCGCGGAGCAGGCGCTGATCAGCGTGGTCGCCACGTCCTATCTGCTCGGCGTCTCCACGCGGCGGGTGGACAAGCTGGTCGAGCAGCTCGGCATCAAGCACATCTCCAAGAGCCAGGTCAGCCAGATGGCCAAGGTGCTGGATGAGCAGGTCGAGGCGTTCCGCACCCGCGCGCTCGATGCCGGCCCGTACACCTTCGTCTGGCTGGACGCGCTGACCCAGAAGGTGCGCGAGGGCGGTCGCACGATCAACGTGCACTGCCTGGTCGCCACCGGCGTCAACGCCAACGGCCAGCGCGAGGTCCTCGGTCTGGACGTCACCAGCGCCGAGGACGGCGCGGGCTGGCTGGCGTTCCTGCGCGGCCTGGTCGCGCGTGGCCTGTCCGGCGTTCAGCTGGTCGTCTCCGACGCCCACCGCGGCCTCATCGAGGCGATCGGCGCCGCCCTGCCCGGCGCCGCCTGGCAGCGCTGCCGCACCCACTACCTGCGCAATCTACTCACCACTGTGCCCAAGAGCGCTCAGCCATGGGTGGCCACCCTGGTGCGCACTATCTTCGACCAGCCCACCGCCGAGCAAGTCCGCGCCCAGCACGCCTGGGTCATCGACGCCCTGGAAGCCAAGTATCCGGCCGCCTGCGAGCACCTGGACGCCGCCCGCGACGACCTGCTCGCCTTCGCCGCCTTCCCACGCGAGACCTGGCGGCAGATCTGGTCCAACAACCCGCAAGAGCGGCTGAACAAGGAGATCCGCCGCCGCACCGACGTGGTCGGCATCTTCCCCGACCGCGCAGCGATCATCCGCCTGGTCGGCGCGGTCCTAGCCGAGCAGACCGACGAATGGACCGAAGCCCGCCGCTACATGGGCCTGGACATCCTGGCCAAGGCCCGTGTCCGGCTCATCGTCGGCGACACACCAATCCAGAACCCACTCCCGCAGACACTTACCGCTTAACCTGCAGAAACAGGATCACGCGAAGATCGATTCATACACCACGTCCGTGGACGTGACCCC
>NZ_JBQQCB010000356.1:0-1420 GCF_052246675.1 Nonomuraea sp. KM90 | reverse complement strand
GGTCACGTCCACGGACGTGGTGTATGAATCGATCTTCGAGTGATCCTGTTTCTGCAGGTTAAGCGGTAAGTGTCTGCGGTAGTGGGTTCGGGACGGGTGTGTCGCCGGGGATCAGCCGGACGCGGGCTTTGGCGAGAACGTCCAGGCCCATGTAGCGGCGGGCTTCGGTCCATTCGTCGGTCTGCTCGGCCAGCACCGCGCCGACCAGGCGGATGATTGCGGTCCGGTCGGGGAAGATACCGACCACGTCGGTGCGGCGGCGGATCTCCTTGTTCAGCCGTTCCTGCGGGTTGTTGGACCAGATCTGGCGCCAGGTCTCGCGTGGGAAGGCGGCGAAGGCGAGCAGGTCCTCGCGGGCGGCGTCCAGATGCTCGCACGCGGCCGGGTACTTGGCCTCCAGGGCGTCGATGACCCAGGCGTGCTGGGTGCGGACCTGTTCGGCGGTGGGCTGGTCGAAGATGGTACGCACCAGGGTCGCGACCCACGGCTGGGCGCTCTTGGGCACGGTGGTGAGCAGATTACGCAGGTAGTGGGTGCGGCAGCGCTGCCAGGCTGCGCCCGGCAGGCTCGCCCCGATGGCCTCGATGAGGCCGCGGTGGGCGTCGGAGACGACCAGCTGGACACCGGACAGGCCGCGGGCGACCAGGCCGCGCAGGAAGGCCAGCCAGCCGGCGCCGTCCTCGGCCGAGGTGACGTCCAGGCCGAGGACCTCGCGCTGGCCGTTGGCGTTGACGCCGGTGGCCAGCAGGGCATGCACGTTGATCGTGCGGCCGCCCTCGCGCACCTTCTGCGTGAGCGCGTCGATCCACACGAACGTGTAGGGGCCGGCGTCCAGCGCCCGGGTGCGGAACGCCTCGACCTGCTCATCCAGCACCTTGGCCATCTGCGAGACCTGGCTTTTGGAGATGTGCTTGATGCCGAGCTGCTCGACCAGCTTGTCGACACGCCGGGTCGAGACGCCGAGCAGGTAGGACGTGGCGACGACGCTGATCAGCGCCTGCTCGGCCCGGCGGCGTCGTTCCAGCAGCCAGTCCGGATAGTAGGAGCCCTGCCGGAGCTTGGGGATGGCGAGGTCGATGGTGCCGGCTCGGGTGTCCCACTCGCGGGTCCGGTAGCCGTTGCGGGAGTTGGTTCGCTCGCTGCTGCGTTCGCCGTAGGCGGCGCCGCACAGGCTGTCGGCCTCGGCCGACATCAACGTCTCGGCCATGGTCTTCACCATGGATCGCAACAGATCCGGATCACCGGTCTCGATCTGCTGCGCCAGCCACTGCGCGGGCGTCACACTGTTGTCTGCGGCCATCGTCTGGTTCCCTTCGATCTTGATCTAGCTACTCGAAGGATCACTCGATGGCCGTCTTCATTTCACGACGCCACGCCTGTGACCAGGCCAAACTCGTACACCACTCCCGTGGACGCAACC
>NZ_JBQQCB010000355.1:0-1444 GCF_052246675.1 Nonomuraea sp. KM90 | reverse complement strand
TCAGAGGGCGGTTCGCGAGTTGATGTCCCTTTGATCGCTTGCTCTGCACGAGAAGGGCTGGTCACGGGCTCGTTGCCGGGTTACGGATGCGGCTGAGTGAACAATCCCGGCTCGGTCTCCACGAGAATGCCGAGGGTGACCAGGCGTTTGAGCTTGGCGCGGGTGTTCTCGATGTTCTTACGCTCCAGGGGCAGGTCCAGGGCCAGGCAGAGGTCGCGCGCTCGTACGGGCTGGTCTGCGCTGGTCATGAGGGTGAGAATGTGCTGGTAGGCGGGGTGATCGGGGACCACGGGAGCCGGTGGCGGCGGAGGTGCCGGATCAGGCTCGGCAGTCAGGACGAGCAGGGTCTTGCGGGTGATCCGGAGATGATCGAGATCCTGATCGAGTTCCCGTAGGCGGCCGGTCAGCTCCTCGATCTGGTCTCGTGTCTGTTCGATTTGGCTGGTCAGAGCCTTCTCGCGGGCGTCGATGCGGTCCAGCAGCCACGTGCCGGGGTCCGGTGTGCTCACGCCGAGCGCCAGGTCGGGGTGGAGGTGCCGGTCAGCCGGCGGGTCATCACGTCGGTCATCGCCCAGTACACGCGCGATTCGGAGCTGGCCGGATCGTGTTCGTAGTCGCGTACCAGGCGGCGGTGCAGGGACATCGTGCCGTAGGTCTGCTCCACCACCCATCGCTTGGGCTGGGGGACGAACCCGGCCTCGGCGGGGTTACGCTCGACGATCTGCACGTCGATGCCGTGGGTGGCGCCGTGGGCCACCACGCTGCTCTTGAAGCCCTGATCGACCAGGGCCGTTTGCACGCTGCCCGGCGCGGTGGCGGCGGTGACCCGGTCCAGCAGCGCGTTGCCGATGGTGTTGTCGTGCATCGAGGCTGCCGCGACCACCACCGCGATGACCAGGCCCAGCACATCGGTGGCCAGCCCACGCTTGCGACCCGGTACCTTCTTGGCCGCGTCCCGACCGGTCGTGGTGGCGGGGACTCCGGCCGCGGCGCGCACGCTCTGGGTGTCGAGCACCACCAGGCTCGGGTCGGCTAATCGCCCCTGTCCCTCCCGCACCTGGAAGCGCAGCAGGTCGTGGATGGCCTGGTCGGTGCCGTCCTTACGCCAGGCGGTGTAGTAGTACATGACCGCGCTGCGCGGCGGCAGGTCATGGGGCAGCAAGTTCCACTGGCAGCCGGTCCGGCCCTGGTACAGCAGCGCGTTAACGATCTCGCGCATCTGGTAATTGCCCTGGTGGCCGCTGACCGAGGGGTGGGCGGCCTTCCACGCCGTGATCACCGGCTCGATCAACGCCCACCGCTCATCGGATAAGTCCGTCGCGTACGGCTTGCGTTCACTCACCCGGCTATCTCAACACGTTCACGCCCACCAGCTAGGCATAACGCTACAGATTCACTCGATCACACTACGACATCAGGGGCAGGGGCCCACAGACCGCCCTCT
>NZ_JBQQCB010000354.1:0-1471 GCF_052246675.1 Nonomuraea sp. KM90 | reverse complement strand
AAGGTGTCGAGCGGTGTTCCTAGTGACACGGATCGGACTTCCTTGTGCCACCACCGCGAACGCCGCTTACCTGGCCTGTTGCCCATAACCGTGTCACCAGCACCACCAGGAACTGCGGAACTCCGGTGGATGGGGGAGTGCTGGGAAGGGGTTCGGCCTGCGAGGGGGCTGTAGCCCCGCACGGAGGCGGGGCCTGGAGGCACTACTTCTCAGTCACTTTGCGTCGATCCGGTCATGCAACCCGGGGGGAAGCGAGTTGACTGCGGGCGGATCACAACCGCGCCCCAGCAGCACGCACATGCCGGCCGTGCCGCAGATATCTCCAGGTGCGCGCCGGCATGTGTGGGCCCGTGTTCGCACCGACTACGAACCGAACCGTGCGGCGTGCTGGCCGTGGGCCAGTTTGGCCAGCTCCGCAAACAGACTTCCGCCCTTCGCGCGGAACTCGTCGTACTTGTTGTCCTGTACCTCTTCAACGAAGAGGTACATCACCGTTGCCAGGTCTCTCAGCACTGGATAGCTGGTCGGAGTGACCGGCAAGACCTTCCTTCGGAGCTCTCTGGCTATGTCCACGATGGTTTGCGCCAGTTCGTCGTCGATCAGCTCGTCATGCTCGCCGCGCAGCTTAACGAGGGCTTGAGCGACGTCCCACAGCTGCAGTCCGTGACGGCGATACCAGATCGCCTCCTTACGCCCGACCTGCGTTCCCTTGATACCCCGGAGGCGATAATCGCGCTCGGCGCGCTCACTGGCCGGCAGTCCGAGCTTCTTTGCCCTAGCCCGCTTGATGCGATGGTCTACCGCTTGAGGGGTTTTCGCACCAAGGGTTGGCGCCATGCGGATCTGAGGGATGCGAAGCCTTCGACCCAGGAGGAGAAGCTCGTTCTCCAGTTGGTCGACCGCCGCCGGCACGTGCGGCACCCCGCAGACCTTGATGTACGCCAGGATCCAGAGGGCATCGATGACGTCATCATCGGTCACCAGGTGGAGAGGTCGGATCTGCAGGACATGCTGCACCACGGGGAGTGGATGCTCGAACGGATCGTCGTGCTCGAGTTCGTCTACGCGCGGATCGCACGCCTGGCGTCGTCGTGCGATAACTCTCTGAATAGCGGCCTGACCTGCGACTTTATCAATCTCGGGAGTGGCTTTCGGAGGCACGTTCAATAGCGTATTGAAAGATCATCAAGATCGGAAGGCACCACCACACCACTATGACTCCCAGTTGTTTGTCTGACGCGCTTGCAGATGTCAGTACGGTACGGGGGATGTCAGCGGATCTGGCAGTAGGCCATCGGAATTGTCAGTAGGCGCGTGTACGGCAGGAGGTTCGGCCCGGGAAATTGTCCTGTCGCACTGAAGTTGGCCGATTCTCACTGGATCTTGCGCTCGTCTCACGGCACACCGCCCTGATGCCACCTTCGGTGACTTGACAGTTACGTTATGCATCCCTTGAGGTGATTCAGTTCTC
>NZ_JBQQCB010000353.1:0-1491 GCF_052246675.1 Nonomuraea sp. KM90 | reverse complement strand
CCAACCTCACCAGCCGGCAGGCAACCGGCAACCCCGAAGCCGCCCTGCCCCCGCTGTTCATCACCACCGTGCACGGCGGCGCCGCCCAACAGGCCGGACTCCGCCCCGGCGACCTCATCGAATCGATCAACGGATCGGCCCCCTTCATCGACGGCCGGCCCACCCCCGCGATCAACGCCCTCTACCCCCAATACCCGCAAGCGCGCCCCGTCCAGCTGCGGCTGCTGCGGCACAGCACCGGCCGCCGCTGGAGCGTGACCCTCACCCCCGGCCTCTACCAGCAAGACCTGGCCACCCTGCAAACGGTGCAGGCCAAGCTGCTGGACGACGACATCGCCTACCTACGGGTGCGCGCATTCGCACCCGACACCGCCGACCGGGTCTTCACCGCGATCACCCGGCTCCGGCAAGGCCGGACGCTCACCGGCGTCGTACTGGACCTGCGCGGCAACAACGGCGGCAGCCCCACCGAGGCGATCCGGCTGCTGAGCGCCTTCACCCACGGCAAGACCACCGCCCACCTGTGCACCGTGGACGACAAATGCGCGACCCTACGCACCGACGACACCGTCGACCTGCTCAACCTGCCACCGGCAGTACTCACCGACCGCGGCTGCGCCTCAGCCTGCGAACACTTCAGCTCCGCCGTCAAAGACCTGCACCTCGGCCCACTCGTCGGCACCAGAACCGCCGGCGTCATCTCCGGCCCCGCCCAGCCGTACCTACTCGCCAACAACACCCTGCTGAGCCTCCCCACCAGGCACCACCTCGGGCCCAACCGCGAGGTCATCGACCGGATCGGCGTACCACCCGACCACCACCTGCCACCGACCCCGAAGGATGCGGCCGCCGGACACGACCCCGCCCTGACCAAGGCCCTGACCCTGCTGCACCAGTGAAGGGACCTCCCATGAGACACCTCCTGGCAGCCGCCGCGGCACTGGCCGTCCTCGCCGCGTCCGCCTGCTCGGCACCCGCACCACCCCGCTCCGCCGCCACCCCGTCGGCCGCCCCCACCGAACCGGCCACCCTGCCCACCCCCACCGGCCCCCACCCCGTCGGCACCACCACCCTGTACCTGAAGGACACCGCCCGCCCCGACCCCTGGAACCTCGACACCGACGCCAGAGAACTCAAGGTCACCCTGTGGTACCCGACCCAGCAGCGGAACGGGCAGCGGGCACCGTACATGACACCCAAGGAATCGGAGCTCCTCCTGAAAGGCAGCAGAATTGCGACCGCGCCGTACGACACCCTGAGCAAGACCCGCACGAACGCCGTCGAAGGCGCCGAACCCGCTGGGGAGAAGCTGCCGCTGGTGGTGCTCTCCCCCGGCTTCACCAAACCGGTGAGCACGCTCACCTCCCTGGCCGAGGACCTGGCCAGCCGCGGGTACGTCGTGGCCGGCATCGACCACACCTACGAGAGCTACGCCACCACCTTCCCCGACGGGCGGATCGCCGAATGCCTCGCCTGCGACAGCGACTCCGA
>NZ_JBQQCB010000352.1:0-1495 GCF_052246675.1 Nonomuraea sp. KM90 | reverse complement strand
CTAAGCTTGGCGTTTAACCCCTGAGCTGCACATTTGCCGCGTTCGGCGATGTGGGTGACTAATCCCTCATAGCGGATTGTGTCTCTCGGGACACGGCGTGTCGCCGTGAGTTGAGTCAGCCACCGTCTCCATCTTCGAGTTGTCATTCAGAAGGAAGTGGAGGCGGTGGCTGTGTCATTCATGCTGGCACGCGCGGCGCGGGGCGTCCCGGATTCGGAGCAGGACGGCCAGAAACGGGACGCGTGGATGGAGCTGGCCGATCTCCGGCAGGAGGTCTTCACCTGCCTGACCGCCCGGCGAGATGAGCTGTTCGAGCTGGTCGAGGCGGTGTTATGCGCCGAGGGGCCGGTCCGTACGCTGGTCGGGCTGGCGTTGGCGCCGGAGCACCGCCGTGGCCACGGCGCCCTGTACGACGCGATCAACCACGGCCGCATCGAGATCGCCCGGCTGCGGAGGGTTCTGTCCACGGTGGCGCTGCCGCGCGCGGCGGGCGGCCGGATCGTGCTGGCCGCCGATGTGACGCCCTGGCTGCGCCCCGACGCGCCGACCAGCCCCGAGCGGCTGTTCTGTCATGTCTACGGCCGCCGCAAGGGCGAGCATCAGATGATCCCCGGCTGGCCGTACTCGATCATCGCCGCGCTGGAGACCGGCCGCACCTCCTGGACCATGATGCTGGATGGGTGCTGGATGCCCAGCGGCTACGCCCCGACGACGATGAAGCCGCCGTCACCGCCATCCAGGTCCGTGACCTGGTCGCCCGCCTGATCGAAGCCGGCCAGTGGCGCGAGGGTGACCCGGACATCCTCATCGTGCTCGACGCCGGCTACGACACCGCCCGCCTGGCCTTCCTGCTGGACGGCCTGCCGGTGGAGGTGCTGGGCCGCCCGGCCCCCTCCCGCGAAGAGTTCCTGCTGGCCAGCCCAGCCGGTGGCCGGCCGCCCAAACACGGGGCCGAGTTCCGGATGAAGGACGAGACCACCTGGGGTGAACCCGCCCACACCACGGCCACCGCCACGAGCCGGTACGGCAACGCTGTCGCCTCCTGCTGGGACCGATTGCACCACCGGCTCACCCGCCGCGCCGCCTGGCTCGACCACGACGGCGCGCTCCCCATCATCGACGGCACGCTGATCCGGCTGCAGGTCGAGCAGTTGCCCGGCGAACGAGACCCCAAGCCGGTGTGGCTGTGGACCTCGGCCGTTGCCATCACCCCGGCCCACCTGGACCGGCTCTGGCAGGCATTCCTCCGCAGATTCGATCTTGAGCACACGTTCCGGATGTGGAAACAGACCCTGGGCTGGACCGCCCCGAAAATCCGCGACCCGCAGTCCGCGGACCGCTGGACCTGGCTGATCATCATCGCCTACGCCCAGCTTCAGCTCGCCCGGACACTCGCACCTGACCTGCGCCGCCCATGGGAACGCCCTGCTCCACTCGAACGGCTCACCCCCGCACGCGTCCGGCGAGGGTTTCGGCACCTCCGCCCCCGCCTGCC
>NZ_JBQQCB010000351.1:0-1504 GCF_052246675.1 Nonomuraea sp. KM90 | reverse complement strand
TTAGTTGTCAAGCAGCAAGCGATTCGGCGTGATGCGACCAGGCGGTTGCCTCGTCGTAGAGGGCGCCGGTCTTGAGGCAGCCGTGCAGGATGCCGACGAGCCGGTTGGCGACCTGGCGCAGGGCGGCGTTGTAGTCGGCGCCGCGGGCCCGTTGCTTGTCGTAGTAGGCGCGGGCGCCGGGCGAGACGCGGACGGCAGTGCCCGCCTGGGTGAGCAAGGCGTCGATCAGCCGGTCGTTGTGCACGTAGCGGGCCGCGACGACCTTCTTCTTGCCCGAGGCCCGGGTGATCGGGCTGGTGCCGGCGTAGTTCTTACGCGCCTTGGCACTGGCATACCGCTGGGAGTCATCGCCGAACTCTGCGAGCACCCGGGCACCGAGGATCGGTCCCAGTCCCGGCTGGGAGCAGATGATCTCAGCGGCCGGGTGCTGCCCAAAATGCGCCTCGACCTCCTTGTGCAGGGCCGCGACCTGCTGGTTCAGGGTGGCAAGGACGGCGATCAGGGCGCGGGCGGAGGCAGCGTAGGCGGCGGTGACCACCTCGGGCTGGCCCAGGTGCTCGGTGCGCAGGGCGGCCTGGATCGGCGCGGCCTTGGCGGCCAGGTCGCCGCGGCGGCCGGCCCGCTTGAGCGCCGCGCTGATCTGGCTGATCGTCAGCCTTGCGGCGGCGGCAGGATCGGCCGCCCGGGCCAGCAGGTCGAGGGCTTCGGGTGCATCCAGGTCGTCGAAGGCGGCCAGGGCGGCGGGGAAGTAGTCGCGCAGTGCGTGCCGCAGCCGCTGGGTTTGCCGGGTGCGCTCCCAGATCAGCGTCTTGTGCGCGCGGGTGACCACCTTGATGGCCTCGGCCTGGTCGCTGTCGCCGGCCACAGCACGCAGCTGGTGGGCGTCGGTGCGCACCATGTCGGCCAGCACGTGCGCGTCGGCGGCGTCGCTCTTGGCGCCCGACACCTTATGCCGCTTGCGGTAGTCGGCGGCCTGCAGCGGGTTGACCGCGAACACCTGGTAGCCGGCCGCCACCAACGCCTGCACCCACGGGCCCCGGTCGGTCTCGATGCCGATCAGCACCTGACGGGCGGCTTCCTCCTCATCTTCAATGTCCGGGCCGAGCTGCTCGGCGATCATCGCGTGCAGCCGGGCCATGCCCGCCACCCCCTCCGGCAGTCGGGCCTTGGCCAGCCGCGCGCCGGTGGCGTCCATCAGCTCCACATCGCGGTGGTCCTCGGCCCAGTCGTCTCCCACGAACAGCCGCACAGTTCCTCCCGTCGATGTCTTCGTTCCCGCTGGTCAGCAGCCCGTGGGAGAGGCATCTGCGACCTAATGAAGCAGTGCTCACGCCGCATGCGGGCGGGCACGACATCCCATCAGCGATCAACTCTCCCGACCAACCGGCAGGGGCACGGTCTTTCATCAGGACTCGACGTCCAGGACACCCGAGTGCTCACCTGCCGGCGGCCACCATCCACCACGGAGTCTGCCGGATGGCTTACTCCCAGGACTCATTAGGAC
>NZ_JBQQCB010000350.1:0-1518 GCF_052246675.1 Nonomuraea sp. KM90 | reverse complement strand
GCCGCCCATCCGAGCGCCTCGGGCGGCACACTACGGCACACCGAGCGAACGAACAGGATGATCAGGCGGAAACCTCCGCCACACCGAACCCATTACTCAGGACGATCAAGGCGTGAGTCATCGAGGTCAATCAGGCCGAGCGCCAAAATGGCTCGGTGATGAGCGGAAGCCAACCTTACGCTCCGGACGTTTTCTAAACCCATTGCCGCATTTTGCTTTCCGGGGAAATGTCATTTCATACCCCGGGATTATCCTGGAGTTACCGAGGATATTTCGAGCGTTGGCTTTCAGGTCGGCGTCGCCCCCGGCGATAGACGATGGGCCCTGGAAGGGGCCGGGCAGGCCAACGATCATGAATGTTCTGACGAATCCCGCGCCGCTGAGCGCCGTTGGTGCACCGCCCACGACCGACTCCCAGGTGCGCCTCTGGCTGGATCCTCTAGTTGACCGGCAGGGTGCCAGGGACGGGGTGTGGTGGCCGTACTCCTGCGACGCCGCCGCCGAGTTGCCGGGTCTCATCGCCGCGGTCGACCAGCGGTTGGGCCAGGTCGTGCTGCGCATCGGCCTGGATGCCGACACCTGGGCCGACATCCCTTACCGTGTTCCCGCCCGGGGCAGGCAGGTCGCGGTGGAGTGCCTGCGCGCGGCCGATGCTCATCTGGTCGTCCTGGCCTTCGCCGACGCCGAGCCCGTCACGCTGCTGGTGGTGCCGCCCTGCATCGGAGCCGCGCACGCGCACGACGCGTACGCGCCCGCCGAACCGGCCACCGGCACGCCCGAGGCCGACGCCTTCGCCGACTGGGAGAACGAGCGTGAACACCACATCGGGGTGGACTCGCCGCTCGATCAGCCGGAACCCGCATCCCTGCACCGATCCGAGAGCCGCACGATCGTCATCGACGCTTACCCGCTCGGCACAGCCGACCGGTCGAGGCCGACCACCGTCGGGCTGTCCGGCGAGATCGACATCTCCACCAGCCCGGCGCTGCGGTCGCGCCTGGAGGACGTCCTGAAGTCCAGCACGCCGCTGCTCGTCCTGAACCTGTCCGCGGTGTCCTTCTGCGACGCCTCCGGCTTGGGCGTCATCGTGAACATGCAGCGGCACGCCCGGCTCATGGGCATCACCGTGGCGCTGGCGGAACCCCGCCCGTTCATGACCAGGCTGCTGCACATCACCGGCCTGGACCGCAGCCTGCCCATGGTGTAGCCGGGTTTCCCGGGGGACGCCTGATCGTGCGCGGCGCCCGTCTCAGGCGGGCGCCGCCACGCCCTGACGCAGGTCGCTGGGCGCGCTCTCGCTGGTGAAGACGAACCCGAGGCCGTCGACCGTGACCTTGGCGATCTGACCCGGCCGGAGGTCACCGTAGAGGATCTTCTCCGACAGCGAGTCCTCCAGCTCGCGCTGGATGGTCCGGCGCAGCGGCCGGGCGCCCATGACGGGGTCGTAACCCCGGTCGGCCAGCAGCTGCTTGGCCTCGGGCGAGACCTCGAGCCCCATGTCGCGGTCCTTCAGCCTGG
>NZ_JBQQCB010000349.1:0-1537 GCF_052246675.1 Nonomuraea sp. KM90 | reverse complement strand
GCTACGCCTCCACGATCATGACCCTGCGGCCCGGCGACGTCATCGCGACCGGCACGCCCGGCGGGGTCGGCCACGCCCGCAAGCCGCCCCGGTACCTGGCCGAAGGCGAGGTCGTGGTGACCGAGATCGAGGGCGTCGGCCGCCTGGAGAACACCGCGAGGAAGGCATGACCGCGCGCGCCTGGATGGACCAGTGCACCACCCTGTTCCTGGACACCCTCGACCGGCTGACCGACGACGAGCTCGCCGCGCCGACCGCCCTGCCCGGCTGGACGCGCCGGCACGTCGCCGCGCACGTCCACGGCAACGCCGAGGCGCTGCGCCGCCTGCTGAGCTGGGCGGCGACCGGCGTGGAGCAGCGGATGTACGCCAACGCGGGCCGGCGGGCCGAGGAGATCGAGACCGTGGCCGCGCTCCCGGCCGACACCCTGCGCGCCCTGGTCCACCGGTCCGCCTCCGACCTGGCCGCCGACATGGACCGGCTGCCGGAGAGCGGCTGGCAGCGCCTCGTGGTGACCGCGCAGGGCCGGACCGTCCCGGCCACGGAGATCCGCTGGATGCGGGCCAGGGAGGTCGCCGTGCACGCCGTCGACCTCGACCACGGCGTGAGCTTCGCCGACCTGCCCGCCGACTTCAACGCCGCGCTGGCCGCCCACGCGCTGGCCGGCCACGCGGCCAGGGGCCAGGCCGCCGGCCTGGCGGCCTGGCTCACCGGCCGGTCAGCCCGGCCACCCGTGCTGGGGCCCTGGTTGTGAACCCGAACGGACAAGGATGGCACTGATGAACGCCCCCTACGCGCCCGTCGACGTCGTGGTCGCCGGCGGAGGCATCGGTGGCCTCGCCACCGCCCACGCCCTGGCCCGGGCCGGGCACACCGTACGCGTCCTGGAGCGCTCTGCGGAGTTCGCCGAGGTCGGCGCCGGGCTGCAGATGGCGCCCAACGCCACCCGCATCCTCAAGGAATGGGGCCTGCTGCGGCAGGTCCTCGACGCCGGCGTCACCCCGCGCCGGCTGCTGTTCAAGGACGCCCTCGACGGGACCGACCTGACCCACCTGGACCTCGACGACGCCTTCGAAACCCGCTTCGGCGCGCCGTACGTGGTCATCCACCGCAGCGACCTGCTCGACATCCTCGCCCGCGCCTGCCTGCGGGCCGGCGTCGAGCTGGTACCCGGCTGTGCGGTGCTCGACGCCGTCCCCGGTGCGGACGGTGCCGTGGTGCACAGCTCCCTGGGCGAACACGCGGCGGGGCTCGTGGTCGTGGCGAACGGGCTGCACTCCCGGCTGCGCGCCAGGTTCAGCGACGACGAGCCGATCTGCTCGGGCTACGTCGCCTACCGCGGCACCTCCCCCATCGCCGAGCTCGACCGCGACCTGGACGCGGAGACCGCCCGGAACGTGGTCGTGCACATCGGCCCCGGCTGCCACCTGGTGCGCTATCCGCTGCGCCGGGGCGAGATCCTCAACACCGTCGCCGTCTTCAGGTCGCCGTCCTACGAGCCGGGAGCCGAGGACTGGGGCGGGCCGGAGGAGCTCGA
>NZ_JBQQCB010000348.1:0-1597 GCF_052246675.1 Nonomuraea sp. KM90 | reverse complement strand
GTACCACCATGTAACGGGATGTACCGGAATGTGACTGCCGCGCTACGGCGTGTCGTGTCAGTCGGGAGCGGCCACCGCCTTCATCTTCGGTGTTGAGAAGACGCCGGAGAAGAGGGGTGGCCGCAGATGTTCACTATTGCAGGCGCGCGCGAGGTGGCCGAGCACATCGGGGCATCCGAGGCGTCACACCTTCGTCCCCTGATCGATTTCCGCGCCGCCTTCCATCGGCTGTTATGGCGGCGGGCGGATGCGTTGTTCGAGCTCACTGATGCGATGTTGTGCGCGCAGGGGCCGGTGTGCTCGCCGGTGGAGTTGTCGATGGAGCCGGAGTTCCGCCGTGGGCATGGCTCGGTCTACGCCGCTTTGGATCAAGGGCGGATCGACACCGGCGCTCTGCGGCGCCTGCTGCTGGGCGTGGCCACTGCGGCCCGGCCGGGTGAGCCGTTGATGTTCGCCCTGGATGTCACGCCGGATGCGCGGCCCGACGCCGAGTACGCCGATGAGCGGGTGATGGTCCAGGTGAGAGGCAAGGGCGGCGACAAGTTCCTGCCTGGTTGGCCCTACAGCTTGCTGGTGGGCGTGCAGTGGGGCTCCTCCTCGTGGGTGGATCCAATCGAGGCGCGCCGGATCCATCCCGGTCAAGAGCACACCGACGTCACCATCGGCCAGATCGCCGACCTGCTCGGTGACCTGGAGGCGACCAACCGGCTCGTCGAACATGACCCGCCACCGCTGGTCATGCTGGACGCCGGGAACTACGCCACCGACATCTCCCACGCGCTGGCCGCTCACCCTGTCCAGGTGCTGGTCCGGCTGCGCGCCACCCGCGTCTTCTACGCCGACCCAGCACCGCGCAGACCCGGTGAGATGGGGGCGGGTAAGCGCCACGGCCGCGAATTCTCCTGCTCCGACCCCGCCAAACGGCACATCCCGGATCTCGCCCTGACCGCAGACTCGTCCCGGCACGGCACCGTGACCGTCCGCGCCTGGACCGGCCTGCATCAAAAGCTCACCCGCACCGGCCGCTGGGCCGGCCACCCTGCCCATGAGCGATTGCCCATGGTGCGCGGCACCGTCATCCAGATCGTCGTGGACCGGCTTCCCGACGGCCGCAAGCCGGCCAAAGATCTCTGGCTGTGGCACGCCGGGCCCATCGAGGTCGATGCGGCGCTGCTGGACCTGCTGTGGAAGGCCTACCTGCGCCGCTTCGATCAAGAGCACTTTCACCGCTTCGCCAAGGTCTATCTGGGCATGGCCCGCGCCCACCTGGCCTCGGCGCAGGCCACCGACCGCTGGATGCACCTGATCCTGGCCGCCTATGCCCAACTCCGGCTGGCCAGCCCTCACGTCGACGACCTGCGCCGTCCCTGGCATCCGCGACCCGAACCGGGAAGAGCGCTCAGCCCATACCGGGTCCGGCTCGGCTTTCGCCGTCTCCGTGCAAAACTCGGCACTCCCGCCGACTCACCGAAACTCACCAGGCCCGGCCCCGGACGCCCCAAAGGATCAAGGAACCGGCCGAAAGACAAGCGCCCGCCCTACCGCAAGACCGTAGCCGCCGACAACGAACACCGAGAGTGACGTTAAATCGCAAGCT
>NZ_JBQQCB010000347.1:0-1605 GCF_052246675.1 Nonomuraea sp. KM90 | reverse complement strand
CACTCACCAGAAAGGTGCACCTGCTTCTGCAGCGGATATGGCTTCGACACCCGAATCCTTGCAGTTCAGGGGCACCTTTTCTCATGTTCTAGAGCACAGCTACCGCCCCGGCTGAATAGCTGAGGCTGGTGGTAGTAGCGCACCGTCTTCACCGTGGTGCCCGTCAGGGTCGGTCGTCAGCGGAGATCGTCATCGGCGCATTCAGACCCATGCGGATCTGAGTTCGGTCAACTTGGCCTACGTGAAAGAAGAGATCATCATCCTCTGACCTGCTGGAAGGGTCCGACAACCCTAGATATCCATCGCCTCGTGCGGAACTGATGTCAACGGTGAGCGGGCGTGGACCAGTCTGGTGGACTCGCGCCTTCACTCAGCTGGCTCGTCCCTGACTGCTAATTCGTCGTAGGTCCGGGGACGGATGGGAGGCAGCGATCGCGGCCGTGCGGGTTCGATCAAGGATGGTTCGAAACCATCGGGCCAGACGGTGCTCTCGTCGAAAACCACCCGCTTCAGGGAGGCGCCGGTTAGTACGGCTCCGCTCAGAGTGGCTCCGCGGAGATCGCTGTAATCGAGGCGGGCGCCACGAAGGTTGGCGTTGCGCAGATCGGCCTGGCTGAGATCGGTGGCGCGTAGGTCGATGCCCTCGGCGATGATGCCGGTCAGGACGGCGTCTCGTAAATCGGCCTGGTAGAGGATCGCGTCCGGGAGGATCGCGCCGGCCAGCCGTGCTCCGCTCAGATCCGCACGGGTCAGATCGACTCCGACGAGAGAGGATTCGGTTAGATCGCTGAAATGGAGATCGACATCGTGGAGGCGAGCGGAGGCAAGGTTGGTTTTGGGCAGGACCACCCGATCGAGAGCGAGCACCTGGCCTCTTACCGATGGGCGGCGGCCCAGGACAGTGAGCGCCGCGTGGAGGTCCGGAGCCCGGAGGGAGAGGTTGACCAACTCGTCGGGGGTCGCGGCCGTACGCTGGGCGTCTTGCGCGCTTCTCTGAGGGTGGCGGGTGCGGGTACCGATGAACGCGGTGAGAATCTCGCCGATGGCGCGGCGGTCGGCTGTGGAGAAGCGTGCGATGCGTTCCAGGGCGTAGATGCCGCCGAGCCGGACATCCACGCTGGGATCGCCCAGGTGGGCGATCCCAGCGGCGAACGATTCGGTGGCCTGACCGTGGCGGCCGAGCTGAAGCTGACGCCAGGTGAGGTAGGCACCCATCAGAAGGACCAGGCCGCCGACTCCCTGGAGTAGGGCTGTACGGATGTTGTTCACGGCGGCCGCGTAGTCGGCCGGAGGTTGCGCCGATCCCAAGTCCCAGGCCAGCAGGTGACGAGGCAGCAAGATGGCACAGGCAAGGGCGGCCATACCCAAGATTGCGGTGACGATCAAGGGAGCCGAGATCCGGTGGCGCCAGGACGCACCGACGCGGGCAATCTTGTCGGTTCGGACGGGGTGGCGGGGAAGCGGGGGCGTGCGATCTTCGGCTCTGGCCCGTAATCGGTGGTGGCACTGAGTGATCCCTGCCAGGCTGGGCCGTGCTGAAGATCGACGATCTTGCGGGTGTGGTATTTGCGGGGCTGTCTGCCCTGGTCATCGAGGCAGTAGAGG
>NZ_JBQQCB010000346.1:0-1621 GCF_052246675.1 Nonomuraea sp. KM90 | reverse complement strand
CGGCTCTGGCCCGTAATCGGTGGTGGCGTTGAGTGAACAGCTGCCAGGCTGGGTCGTGCTCAAGATCGACGATCTTACGGATGTGGTGTTTTCGGGCCTGTCTGCCCTGGTCATCGAGGGCGTGAAGGACGAGAACGATCTCATTCGGGTCATGACCCGTACTCGCGACGAGCCAGTGCCATGCCCGGTGTGCGGGACGCCGACCGCTCGAGTGCACGGCTACTACTATCGGACGGTCACCGACGTCCCGGTTGACGGGCGGCCGGTGGTGGTGTCGGTCCAAGTACGGCGCCTACTCTGCCCGGCATGGGGATGTCCCCGGCAGACGTTCCGTGAGCAGGTACCCGGGCTGCTCGAGCGCTACCAGCGTCGAACACGCAGGCTCACCGGCCAACTGGGCGCGGTGGTCACCGAGTTGGCCGGCCGGGCAGGCGCTCGGCTCTCGGCGGTCCTGGCCGTCACGGTCTCCAGATCCACGGCACTGCGCCTGCTGATGCAGCGGCCGCTACCACCACTGCGGATCCCGCGCGTGCTGGGTGTCGATGACTTCGCGCTCAAGCGCCGCCACCGGTATGCCACCATCCTCACCGACGCCGAGACCGGCGAGCGGATCGACGTCCTATCCGGCCGCGGCGCCGATGCCCTGGAGTCGTGGCTGCGCTCCCACCCCGGGGTCGAGATCGTCTGCCGTGACGGATCGGGCGCCTACGGCGAGGCGATTCGACGTGCTCTGCCGGATGCGGTGCAGGTCGGGGACAGGTGGCACCTGTGGGCGAATTTCTGCGACAAGACGCTGGCTGAGGTTCGTTCCCACAGCGCCTGCTGGGCCACGGTCAACCCGCCCCGGCCCGCCGGGGTGCGCGAACAGAGCACCCGCGAGCGCTGGCGGCAGATCCACGACCTGCTGGACAAGGGCGTCGGCCTCCTGGAGTGCGCCCGCCGGCTGAACTTGTCTCTCAACACCGTCAAGCGCTACGCCCGCACCCGCGAACCCGAAGCCCTACGCCGCGCTCCACGCTACCGTCCCACCCTCGTCGATCCCTACCGTGATCACCTGCGCGAACGACGCGCCGCCGACCCAGCCGTTCCCGTGCAGCAGTTGTTCCGCGAGATCAAACAGCTCGGCTACACCGGCAGCCTCAACCTGCTCTACCGCTACATCACCCAAGGCCGAGCCGAAGGAGAACGGCCCGTCATCACCCCGCGCCGCCTGGCCCGTCTCCTGCTCACCCACCCCGACCGGCTACGCGACAGCGACACCCAGCTGGTGCGGGAACTCACCGCCGCCTGTCCCGAACTGACCGCCCTTGCCCGCCTGGTCCGCGATTTCGCCGCACTCCTCACCCCAGCCGAAGGCAACGACGCCAAGCTCACCACCTGGATCACCACCGTCCGAGCCGAGGATCTGCCCCATCTGCACGGCTTCGCCAACGGCATCGAACTCGATCGCGACGCCGTGAACGCCGCCCTCACCCTCCCGCACCACAACGGCCGAACCGAAGGCGTCAACACCCGCACGAAGAAGATCATGCGCCAGATGCACGGCCGTGCCGGGTTCGACCTTCTGCGCCACCGCATCCTGCTGCAGTGAAGATCACTCAACGCCACCACCGATTACGGG
>NZ_JBQQCB010000345.1:0-1627 GCF_052246675.1 Nonomuraea sp. KM90 | reverse complement strand
GGCTCTGGCCCGTAATCGGTGGTGGCACTGAGTGATCCCTGCCAGGCTGGGCCGTGCTGAAGATCGACGATCTTGCGGGTGTGGTATTTGCGGGGCTGTCTGCCCTGGTCATCGAGGCAGTAGAGGACGAGGACGACCTCATTCGGGTCATGGCTCGTACTCGCGACGAGCCGGTGCCGTGCCCGGTGTGCGGGGCGCTGAGCGGTCGGGTGCACGGCTACGTGAGCCGGACGGTCACGGATGTCCCGGTCGACGGGCGGCGGGTGGTGGTGTCGCTACAGGTACGGCGTCTGGTCTGCCCGGTTTGGGGATGCCCTCGGCAGACGTTCCGTGAGCAGGTTCCCGGGCTGCTCGAGCGCTACCAGCGTCGAACGAGCAGGCTCACCGGCCAGCTGGGCGCGGTGGTGAAGGAACTGGCCGGTCGGGCGGGTGCTCGGCTGTCGGCGGTCCTGGCCGTCACGATTTCGAGGTCCACAGCGCTGCGACTGCTGGCGCGGCTGCCGCTTCCCCCGCTGCGGATCCCACGCGTGCTGGGTGTCGATGACTTCGCGCTCAAGCGCCGGCACCGTTATGCCACCATCCTGATCGACGCTGAGACTGGCGAGCGGATCGATGTCCTGCCCGGCCGCGGTGCCGATGTGCTGGAGACGTGGCTGCGATCCCACCCTGGGGTCGAGATCGTCTGCCGCGACGGGTCGGGCGCGTACGGTGAGGCGGTTCGACGTGCTCTGCCGGATGCAGTGCAGGTCGGGGACAGGTGGCACCTGTGGGCGAATTTCTGCAACAAGACCCTTGCTGAGGTTCGGTCCCACAGCGCCTGCTGGGCCACGGTCAACCCGTCGCGGCCCGCCGGCGTCCATGAACAGACCACCCGTGAGCGTTGGCAGCAGATCCACGACCTTCTGGACAAGGGCGTCGGCCTCTTGGAGTGCGCCCGTCGGTTGAACTTGTCCCTCAACACCGTCAAGCGCTACGCCCGCACCCACAAGCCCGAGGCTTTGCGCCGGGCTCCGCGCTATCGACCCACGCTCGTTGATCCTTACCGCGATCACTTGCGAGAACGGCGCGCCGCCGATCCGGCCGTTGCCGTCCAGCAGCTGTTTCGAGAGATCAAAGAGCTCGGCTACACCGGCAGCCTCAACCTGCTCTACCGCTACATCACCCAAGGCCGAGCCGAAGGAGAGCGGCCCGTCATCACGCCGCGCCGCCTGGCCCGTCTCCTGCTCACCCACCCCGACCGGCTGCGTGATAGCGACACCCGGCTGGTGCAGGAGCTCACAGCCGCCTGCCCCGAACTGGCCGAACTCGCCCGCCATGTCCGCAGCTTCGCCGAGCTCCTCACCCCGGCCGACGGCAACGACGCCAAGCTCACCGCCTGGATCACCACCCTCCGAGCCGCTGATCTGCCGCACCTGCACGGCTTCGCCAACGGCATCGAACTCGATCGCGACGCCGTGAACGCCGCCCTCACCCTCCCGCACCACAACGGCCGAACCGAAGGCGTCAACACCCGCACGAAGAGGATCATGCGCCAGATGCACGGCCGCGCTGGGTTCGACCTTCTGCGCCACCGCATCCTGCTGCAGTGAAGATCACTCAACGCCACCACCGATTACGGGCCAGAGCC
>NZ_JBQQCB010000344.1:0-1653 GCF_052246675.1 Nonomuraea sp. KM90 | reverse complement strand
GCACCGACCACCGCACCCACGAGGAGCAGAACACGGCGATAGGCGGCCACGTCCGCTGGCGCAACGCCCGCGCCCAGCCGAAGACCAGCTTCGCCGCCAGCTCACCCATCCGAAGCTGGACCAGTTACCCGGCCAAGGTTGCGTGACGGGCCACTAGGAACGGAACTGGCTGGTGGATACGACGGCTCGACGGGGACGCACGCTGATCAGAACCGACATTTTGTGGCACGCTGAGATTGTTGCTCTCGTCGGGAGCCTGCCCGGCACCTGCGCCAGTAGGTCACGGTGGTGAAGACGAGCCAGAGCGAGGATGGGTTCTGCTGTTTCATCCGGGGGCCCGAGCCGTCCGACTCCGGCTTCCGGCTCGGCTGGGAGGGGACCTACTGGCGCATGACCAGTTGGAGTCGGTCCGCATGCTGACCAACCTTGAGATGGACCCTTCCAGCCCCGTTCGCCTGCCTACTCATCGGGCGGCCGACCCTGCGCCGCAAGATCAAACTCGGTGTCCTGGCGGCGCTGAATCAACAAATCGCGGTCCTTACCACATGACCGGCATGACCGGCCAGGAGACCGTCGACGACCTACGCCACCACCTCGCCCTGGCCGGTCGGACCGATCCGCTGTTCACCGAGGAGGCCGCCGCGCTGATCCATGCCGCCAGCCGCGGCTATCCCCGCGCCATCAACAATCTGGCCATCCAAGCCCTGCTGGCCACCTTCATCGCCGACGAGGCCATCGTCGATGAATCGGCCGCCCGCGCCGCGGTCAACGAAGTCATCACTGCTGAGTGATCTACGGTGCGACTGCTCGGCTGTCCTTTAGGCAGGATGCGTGCTGGGAGCGACGGTCGACTGGAAGAGATCAGGCCTGTGCTGGCGGACCTGGTCGCCCATCGGGCCGTGTTCCCACAGGGGATCGACAACGCCGAGGGGGATGCTGATTCTCTGTAGACCCGATGCCGGATCGATGGGCAGCCGGGCCCGATGGGCCAACAACCAGTTGGGGACATGGTGAGGGGTCTCGTATTCGCCCCAGCCGACCAGGCCGATGCATTGCCTGGCTCCGGTTCGGACACCTATCCTGTCGGCCTTGGTAATAGTCCGGGGACTGGGAATCCGGCTTCCCACGACATCGATGCGCCCAACGTGCCGCCATGCCAGGCGCACACGCGATCCGTACCAGTCCTCCATCTCCACGCCCTCAGGAGACAGGCGTGCAACCGTGGCAGCGGCCATCTGCCGCCACCTGGCCAACCGCACTCCAGCGAAGGCCACCGTCGCCCCTGCTGCCAGGATCATCAGCTCGCTACGATGATGATCAGGGATGAAGGCGACGAATACCAGCCATACGGGGATTAGGAGCGCAGAAGGGAGAAGCAACCGAACAACGGTCGCGACCGAAAATGCGCGCGCCATGCGAAACTCTTCCATGAACTAGGAGCTGTTTCTCGGATCAGGAGCGGAGCCAGATGATCCAATCAGTTCGTGGGTTTCTGGACTATCGGAGGCTGGCGGCGATGTAGGCCAGATGAGGATCGGCGAAGAACGATCGCACCAGCGCAGGCATCTTCTGTAACCGCCGCAGCGCGCCCAGGGCGAGGGCTTTGAGCTCCTCGACGCCGCGAGCTGAGGCCCGTGCGATCCGGTCGTGCTT
>NZ_JBQQCB010000343.1:0-1653 GCF_052246675.1 Nonomuraea sp. KM90 | reverse complement strand
GCGGTGACGCCGGCGGCGACGTAGCGCTGGGCGATGACGAGCAGGATGGTGGCGGGGATGGAGGCGATCACGGCGGTGGCCATGATGGCGTTCCATTCCTGGTTGTTGTTGCCGATGTAGTGGTAGATGCCGAGGGTGATGGGCTGGTGGTCGCCGCCCTGGTCGAGGGTGGAGGCGAAGATGAAGTCCGACCACGCCCACAGGAACGCGAACAGCGAGACGGTGATGAGGGCGTTGCGGGAGACGGGCAGCACGATCGAGACGAACGTGCGTACCACTCCGGCGCCGTCGGTGCGGGCCGCCTGGAGCAGCTCTTCGGGGATACCGGACATGAAGGTGGTGAGGATGAGTACCGCGAACGGCACGGCGAGGGTGGAGTCGGCGACGATCAGGCCGGGGATGGTGTTGAGCACGCCGGTGGTGAGGAAGATGGCGTAGAAGCCCATCGCCATGATGATTCCGGGGATCATCTGGGCGATCAGCAGCACGAAGCTCAGCGCTGCGCCGCCGCGCGGGCGCAGCTTGGCCAGGGAGTAGGCGGCCGGCGCGGCGAGCAGCAGCGTCAGCGCCACGGTGCCGAGCCCGACCACCAGGCTGGTGCCCAGGTAGGGCAGCTGCTCCTGCAGCACCGTCCGGTAGCCGTCCAGCGTGCCGTTGACGGGGAACCAGTGGGGCGGGCTCTTGCGCATGTCGGTGTCGCGGGTGAACGACACGTTGATCATCCAGTAGACCGGGAACAGCATCACGGCGGTCAGCACCAGCCCGACCGCGCTCTTCAGCGCTCTCATGCCACCGCCCGCCTTCTGATGTAGATCAGCCCGAATGCCAGGGCCATCACGATCAGCAGGTTGCCCACCGCCGCGCCGGGGCCGAAGGAGGGCACGAGGTTGCCGAACCCGAGCCGGTAGGACCAGGTGGCGAAGGTGGTCGAGGCCCCGCTCGGCCCGCCCTTGGTCATGATCCAGATGATGTCGAACACCTTCAGCGTGTAGACCAGGCCGAGCAGGAGGGTGATCGCCGACACCGGCCGCAGCAGCGGGAACGTCACCTTCCAGAACCGCTGCCAGCCGTTCGCGCCGTCCAGCGCGGCGGCCTCGTGGAGGTCCGGCGAGATCGCCCGCAGCCCGGAGTACAGCACCACCAGGTTGAACGGGATGCCGATCCAGATGTTGGCGATGGTCACCGACCACAGCGACCAGTCCGGTGAGGTCAGCCAGTTCACCGGCCCGACCCCGAACCACGCCAGTACGGCGTTGACCACGCCGGAGTCGCTGTTGAGCATCCACGACCAGGTCGAGGCCGACACGATCAGCGGCAGCAGCCACGGCACCAGGAACAGCGCCCGCAACGTGGCCGACAGCCGGAAGTTCCGGCTGAAGAACACCGCCAGCGCCAGCCCGATCGAGAACTGCAAGGCCAGCGACACCACCGTGAACACCACCGTGTGCCACAGCGCCGGCCAGAACGTCGCGTCGGCGAACACCTTGGCGTAGTTGGCCAACCCGGCGAACGGCGCGTCCCCCTGCACGAACGAGCGCACCGTGTAGCTGCGCAGGCTCAACTCCACGTTGCGGAACAACGGATAGGCGTAGAAGACCAGCAGGTAGGCCACGACGGGGGCGAGGAACGCCCACGCCGCCCACTGACCCGACC
>NZ_JBQQCB010000342.1:0-1654 GCF_052246675.1 Nonomuraea sp. KM90 | reverse complement strand
TACGGGCGCGGGCGGCCGGCTGATCGGCCGGTGTGGCTGGGGTCGGTGAAGTCGAACATCGGGCATGCGCAGGCGGCTGCGGGTGTGGCGGGTGTGATCAAGATGGTGCTGGCGTTGGAGCGGCGGGTGTTGCCGCCGACGTTGCATGTGTCGGAGCCGACGCCGCATGTGGACTGGTCGGCGGGCAGTGTGCGGTTGCTGACGGGTGCGGTGGAGTTGCCGGGGTCGGGTCCGGTGCGGGCTGGGGTGTCGAGTTTCGGGGTGTCGGGGACGAACGCGCACGTGATCGTGGAGAGTGCGCCTGAGCGGGAGGACGTGCTGCCGGTTCGGGGGCCGGTGGTGGGCGGTGGCGCGGTGGTGTGGGTGGTGTCGGGTAAGAGTGCGGCGGCGTTGCGGGGGCAGGCGGCGCGGCTGGTGGAGTTCGCGGCTGGTGTGCCGGAGGGCGAGCTGGCTGGGGTGGGTCGGGTGCTGGCGGGCCGGTCGGTGTTCGGGCATCGGGCTGTGGTGGTGGCGTCGGATCGGGCGGAGTTGCTGGCGGGGTTGGGTGCGGTGGCGGCGGGGGAGTCGCATGCGGCGGTGGTGAGCGGGTCCGCGGTGGCGGGTTCGGACGTGGTGTTCGTCTTTCCTGGTCAGGGGTCGCAGTGGGCTGGGATGGCGGTGGAGCTGCTGGACAGCTGTGAGGTGTTCCGGGCTGAGGTGGAGCGGTGTGATCGGGTGGTGCGGTCGTTGACGGGCTGGTCGGTGGTGGGGGTGTTGCGTGGTGTGGCGGGGGCTCCGGGGTTGGAGGGGTCGCCGGTGGTGCAGCCGGTGTTGTGGGCGGTGATGGTGGGGTTGGCGGCGGTGTGGCGGGCGGCCGGGGTCGTTCCGCGGGCGGTGGTGGGTCAGTCGCAGGGGGAGATGGCGGCGGCGTGTGTGGCGGGGGTGTTGTCGCTGGAGGATGCTGCGCGGGTGGTGGTGCTGCGTGGCCGGGCGTTGGAGAAGGTGCTGGGTAGTGGTGGGATGGCGGCGCTTGATGTGTCGGCGTCGCGGGCGGGGGAGTTGATCGGGTCGCGGTGGGCGGGCCGGTTGTGGGTGGCGGTGCATTCGGGTCCGGCCAGTTGTGTGGTGGCCGGGGAGGTGGCCGCGCTGGAGGAGTTGGAGCAGCTGCCGGGGGTGCGGGTGCGGCGGATCGCGGTGGATTACGCCTCGCATACTCCGCACATGGATCGCCTGGCTGAGGAGCTGGGTGTGGCGTTGGCCGGGGTGGGGCCGCTTGATGGTGCGGGGGTGGGGTTCTGCTCTTCGGTGGAGGGGGCCTTCCTGGATGCGGGGCGGTTGTCGGGCCGGTATTGGGTGGAGAACTTGTGCCGGCCGGTGCTGTTCGAGGAGTCGGTGCGGGTGGCGGCGGGGGTGGGTGCGCCGGTGTTCGTGGAGGTGAGTCCGCATCCGGTGCTGGTCGGTGATGTGGAGGACATCTGCCGGGCGGCGGGGGTCGAGGCCGGGGTGTGCGGGTCGTTGCGGCGGGGTGAGGGTGGATCGCGGCGGATGCTGCTGTCCCTGGCTCAGGCGTGGGTGCTGGGCGCGCCGGTGGCCTGGCCGCTGGTGCTGGGTGATGGACCGGCCCCGAGTGGGCAGCCTCCCACCTACGCCTTCCAGCGCGACCGCTACTGGATCG
>NZ_JBQQCB010000341.1:0-1672 GCF_052246675.1 Nonomuraea sp. KM90 | reverse complement strand
GGACCTCCCGCTCGAGCTCGGCGATCCGCTGGGCATCGGCCGTCGAGGTGCCCGGCCGCTGTCCTCCATCGACCTCAGCCTGCCGGACCCAGCCGCGCAACGCCTCGCGGTGCACGCCGAGCTGCTGGGCTACCCGGGCGATGGCACCCGGCGCATTACCGGTCTGCTCGCGGACCTCAAAGACCATCCGAACCGCGCGCTCGCGCACTTCCTGCGGGTACTTCCTGGGGGCTGGCATCGTGTGTGTTTCTCCCTTCCGCCAGCACGATCATGCTGGCTTCAGGGTCTCCAAGAAAGTCGGAGCGGTTCAAAGCTCAGCTTCACCGACTTCAGCGCGTACGCGGACTTCATGTTCAACATGGCGTACGGCGAATGGGACGCGTACGGGTTCAAGAGCCACGAGGAGGCCGCGCAGTACCTCAGTGGGCGTTTAGGGATGGTTGGTTGGCGAATGCCCAGCTCTGTAGTCGCAGCCTTTTGGGCTCTTTTCCCTGTCTGTGTAGTTTGTGTAGTCCTCATCGTCCATGCGAGCGCCCCAAGGCCGTTGCGTTCTCGGTTGATGGACGCTCGCTGGCTCGATGAGGCAGGTGTTGAGGGCGCCTCGGGGTGCACATGACAAACGCGACCCCTGATGATCGTCGGTGTCTAGCCAGTCGATCAAGAACAGGGGCCGCGTTCGCGTGCCATCATCCCCGATCGACGTGCTCTCCCGCCACTTGGAGCACGTCACCGTCACCGGCCTGCCCGCCGAGCCACTCGATCTGCCCACACTCGCCGAGCTCCTGGCCACCATCCCGGACCCGCGCAGCCGCCGGGGACGCCGCTACCAGCTCGGCCCACTGCTGGCCTTATCCCTGCTCGCCGTGCTCGGCGGTGCAACCTCCCTAGCCAAGATCGCCCGATTCATTGCCGAGTACGACCCCCATCTGCGCGCCCGAGCCGGCCTGCCCGGCACGATACGCCTGGCCCCCAGCACCCTGGGACGACTGCTCGCCCGCCTGGACGGCGACGCCTTCGACGCAACGACCTGCACCTCTCTGGCCGCACTTGTCACCTGCGCCCCGCCCACGACCCCAGGCAACCAGCCCGCAGACCGGACCCCGCTGTCCGGCCTGGCCGTGGACGGCAAGACCCTGCGCGGCAGCCGCACCAGCGACGGCGTCGTCCACCTGCTCGCCGCCACCCGCCACGACACCCAGACCGTCGTGGCCCAACGCCAGGTCGAGGCCAAAAGCAACGAGATCCCCGCGTTCACACCCCTGCTGTCCCACCTGGACCCGACCGACGTGGTGGTCACCGCCGATGCCCTGCACACCCAGCAGGAACACGCCCGGCAGATCGTCGTCGCCGGCGGCCACTACCTGTTCATCAGCAAGGGCAACCAGCCCACACTCCTGCGCCGACTCAAGGCCCTGCCCTGGCGTGAGGCGATCCTCAACGACCGCACCGACGAGACCCGACACGGCCGCCGCGAGATCCGCCGCATGAAGATCTGCACCGCCCGTCCTAACCTGCCCTTCCCCCACGCCGCCCAGGCCATCCAGGTCAAACGCCGCCGCACCGACCACCGCACCGGCAAGACCACCATCGTCACCATCTACGCCATCACCAGCCTCCCACCGGGCCGGATCGCCCACGCCCAGCTCGCCGCGCTGATCCGGGGCCATTGGAG
>NZ_JBQQCB010000340.1:0-1677 GCF_052246675.1 Nonomuraea sp. KM90 | reverse complement strand
GAAGGTGTGCGGGTGTCGGCCGAGGCGGGCCAGGGCCAGCAGGCGCACGTCGGTGTAGGCGTCGCAGGCCGTGACGGTCCGTACGCGCCTGAGCAGCCGGAGGTCCGGCAGCCTGGTCCGCGCGGCGGCCTCGGTGTCCCGGCACGCGCCCGGGGAGGCGGGCGGCCGGCCGGGGCCGACGTCCCACTCCTCGCTGGGCACGCCGAGCAGCAGCCCGTGCCGCCCGTACGGCCGGCCGTAGAGCCCCGTGGTCTCGTCCACGAAGGCGGGCGGACGGGGGCCGGACACGTCGTAGACCTGGTACTGGATGTGCTTGGTGCGGACGGCCGGGCCGGCCGCTCCGCTGCGGGCGAGCAGCCCGGGCGTCCACGGTCCCGCGGCCACCACGGCGACGTCGAAGCGGCGGTGCCGCCCGCCCGCGACGATCTCGGCGGCGTCACCCCGCTCGCCGACCCGCGCCACCTCGCCCGCCACGATCTCGCCGCCCCGGCGCCGGAAGTCGCCGAGGGCCATGAGCCGCAGCCGGTGCGGCGAGATGTGGCCCGCCCACCGCTCGACGACCGCGGTCGCCTCGTACGGCACCCCGTGGAGGCCCAGGGCGGCCAGCGCCGTCCCGCTGAGGAGCTCCGCCCGGGGCGGCGCGCTCTCGACGGGGGCCGCGCGCACGTAGACCGAGCCGGTCTCGCGGTAGTCCGCCCAGTCGCACAGGACGGCGCTCGCCCGCAGCTCGGCGAGGCTGTCGGCGGCCAGCCGGGCGGCGGCGGGATCGGGTTCGTAGCCGCGGACCAGGCCGCCCGACGCCGCGGTGGCGTCGGCGGCGGCCGGGTCGCCGGTGAAGAGGCAGATGTCGTCCCGCGGGGCGGCGGTCTTGAGCCGCCAGGCGAGCAGTGTGCCCGCCAGCCCCGCTCCTATGACGCAGCAGCGCATGCCGGCCGCTATCCGGTGATCAGGCCGAGCAGCCGCCCGGCGTCGCGGTCGCCGCGCTCGGCGGCGGGGAGCAGGCAGCGCACGGCCAGCGCGGGGTCGAAGTGCTCGGGGCGCAGCGCCTGCGCGGCCCTGACGACCTCGGCCGAGGGCAGGGACCCGGTACGCGCACCCGCATCCGCGGGCAGGGACCCGGCGACCGCCCGCCAGCGCGCGGCGAACTCCTCGAACGCGGCCAGGGTGAAGTTGCTGGAGTGCGGGGCGGGGCGGTCCCAGCTGAGGAAGAGCCTGACCAGGCCGGGGTCGGCGCCGTCCAGGAGCTCGTGCCCCCAGATGGCGTGGTTCCTGCTGGTGGAGAACTTCAGGCCGTCGAGGCGGTAGAACTCGTTGGTCACCAGGCCGCCGAGCGCCGCGCGGGGCGGCACGCCGGCGGCCGACAGGATCGCCGGGAACAGCACCGCGTAGTAGAAGGCGTTGTCCAGGCCGAGGAAGGCCCACAGGCCGGAGACGTCCTGCCAGGCGGCGGCGTACTGCGCCATGGTCCGGGCGCGGGGGTCGACGGCCCTGCCCACGGCGTACAGGTAGGCCAGGCCCATCTCGAACCACACGTCCAGCCGCTGCCCGCCGCGGACCTCGATCCCCCAGTCGGAGGGGTAGCACACCGGGATGTCCGGCAGGCCCTCGTCCAGGTGGCGGCCCAGCAGGGCCCGGCAGCGGGCGGGGATGACCGCGCGCGACCAGATGCCGGTGAGC
>NZ_JBQQCB010000339.1:0-1677 GCF_052246675.1 Nonomuraea sp. KM90 | reverse complement strand
TGGACGCCAATTGACCTCGTACATGCTCGGACGTGATATCGCGCAGCTCTCCAGGTACGCCGGTACCTCTGGCTGGTGGGCATGCTCGGTGCCCACTGCGCGCACCGGCTCTCTCGACGACATGATCAAGTGGGGAGCGATCGCCGCTCGGCCTGGAGCGACTGGCGACCGTATCCGACCGCCTGCTCGACGTCGCCGCGCCGGGCCGCGATCACTCCGAGTGTCAGACGCGCCTCGGAGATCCGCATTGGCGCCAGTTCCTCGCCGTTCGTGCTCGTGTGGGCCCGGATCACCTCGTTCGCGTACAGCTCGGCGCGCTCGTTCTCTCCGAGGATGCGGTAGGCGTCCATGCTGTAGAAGTCGTACTTGAGTGGGTCGATGGTGAAGTGGTTGTCGAGGTTGTCCGAAATCGGGAGGTTTTCCAGGACTTTGTGCCCTGGTCGAGCGCGACTTCGACCTGGCGGCGGTCTCCGACTCGCGCCCATGCCTTCGCCTTCTGCGCATACAGCTGTACCGCTACGCTGAGCCTGCCAGCGACGGCCAGGCCACGGTCGGACGTGGCGATCACGCTGCGATAGCCCCGCGGGTCAGCGCGAACATGCCGACATCTCATGCGCCCACCCTTGGATCCCGCTGTTCTTGGACTCGAGACCGTTGTGGTCGACGAGGCCGCCTACCCCCTGTCTACGGCCGGAAGGCGTTCATCCGCTGAAGCTGACGAGCGTGCCAGCAACCCGGCCTTCCGGACGTCTCGGGAGGACAAGTACAGCCTGGCAAGCATTGATGCGCAAGCGTGCGCACATACATCCGCTACGTCGCATTCCGTGCGCTTTTGATCACTGGAATGCCTCTTGTTGCTTGATCGCACGATAGTTACGCTTTGCCCGTTTGGTCAGTGCTCCAGAGCCGCACGAGTCAGGACACGCCTGCCGGGTGGGGTGGAGCGAGGTTTGGCATCCCCAGTGGTGTGCCTCGTTGTGGTTCGGAGCGTGACGGCGTATGCAGCGTCGCTTGCCTGTGGCTGCCCGGAGAACGTGGCAGTCTTTGATCTTTCTCGTGGCGATGATGCCTGGTCTTTTGCTGTTCTCGGCGTTGCCCGTGTCGGCTCAGGCAGCCGTGGTGGACCAGAGCACAGCCCAGGTTGCGCCTGAGACTCCTCGTCAGCAGTTGGGTTCGGCGGGCCGGTTGCCGACGTTGGTTTCGTCGGAGGTCACTGAGGCCGTCGACAAATCGGTGGAGCGTGATCCGAAGCGGCCTAAGGGTGCTCTGCCGCTGGAGGAGCGGGCGGGCTCGACGGTGAGTTCCGAGGTGAAGGGGCTGAAGGATCCTCCGCCGGTTCCTGGGCACAAGAATGCGGTAAAGGTCGACTCTCTGGAGGCGGTGTCCCGCGGGCAGGAGCCGTGGTCCGCCGTGCAGAATCCGGTGGGGCCTTCGAGCGGCGCAGTAGCCGTGGCGGCGGGTGTCCCGACTGTTTCGTCGTTGCAGGTGTCGCCGGGGACGTTGAGTTCGGGTACGTGGGTCACCTCGACGCTGGAGCCGACGTTGTCGGCGGTGGTGTCCGACCCCGATAGCCGGGCTGTGGGCATCAATATCGAGGTGCAGCATGATCCGGCGGTTCCATCGCAGGGGTCGGGACTGATCTGGTCGGGCAACCAGTTCGCGTCTCAGACGACTGGT
>NZ_JBQQCB010000338.1:0-1689 GCF_052246675.1 Nonomuraea sp. KM90 | reverse complement strand
GCTTGACTCGCGCCGCCGGGCTCAGACCACCACCATCCGGATAACGCATCCCACCGGCATACTCCCCAGCCCCGCCATGAGCACGCAACCACGCCGTGTTACCTCAGACTTTCAACCTCTGTAGCGCACCAGCAGTCGAGCAAACTGTCGGTGCGGTAAGAGCCTCACGCAACGCGACATCCGGCCTTTCGGGAAGGGAAGCGCGAACATGGTGACATTTCCGCACAAGCAAAAAGGGTTCAAGATAGCGCTGACCTCAATCGCGGCCGCGCTGGCACTCGGTGGTACGACTAGTCCAGCAACGGCAGCAGGCAGCGCGCTGGAATACCACTCGACATTCAACCAGCTTGACGCCGCGTATAATCAGGAAAAGTGCCACGCCTATGGCACACTCGGGAAGGATAGAGCCTGGTGGTCCGCTTATGGGTGCTTCCAGGTCCCGCCCCACACTGGCACCGCATATGAGCTATGGGTTGACTGGAACGCCTAACCTCGATTCTTCAGCTGGTTGGGGTGCGTGAGTGGCTCCGCGGGTTTCGCCCGTAATGTCCCCGAGGCGGTTGGGGCGGGCCGTCGCATGACGCTGCGGGGGCGCCGGGTTCCACGGGCCCGGAGGAGGCTC
Source organism: Nonomuraea sp. KM90 (assembly GCF_052246675.1). NCBI lineage: Bacteria > Bacillati > Actinomycetota > Actinomycetes > Streptosporangiales > Streptosporangiaceae > Nonomuraea > Nonomuraea sp. KM90. The sequence goes on along the minus strand of NZ_JBQQCB010000338.1, from coordinate 1,067 downwards.
CTTCCTGGATCGTCGTGGTCGGGTCCGGCTCTCAGGTGAGAGCCGGCAGGTTGGTGAGGCGCTGCCAGGCCAGGACGAGTACCTGGGCCCAGGGCCAGGTGCGGTCGATGCGCAGGTGGCGGCGGCGGGCGTGGGCGGCCAGCCGGGCGGGCAGGTGGTAGAGCCGGTAGCGCATGGTGTCCGGCTCGGCGTGGTCCAGTCCGGGCTGGTCGTGCAGGGTAAGCAGGCGCAGCCAGCAGTCCAGGTCGTGGCCGAGGTTGGCGGCCAATACCCATCCTTTGCGGGTCGTGGGAGCCGGCGATGCCCCACATCCGGCCGATGTTGGTCACGGTGATCGAGTACTTCCAGCCGGTCCGGGTTTCGAAGGCGGTCAGGTTCTTGCGGTGGCGGGCCGAGGGGCGGACCCGGCGCACCAGCAGCCGCATGCCCGCGGGCCAGCCTTGGCGCTGGTTGAGGCCGGTCAGTTCGGCCACGTGGTAGCCGGGCTGCAGGTCACCGTCCTGGGTGATGGACTCTTGCCAGGCGGTGGCGGGCAGCCGGGCGATGGCTTGTTCGTCGAGGTCGGTGATCATCCAGCCGACCAGGTAGCGCACCGTGCGGCGGGCGGTGTTCAGCCCTTCCAGGTGGGTCAGCAGGTCGTGGGTGGCGCCCGCGCCGTCCACCCGTACCAAGATCTTGGCCTGGCAGGAGTTCGGGATCTGGGCCAGCGCGTCGGTGAGCATCCGCAGGTGCTCGGGGACGGTGTTGCTGCCGGCGTTCCCGGGCCGAAGCAGCATCGCCAGCGCTTCTTGGGTGTTGGCGCACCAGCAGGCCAGCGGGTGAAGGTCATACGTCTTCTTGAAGGTGACCGCCGCGCCGTGCTTGTCGGAGGTGGCGGTGATGATGGTGGCGTCGATGTCGATGACGATCCAGCCGCGCAGCCTGCTTCCAGAACCGGTAGGTGTGCTCAAGCAGCTTTCTACAGTGCACCTATATAGCTGTTAGGGCCTGGAGCTGCGATGATTGGCATCGAAGGTCTGCTGGAGTTGGCGGCAGTCGTCCAGCGGCTCAAGGAGCAGAGCGCCCCG
>NZ_JBQQCB010000337.1:0-1701 GCF_052246675.1 Nonomuraea sp. KM90 | reverse complement strand
TAAACGGGCTCTGTCGCTGATCTTGGGACGTGGAACGACCTGGTAGTTGATCGTTTGCGGAGTGCGTTCCGGGATGTGTTGAAGAGTTACTCCCGCATTGGGCGGGGATCGTGGTCGAGGTCGTGGAGCGGGTCGCGTGAATGGTGACTTTTCACGCCCGGTGCCGGGCCGATGAGGGAGTCTGCCCGCGCTGTGGTGTGGCGTCGGGGCGAGTGCATGACCGGTACGTGCGGCGGCTGGCAGATGCCGCGATGAGCGGGATCAAGACCGTGCTGGCGGTGACGGTGCGGCGCTTCAAGTGCATGAATGTCAGGTGCGCGGCGGTGACGTTCGTCGAGCAGGTGGAGGGGTTGACCAGCCCGCATGCCCGCTTCACCCCGCTGCTACGGCAGATGCTGACGTCGGTGGCGGTGGGCATGGCCGCCCGGGCGGGTGCCCGGCTGGCGGCTCGGTTGGGGATGCCGGTCGCCAAGGACACCCTGCTGCGGCTGGTCCGAGCACATCCCGAGCCGCCTGTTGGGAGGGTGCGAGCCGTGGCGGTGGACGATTTCGCCCTGCGCAAGGGCAACGTCTACGCCACGATCGTGGTCGATTTAGAGGCCCGGCGTCCGGTGGAGGTGCTCCCGGGCCGGGAGGCGGGCCCGGTGGCCGAGTGGCTGGCCGCTCACCCGGAGGTGGAGATCGTCACCCGGGATCGCGCCCGTGCCTACGCCGAGGCCGCCCGCACGGGAGCGCCTCAAGCCCAGCAGGTTGTTGATTGCTGGCACGTCTGGAACAACCTGACTGAAGCCGTGGAGAAGACGGTCGGCGCGCACCACGGCTGCGTCAAGCAGGCGTATGCCGACCTGCCCGGCAACCAGGGTGAGTTCGCGACCCCGCCCGAGCCGCCGGACGGCTACCTGGACGTCCACGGCCGCGAACGCGCCCTGGTGGCCCGGACCAGGAGGCGATACGCCGAGGTTCAGAAGCTGGTGGCCCAGGGCCGCTCGCTCAAGGGCATCAGCCGGGACCTGAATCTCGACTACTACGCCGTACGCCGCTACGCCCGCGCGGCCGGCCTGGAGGAACTGCTGGTCGCTGCCACGCACCGCACCACGCTGCTGGATGCCTACAAGCCATATCTGTATGAGCGGTTCAGTCAGGGCTGTCACAACGCGAGCCTGCTGTTTCGTGAGGTCCGGGCACAGGGTTACCCGGGCAGCGCGAGCCCGGTCGACCGCTACGTCCGGCTGCTTCGCAAAGGCAGCATCGCACCGCCACCACCCAGGCCCACGCCCAAACCCCGCAAGATCACCGCGTGGATCATGACCCATCCCGACAACCTGCGTCCCGACCACGCGCCCGACCTCGAGCAGGTCCGCGAGGCCTGTCCCGAGCTGGACGCCATCTTCAGCCACGTCCGCGGCTTCGCCACCATGATGCGCGATCTGCGCGGCGATCGTCTGCCCGCCTGGATCGACGCAGTTCCCGAAGCGGACCTGCCCCATCTGCACCGATTCGCCCACGGCCTGCGCTACGACCTCGACGCCATCATCGCCGGCCTGTCGCTTCCCTGGAACTCCGGACAGGCCGAGGGGCAGAACACGCGAGTGAAGCTGGTCAAGCGGCAGGGCTATGGGAGAGCCAACTTCGATCTCCTGCGCAAGCGGATCCTGCTCCGAACATGACCCTCAGCCCGTCCCAAGATCAGCGACAGAGCCG
>NZ_JBQQCB010000336.1:0-1713 GCF_052246675.1 Nonomuraea sp. KM90 | reverse complement strand
CCTCGGTGAGCGCTACCGCCGCATCGCCCGCCGACGCGGCAAGAAGAAAGCCGTCGTTGCGGTCGGCCGCTCCATTCTGACCATCGTCTGGCACCTGCTGTCCAACTCCGACGCCCGCTTCCACGACCTGCTCGTAGTCGCCGTGCAGCGAGATCGAGGTCATGTCCCAGTGCAGGCGGGCCACCTCGATGCCGAACGCCTCGATCGCGGCCAGCCCGACCGACCCGGCCACCTGGTCCAGATGCGGGGCCAGAGCGTCCAGTGCGCGGCCGATCCGGTCATCGTTGAGCAGGGCGGGCTCGACCCCGAACGCCTCACCCACCGCCCAGGCGCGCGCCCAGTCCTGCACGTGCACCAGCGGCGCGGGCGAGGTCAGCCGGTTGGCCACCAGCACCTCGATCACCTGCCCATGAGTCAGCTCCGCGACATCACGCACCGGGCAGGCCGCATCCACCAGCTCCCGGATCCGCAACCGCGAGCAGAACCCGGCCACCACCGGTAATGCCCCGAGCATCTTCTCGACACTGGCCTGGCCCCACTGCGCACGCTGTCGCACCAGCCAGGTCATACCGCGACAACGATCACCACAGCAACCCAGCGATCTTCACTTACCTCGACGTGCGGAAAACGGGGCTAGCCGGGCGTGGGTGAAGAAGTCGATCCATGTAGGGTCGCCGTCGTCGGGGTGGGCGTGGCCGAGCAGGGTTTCGGACTGGGCCAGCGCCAGCCCCGCGGCGCGGCGGGCGCAGGCGCGTCCGTGCCGCCGGGCGGCGCGGGCGTGCGCGCGGGCCTCGACCAGTTTGAAGAACGCCAGCGTGCGCGGGGTGGCGTGGTCGCGGGCGCGCTCGTAGGCGCCCTGGGCCATGTCGATGGCGTCCTCGACGTGGTCGTTGAGTCCGGCCTGCAGGGACATCGAGGCCAGGACGTAGCCGCCGAGCGGCACGTCACCGGCGGCGCGGGCCAGGCGCAGGGCCTGGATGTAGTGCCGTTGGGGCGCCGGCCTGGTCGCCGACGTCCCAGGCCGCATATCCGGCCAGGCGGCCGAGCTGGGCGGTGGCGGAGAACAGCTCGCGGCCCACGGCGTCGGTGTAGGTGCCCTTCAGCAGGGGGACGGCGCGCTCGCGCAGGCAGGCGGCCACCAGGGAGGAGCCGAAGGAGCCGCCGCCGTACTTGGAGTCGAGGTGGCGGGCGTGCTCGGCCGCGTCACGTAGTTCGGCCAGATCGGCGGCGCCGACGCGGCGGCCATGCAACTGCGGGGGCTGGACGGCGCGCGCCCGGTGTCCCTGTGCAAGATCGACGCCTACCCCCGGCGCGTCTATCACGACCACTTCGGGATCAGCCTGGACGATCCTGACCTCCACGTCGGCGACATCGCCGAGCCCGGCGTGGTGGACAAGCTCATCGACGGCTTCGACAAGGCACTGGGCGCTTTGCGGAAGGTGGGCTACCCGCTTGCGGAGGAGGATGTCGCCCGCTTGTCGCCGTTCGGCCGCCGGCACATCAACGTCATCGGCACCTACACCTTCGCGCTGCCCGATCTCGGCCCCGGGGGGCGTGCGGGAGCTGCGAAATCCGGACGAGCCCGGGTGGGACGACTGACGTCGACGTCGACCATCGCGCGGTGGTCCGGGCACGCCGAGGCGGCACAGCACGACCAGCCGCCCAGCCTGCCTTCGGCCTGCCCTGCGCTCCAGGCGGGGGCTTCAAGCTCGC
>NZ_JBQQCB010000335.1:0-1716 GCF_052246675.1 Nonomuraea sp. KM90 | reverse complement strand
AGCCTGAATCCACGGCTTGATTCTTGGTGATCATTTCTCGGTCCAATTCGTCGACGAGGACCGTTCCCGCAGGTAGAGGCCTTGGTTTCAGAGCGTGAGGCACCTGCCGTGCTCGGGTCGCGGCTTGTCCAGGGGTGCGGGTCGGGGACGGGGGCGGGCGCTGGAGCGGCGAGGGTGACCGGCAAGGGTCGTCGAGTGGGGCGGTGACCTGGGATTTCGGGCGGGTCAGGCCGCGCGGGTCGGTGGTGGGCGGTGGGTTGTGTGGAAGGCGTTGGTCCAGGCCTGCCGCCATGGCCAGTGCTGGGGCAGGTGGAAGACCACGTGTCCACGGCCGTGCCGGGCGATGCGGGCGGGAACGCCGATGAGCCGGCGGCGCAGACTGGCTCCACGGGCTCGCCCGTGCTGCGTGCCGGCCACGCAGCCGAGCGCGCGTAGCAGGTTGTGGCTGATCGCCGCCAAAGTGAGCCAGGCGGCGTTGGCGGCGAACTTTCCCGAGGGCAAGTGGGCGAGCGGTCCGTCGATCAGGTCGGCGTTGACCTGCTCCTGCACGGCGTGATCACGGTGTTGTTCCTCGGCTTGGAGCAGCGTATAGGGGCTGTCGGTGAAGATCGGGTAGTAGCGCCAGGTGGCGAACAGTTCGTTCTGTCCGGCTGCGGCCTGCTCGTCGAGCCGGCGGATGCGGCGCACGATCAGCCGGGCGGTGACGGCCTTTCCTTTCGTGCTGGTGAAGGCGGTGTAGGAGGTCTCGGCGACCTCGGCGTCGGAGACCCAGCCGCCGACTGCTCGTCGAAGATGGCGCGTGGATACTTGATGGGCGTCCAGGCATCCTCGCCGATGACGGCGATTGCGGCCTTGACCTTGGGGTCCAGCTTGGCGGTGATGGAGAAGCGGGTGTCGTGCTCGCGGCAGGCGGCCACCGCCTCGGCGGCGTAGAACGCGCTGTCGCCCCGCATCAGCAACGTGCCCGTCGCTCCGCTGGCGCGGGCCACCGGAATCGATTCGCGCAGCAGGGATGCAGCGCCGCGGGCGGAGTTGGCGTTGCCACCGCGCAGCCGGGTGCCGCACACCACTGGCGCGGCCAGTGGTGTGGACAGGGTGGTGGCCAGTACGTTCAGCCCGCGCACCAGCACGCTCTTGCCTTGGATCTTGGTGTGGCCGAAGCCTGTGCCCTGCTTGGCATACCCGTAGGTGCGGCGCTGCATCGAGTCGATGTCGAGGAAGGCCAGTACGTCCGCGCCCGGCAACAACGGCGTGCGAGCGGCCAAGCCGATGAGCAACTGCCGTGCACTCTTCTCCAGTTGGCGGACGTTGCCCCAGGTGAAGGAGCGCAGGAACGAGCCGAGCGTCGACGGTGCGCGGATGCCGTCGAAAAGTTTGTCCATGCCGCCGTGGCGCAGCACGTCCAGGTCCTCAATGCTGTCGGCGCCGCACATCATGCCCGCCACGATCGAGGCGACCTTCGCCGGCGCGTTGACCCCGTCGGCGGCGGTGATGGCCAGGTGCTCGCCGACCAAGGCGTCCAGCCCGCACCGCTCGGCCAGCCTCATCGCCGGGGCCAGTCCGCCGTACACGATCACGTGCTCGTCGTCGAAGATCGCATCGGTCTTGGCCGCGTCGTGGAAGAATTGCACGTACGAGGTGTCCTTCTGATTTGGGTTGCTGGAGCGTAGAGAACTCCCATCTTCCCAGGCCAAAGGGCACCTCGCCCTATTTCAC
>NZ_JBQQCB010000334.1:0-1745 GCF_052246675.1 Nonomuraea sp. KM90 | reverse complement strand
ACCTCGATGACTCACGCCTTGATCGTCCTGAGTAATGGGTTCGGTGTGGCGGAGGTTTCCGCCTGATCATCCTGTTCGTTCGCTCGGTGTGCCGTAGTGTGCCGCCCGAGGCGCTCGGATGGGCGGCGGCTTCCACGGGGCCGCAGGGTCCTTCGTCACTCCTTCCTGGCGCGTTGGGGCATGTTCGGGCTGGTCAGCCAGGTGCCGGTAGCGCGCACAGGCGCTGCCAGCAGATGAGGAAGGCGGTCTTCCACGGCCAGGTGGCGCTGATCTTCAGCAGGCGCTGCCGGGCGTGCGTGACGAGCTTGGCGGGCAGGTGCCACAGGCAGAACCGGAGGGTTGCCGGTTCGGCGCGAGCCAGATCCGCCTGATCATGCAGACCCAGCAGGCGGGTCCAGGCGTCGATATCGGCGGCGAGATTGGCGGCCAGCACCCAGCCGACGTTGACGTTCCAGGTCTTGGAGGGCAGATTGCGCAGGCCCATCGCCTTGTTCGTGCGCACCCGGTCTTCCACCTCGGCGTGGTCGCGGTGGACGGCGTCGATGAAGGCGAGTTGGTGGCTGCCGGGAATGCCGCGCAGCCCGCGCGGGCCGAGGTTGGTGGCCACGATGGCGTACTTCCAGCCGGTCTTGTGCTCGAAGGCGGTGAGCTGGCGCTGGTCGCGGGCCGAGGGGCGGACGCGCCGGACCAGGAGCCGGACTCCCCAGGCGGCGGCGCGCTCGTCCAGGCCGGTCAGCTCGGTCACCTCGGCGTGCGGATGGACGGTTCCGTCCTGGCGCACGGCGGCCTGCCAGGCCGAGGCGGGCAACTTGCCGATGGCGCTCTCATCGATCTCGGTGATCTTCCAGCCGACGCTGAAGCGCACCGTCCGCCGGGTGGTGTTCAGGCCTTTCATCTGCTCGACCAGGTCGTGCGTAGCGCCCGCGCCGTCCACGCGGATCCACAGCTTGGCGCGGTAGGCGTCGGGGATCTGCCGGATCGCCTCGGCCAGCACGGTGATGTGGTCGGCCACAGTGTTGGAGCCGGCCGAGCCGGTGCGTAGCAGCATCGCCAGCGACTCGCCGGTGTTGGCGCACCAGCAGGCCAGCGGGTGAAAGCCCCACCCCTTCTTGAACGTCGCGCCGGCGCCCTGCTTGTTGGAGTGCGCGGTGATCAGCGTGGCGTCGATGTCGATGACGATCCAGCCGGTCAGCACCTTGCCCGCCACCCTCAGCCAGGGGAAGCCCGCCTCGGTCGAGGCGATCAATGCCCACACGTGCTTGCGGACCCTGGCCCGCACCCGCGCGATCCAGATCGGCAGCCGCTCATCGGCGCCGATGGGCTCCAGACTGCGACGCACCGTGGAGTCCGACGGCGGCGCGCCGAACACGCCTTGCTGGTGGGTGAGCAGCGCGATCTGCCGCATGCTGGTCGCGCCCAGCGCGATCGCCACCGCCAGTTGGACGAGCACCACGCCCCGGTCCCACATCGGCGAGTTGCCGAGCCGGGCGAACACGCCGCCCAGCGCCCCGGTTAATCCCGTCTGATCAGCGCATTTACGCAGGAGGACGGCTCCTGCGTGGCCGATGAGTCCTTTGCCGTCCCCGCGGACAGACAAGCGGCGGTCCCATGCCGTACCGTTCACCCTGAAGGTGCATCCGTTCTCTGCGATTTCGTGATCTAGGCAATCCGATCATCGCAGGTCGGAGGCACCTTCCTTGCATCTACCGATCTTCAAAGCGCTTCAGCGGTGAATACCCGAGGTT
>NZ_JBQQCB010000333.1:0-1767 GCF_052246675.1 Nonomuraea sp. KM90 | reverse complement strand
GAGCACAGCGTTGATCACCGTTCGATGGTCGCTCCAGCGGCCACCACGCGTGCCGCCCGCGGGCAGCAGCGGCTTGAGACGTTCCCACTCGGAGTTCGTCAGATCACCACGACCCATACGCCAAGCGGGCCCCCGAAAAATTTTGATGCAAAGCTACAGAAAATGAAGTGCCAGGGTGACGACCCGGCTGGGCCGCTCACCTGCTCAAACACTCGCTCGGTCGGTAACCTTGGCCTTTGATCCTCTGTACGCGAGACGTTGCGATTCTGGCGCCGTCGTCGAGGGTCCCGCCCCGCTGCGCCGCGCCGTCGCGTGGGCGAACACCATGCGACAAGGGTGCGGACGTCTCGCCCTGTGAAGGACGAGACGTCCGACCGCACCCTAGTGTTTCTGCCATGCTCCCCCCCGAAAGGGGTTGATTCATAGTCCTTTGTACTAGCCTCCTCCAGCAAGACGGATTCCTGCCAATAACAATTGATTTGAGGCATTCTTCCAAGCGTGCGGCAGCGGTTAGTTCGCCGTGAGCCCCCTTCCAGCGCGAGTCCGTCGCTCGTGAGAAGCAGAGTTCGCCCCGGAGCGAAATCTCCCTTAGCGCCCGCACGGGGCCGGTGGGTGACCGGAAGCACTCTGTTGACATCCTCCCGCGCCTGATGGCGGGGCATTCCACCAGCAACTACCCGGTGAGGAGGAGGTCGTGCTGGGGTTCGCGGTGCACTGGCCCGTCAACCGTGGCCGGTCCGCGCAGGCACGGCATGCCGTGCCGGGTGTTTGATGTTGCGTGCCGGGTTCACGTCGCGTTGGCAGAGTATCCGCAGGATCGGCAGGCGAAGATGGCTTGGTTTTTGCGCAACTTCGCATCCACGATCCCCACGCCGAGCAGCGTTGGCTCGTGTACGCGAGGCCGACCTTGATCACCCAGCCAGCAGCCTTGTGTTCCAGACGGTCGATGAGCTGGCCCCGGCCTGCCGCGAGGATCGACCGGTCAGCCGGGCCTTGGCTCGAACGTTCATGCCGGGCCCTGGCTTCACGCGCGCGTTGCGGCACGTCAGTCTTGGCCGACAGTGGAGAGCGCGGCGACTGTATGGGATGCGATCGTCCCCGAGCCGAGCGGGTCAGATGCCCGGCCTTCAGGTCCTCGACGGCGATCACATCGAAGCTCACGGGGGCCAGATCGGTGCTCGTCTTCGCCACCCGGTCCTTGTGCCGATCCTTCTCGTGGGCTTAGCCCGTACGATCGATTCGCGCTTGGCGGAGGCGAGTTTTCGCAGTAGCCGACGCAGTCGCGTCTGTTCCGTGCCGCACAGCATCGATACGGTGAGCATCTCGCCCAGGGCCAGGGCAGCGGACACGGCAATCCCACGATCAACACCGGCGGATTCCCGCCGCGGCGCGGGATCGGTTGGGGGGATCGCGGCGAACGGGACATGCCGGCGGCCAGCGCGGTCGCGGGTGACACGGTACGACTTCACCGTCGGGAACGGAGCGGACCAGCGCGACCGCATCCAGCCCAACTTGGCGACCTTGCCGACGTCGCCCGGTCAGGCGGGCGCAGGTCACCGGGTTTGACCGCGACGATGCGGAACCCCTCGTGCCGTCCGCGCCTGCGCCTCAACAGGCAGAGCTGCACGTCCACTATCACGGCCAGTTCGCCGCTGCGGAGGGCGAAGTGGCTGACGGGCCACCAACTGCCTGTCATCCGGCGGATCAGCCGCCACCTGGCGGTTCGGGCTTTTACCTCGCCAGCAGTGGCACGTACGAGAACCAGAT
>NZ_JBQQCB010000332.1:0-1791 GCF_052246675.1 Nonomuraea sp. KM90 | reverse complement strand
CCCAAGACCAGGTAGTTAAGGTTTCTGGGCGGTTGGCAAGGGCGCTGTGGAGATCGGCTCGGCGGTGTAGATGCCTGGTTTTATCTTGCGGATGATCCGGCTGGCGGCCCAGCGCGATAGCTGCCGATACATCGTGTTCAGGGTGACATCGCCGAGGTGTTGGGCGATGTCACGGGCCTTCCATGGACGGGCGGGATCTTGGTGAAGGAGGGTCAGGACCTGTTGTTGTCTGCGGCGGTCGGCCGGGGTCATGGGGCGCTCGTCTCGGGACGCGGCGGGCAGGGTGGGTGGGGGTGGCAGGAGAGTGATGTCGAGGTCGGTGATGGTGCGGCTGTGGTCGGGCCGGCCATCGTCGAGCCGTTCGTTGTATCGGGAAGTGGGTGATTTGACCTTGCGGGTGCTGACGCGCAGGCGGCGGGGTGGCAGCAGTGCGGCCAGGACACGGCGTCCGATGGTTGCGACCAGGCCGGTGGTCATGCCGGGGTTGTCGCCCGGCTGAATGACCAGGTCGCGGGCGGTGTGTAGGGCGATGGAGAAGCTGCAGCGGTCGGGGTCGGTGCCGGGTCGGGACTCGGCGGCGTCGACCATCACGATGCGCAGGAGTTGATAGAGCGTGAGCACCGACCACATCTCCTGTTCCAGGCCGGCGGGGTCGCCTGAGCGCAGGATCCGTCCTTGCATCATGGTGTGGCGGAGCGCGTAGTAGGCGGACTCATGTTCCCATCGCTGGTGGTAGAGCCTGACCAGGGCGGCGGCCGGGTAGCGGCGGGCATCGGTCAAGGTGGTGACCAGGCGGTAGGTGCCGGTGAAGGTGGTGCCGTCGGTGCAGGTCACCGTGATACGGGCCTCGATGACGCGGATCTGCAAGGTGCCGATCACCGACAGATAGGAGCCGTCGGTGAGGGTGGCCAGGATGGGGGTGCGCCGGTTGCTGCGCAGCCGGCCGAGCACCTGGGCGCCGGTGGCGCTGACCTGGGCGAGGAAGGCGTTGCCGTCGAAGCCCTTGTCCCATAACACGAGCATGTCGGGCGTCAGCAGGTGCAGCAGGCGCCGGGCGTAGCCGCTCTCGCCCTCGCCGGTGGGGCCGAAGACCGCGCCGATCAGGGCCCGGGTTCCGGTCTCAACGAGCGTCATCAGCTCCAGCAGGGGATAGCCGCCATGGCCCGGGCTGCCCAGCCAGGCCCGGTTACGTATGGTGTCGGGTGCCTTGAGCGAGCTGCAGCCGTCGAAGGAGACGGTGCGGTAGGTCCCGAACCGTACTCCGGGCGTCGTGGGCTGGGCCAGCGGTCCGCTCAGCACCTCGAACAGACGCTGCATCGGCGCGCTGCCGACTCTGCGGCGCAGGTCACGCAGCGCTTTGGCGGTGGGCGTCACGACCGGCAGGGTGGCCAGCGAGGCCGTCAGCTTCTGCCAGACCAGCAGGTAGCCGACCTCGGGGAACAGGCACATCGCCAGCAGGAAGTAGACCCCGACACGCGAGGGCAGGGCGCGCAGACGGCGCTGCACGCCGCGGGTTTCCTCAAGGACCGCATCGACGAGCTCGAACGGCACCAGCGCGGTCAGCTCCCCCAAATGCCCGGGAGCGAACAACCTCCCGGCCGCCGAGCGGGGCGAAGAGCCCGTCTCGACAGCGCGAGAAACAGCAGAGCTGGCATACTCGGCAATCAACGGAGATCCAGTTTTTCGACGGCTGATTGTGGAAGATCACCGTTCTACTGGATCTCCGTTCCCACGTCCTGAGAACTCGCGCGCTTGACAGCACCACGACGACCTTAACTACCTGGCCTTGGG
>NZ_JBQQCB010000331.1:0-1797 GCF_052246675.1 Nonomuraea sp. KM90 | reverse complement strand
TCCTACCGCTATCGGTCGTTGGACGCGGTGGGCTCGGCGCGGAAAGCGGGACGATGCCGTGACGACAGGGCGGGCGCGTTGCATGACGGGCAGAACACAGACGCCGACCAAGGGGTTAACCGTGAATGAGTTCCTGCTCCTGTTGGAAGCCGACACCCACTGGGGATGAGCGGCGGGGAACGGGCCGCCGGCGCCTTACCGCCCGGCCCGTTCCCTCTCCGCGGCGATCCCTTCGGGGAAGGCGGAAGCCCCGTCCAGGAAGGCACTGATCTGGGCCTCCAGGTGGGCGGCGCCGATGGCCCTGGCGGTGCTGAGCGCCTCGTTGGCCCTGGCGGTGGCCGCGGCCGCCTCGCCGCTCGCGCGGTGGAACTCCGCCAGCGAGAAGGCCAGCCGCGCGATCATCAGCTTCTCCGCGCTGGCGCAGGCCAGCGCATAGCCGAGCCGCAACGACATCTCCGCCATGTGGTGGTTGCCCCTGCGCAGTTGCACCCGACCCGTGCCGTGCAGCGCGTAGGCCTCGCCGAGGCGGTCGCCGGTGCTCCTGACGATGTCCGTGACCTCGCCGAAGTGCTCTTCCGCGAGATCGTACTCGCCCTGTTCCAGGCTCTTCTCGCCGAGCAGGCTGAGGGCCTGCGCGCACAGCCGGTGGTTGCCGAGCGCCCGCGCGATGACCAGCGCCCGCCGGCCTACCTCCTCCGCCTCTGCGTAGCGGCCCCACGCGAGCTTGATCTGGCCGATGCTGCACAGCACGTGCGCCGCCGCGGCCTTGTCGCCGACCTCGTCGAAAACGGTCAGCACCTGCTCGTAGGTGGCCAGCGCCTCGTCCAGATGTCCCCTGGTGCGGTCCAGGAAGGCCAGGTTGCGCAGCGCGAGCGCGTAGCCGTGCCGTTCGCTGATCTGCTCGAAGAGGTTGCGCGCCGAGGTCAGGTGCACGGCGGACTCGTCCAGGTTCTGCTGGAAGAGCGCCAGGGCGCCCATCGAGTACAGCATCGCGGCCTCGCCGCGCCTGTTTCCGCCCCGTACGGCGGCGCGCAGCCCGATGTCGCTGGTGACCCGCCAGTCGTCGAAGCAGCAGCGCGCCTCGAAGACGGTGACGCAGCTGAGCGCCAGGTCCCAGCAGATCTCGTCCTCCCCGATCGCCTCCGCCTGTGCGACGGCGGCCATCAGCGCGAGCCGTTCCCTGTCCAGCCAGTCGAGCGGGCGGGCGAGCAACCAGGAGACGAGGTCGGGCGGGAGCGGACGGCGCGGAGCGCCGCCGTGGATGATGGTGTAGTCGCCGCCGTATTCGCGCCTGTGCGCCTCCTCGGCCAGGAACAGCCACGTGGACAGCGTCCTGCGCAGGGCGTCCGCGCGTTCCGCCGGGGTTTCCTCGTGGGCCAGGCACTCGTGGGCGTAGACGCGGATGAGCTCGCTCAGCCGGTAGCGCGGCTCCTCGCCCGGCAGTCTTAGCACGTCCACGAGCTGAGCGTCCACGAGCAGTTCGAGCTGGTCCTCCGCCACGCCCAGGTCGCTGTCGAGCAGGGGCGCGGCCACCCAGAAGGGGAAGTCGGGGATGTCCAGCAGCGCCAGCCGCCTGAACAGGCACTGCGCCTGCGGGATGAGGCTGCGGTAGCTGAGCGCGATGGTGGCTCTCACGTTCTGCGGGCCGTACACCAGCTCGTCCAGGCGCTGGCTCATGTCCTCCAGCCGCGAGGCGAGCTGCTCCACCCGCCAGTGCGGCCGGGACGTGAGGCGCGCGGCGGCCACCCGCAGAGCCAGCGGCAGCCCGCCGCACAGCCGGGCCAGGGCGAGCATCTG
>NZ_JBQQCB010000330.1:0-1839 GCF_052246675.1 Nonomuraea sp. KM90 | reverse complement strand
GGCAGCTATCGCGCTGGGCCGCCAGCCGGATCATCCGCAAGATAAAACCAGGCATCTACACCGCCGAGCCGATCTCCACAGCGCCCTTGCCAACCGCCCAGAAACCTTAACTACCTGGTCTTGGGGCAGGGCCAGGGCAGGGCCCGACGGGGTCGGCGACCCACCCTGTCGGCCGCTCCCAGCACGCGGGAGAAGTGTGGTCACGTCGCTACAGAGGATCAAAGGCCAAGGTTACCGACCGAGCGAGTGTTTGAGCAGGTGAGCGGCCCAGCCGGGTCGTCACCCTGGCACTTCATTTTCTGTAGTGTCATCCGCCTGAAATTCGTCGGCAATATTTGGCGAGGGATTCGAGGATCTCCTCGGCGGTCTTGGTCCAGACGAAGGGCTTGGGATCGGCGTTCCAGCGGTCCATCCAGGCGCGGATGTCGTCCTCCAGCGCCTGGACGCTCTTGTGCACCCCGCGGCGGATGAGCTGGTCGGTCAGGTAGCCGAACCAGCGCTCAACCTGATTGATCCAGGAAGAGCCGGTCGGAGTGAAATGCATGTGGAAGCGGGGATGCCGGGCCAGCCACGCTCTGATCGCCGGCGTCTTGTGGGTGCCGTAGTTGTCGCAGATCAGGTGGACATCCAGCTCGGCCGGCACGGTCTTGTCGATGGTGACGAGAAACTTCTTGAACTCGGCGGCGCGGTGCTGGCGGTGCAGTTCGCCGATGACGGTCCCGTCGGCGATGTTGAAGGCGGCGAACAGGCTGGTGATGCCATGACGAACGTAGTCGTGGGTGCGCCGCTCGGGCATGCCCGGCATCATCGGCAGCACCGGCTGGGAGCGGTCCAGCGCCTGGATCTGGGACTTCTCATCGACGCAGAGCACCACCGCGCGTTCCGGCGGGTCGTGATACAGCCCGACTACGTCGATGACCTTCTCCACGAACAGTGGATCGGTCGACAGCTTGAACGTCGTCGTGCGGTGCGGCTTGAGGTCGAAGGCCCGCCAGATCCGGCCGATGGTCGACTCCGACAGTCCGCTGCGCCGCGCCATCGAGGCGCGGGTCCAGTGTGTGGCGCCGGCCGGTGTCTCCTCCAGCGTGGCCACCACCACCTGCTCGACATGGTCCAGGCTGATCGACGGCGGGCGGCCTGGGCGCCCCTCATCGATCAGCCCGTCCAGCCGCAGGCGCAGGAACCGATGACGCCATTTGGAGACTGTGTCCGGATGCACCCGCAGCTCAGCAGCGATCTGCTTGTTGTCCTTGCCGTCCGCGCATCCCAGCACGATCTTCGCGCGCATCGCTAGGATCTGCGCGGACTTGGCCCGCCGCGCCCACCGCTGCAACACCGCCCGCTCGGCCTCCGACACCGCGCCAGCTCCGCCTTGGGCCGGCCCGTGCGCACGTCATCGGCCAGCGCCTCCAGTCCACCCCGGGCGAAAGCTGCACGCCACTTGCGCACCGTGCTCTCCGCAAGGCCCAGATCCCGTGCTACCTGCGCGGTGCTGATCCCCGGCCCTGCACACGCCAGCACGATCCTCGCCCGGACCGCCACCCTCGACGACTCCGCTGACATGCCGATCAGCCGAGCCCGCTCACTCTCCGATAAGTGGATCTCCACTGCGGACGGTCCTGGATGCGCCACAGCCAACACCATACGGGTTTAGCTGGCGAATTTCAGGCGGATGACACTAGTGCGGTGACCACATAGGTTCACCGGGCCGTGGACACACCCGACGGCTTGCGCAGGCTTCGCCGGATTCTGCTTCAGTGTCGTATCGACATGCACGATGACGGCAGGAGGATCCGTATGGCCGAACCTGTGCGAGCACGGCGGTTGTCCGATCAGGAG
>NZ_JBQQCB010000329.1:0-1850 GCF_052246675.1 Nonomuraea sp. KM90 | reverse complement strand
GTCGGGAATGTTGAAACATCCGGCATGTCCCGAAGGGCGACTGATCAGTAACTGTGAGGCTTCTGGGGTCGGCGAAGTCGATCATTCCCCCGAGGTGGTCAGGTGTCGCTATCGGTTCGTCCCCGGTCCGCGCTGGAGGTCGCGGAGCTCACCGCCCAGGTAGCACGAGCGAGTAATCCCCGTGGCACCCCGGCCATGTGGATCCGCGACTGGCTGGATGGGTTATCGAGCGATGAGGACTTCGCGCAGTGGTATCCCCGCGACGGCCGGCCGGGACTCTCACCCGCCCAACTGGCCGCGGTGAGCGTGCTGCAATTTCGTGCTGGACCTTTCCGACCGCGATGCCGCCGAAGCCGTGCGCTGCCGCATCGACTTCACGTACGCGCTCGGCCTCGAACTGGACGACCCCGGCTTGCACCACAGTGTGCTCGGTGACTTCCGTGACCGCCTGCTGCAAGACGGGCGGGCGGGCCAGCTTCTCGATCTGGCCCTGGCCCGTCTGAAGGAGGCCGGGCTGGTTCGCGAGCGCACCACCCAGCGCACCGATTCCCCTCATGTCCTGGCCACCGTGCGCGACCTGACCCGCCTGGAGCTGGTCACCGAGGCCATGCGCGCAGCCCTGGAGGAACTGGCCCGCACTGCCGCTCACGCGCTGAACGGCTTGGTCGATGACGACTGGGGAGGCCGCTACGGCCGGCAGGTCCGCCTGGGCAAGAACCCCACCCGACCCAAGACCAGGATCAACACCACCGGGGCAGATGCCCGTCGCCTGCTGGAACACCTGAGCCGAAACCATCCCGGCCTGCTGGGCGGCCCCCAGGTGCAGGCCCTGCGACAGATCCTGGTGCAGAACTACTACTGCGACTCCACCGGACGGCTGCGCTGGCGTGACGATGACGACGATAGCGGTCTGCCGCCCTCGGCCAAGCGGATCATCTCGCCCTACGACCTGACGGCCCGCTATGCGCGTCGGGGGCAGGTCACCCGTTGGCAGGGGTTGCTCACGCACGTGACCGAGACCTGCTCCGGCGACGGCCCCAATGTGATCACCGGCGTGGTCACCATGCCCGCGACCAGCGCTGACACCGAGGTCCTGCCCGGCATCCACACCCGGCTGGAGCGCCGGGGCCCACGGCCCGAGCAGCACCTACTCGACGGTGGCTGCACCTGCCTGGTCGACCTCGAACAGGCCGAACGTGAACACCAGATCGCCGTGGTCGGACCGCTTCCAGGCAACCCCACCCACCAAAACCGCCAGGGTGAGGGTTTCGCCCGCGACGACTTTCGCATCGACTTCGACCGCCAGGAAGTCACCTGCCCACAGGGCCAGGTAGGATAAGGGCTGGCACGGCCCTTATCCGACATCCTCGCTGACCGCCGCCCCGTTGATCGTGGCCCGCTTCACCAAGAGCCCGGTGCCAACCCGGCCCGGCCGAGCCAAGTGCACCATGTCAATCCACCTCCCGCGACCGGTGCGCGCAACGTGGGCTTTCCTCCGCTAGAACGACACGAACTGCAGCTGCGCAACCGCGCAAAGCAGCGAGAACCGCACTGGCACAAGCGCTACGCGGCGCGTTCCGGCACCGAGGGCACCATCTGCGAGTTGGCCCACGGCCATGGCATGCGCCGCTGCCGCTACCCCGGGGCAAGCCAAGGCCCACCTGCAACACGTGCTCACCGCCATCGCCGTCAACGTCGAACGCCTCAGCCGGCACCCTCCTGGAGAAAGCGCGCCCCCACGACCGCCGACAGCCTTCCAGGACTACCTCGACCAGCAAGGCACCCCCGCTTGCGTTCCTGGCCAGCCGCCAGCTGACCCGGCAGCGAACAAGATCCCCGACAGAGTCAAG
>NZ_JBQQCB010000328.1:0-1862 GCF_052246675.1 Nonomuraea sp. KM90 | reverse complement strand
TGAAGTCCTGGAAGGTGCTGACCAGGCTGCGCTGTTGCCCGCATCGCGCGACCGCACTCGTGCAGGCGATCCTCGTGCTGCAGCTGGTGGAAGAAGGCCGCTACTCAGGATGAAAAGGGCTCAGTGGACGAGCTTGGACAGGCTGGTGAGGGTGAGGCCGGCGGCGAGGCGCCGCCTGCGTAACTCTCGACCGAAGCAGACCTCCCCCTGGACCACCATGGACCTCCCGTATGTCCGCGGCACCGAGAGTTACTGTCTGTAAGAGTGCGCCAGCGGTGCGGCGCGAGCAAGGCCAGTCGCCGTTTCCTGTTTCCAACCAGAAGATGGCTGTGGTCGGGGAACTGTACCCGAGCTCGGACGTGCTTCCTCTTCGATGCTGACGGCGAAGTCGGGGGAGACGGCCGCACGGAAGCCTGCCCAGGGACCGATGAGCACACGACGAACCAGATAAGGGCACACACGGCCGGCTGCCGACCACGACAAAATGGGCGCTGCCACACCCACGCCCGAGCGTTGGCCCCGTGCCAGCGGGCCATCACTGATCGCGGATAGGAGGGCGGGGCGGCGGTCTCAGGCAGTTGATGAGTTCGACCACCAACGGCCGGGCCCAGACTTGACGATCTGAAAGCCTGAAAGCGCTGCATCAGGCCCGTCTGACGCCCAGTGCATGTGCTCCCGCGAACCGAGCCGGTTAAGGAGCCCAAGGAACGTCATCGCCAGGCGGGCAACTCAGAGATGTGGACTGAGGCGTTTGGCGATCCCTTCGGTCTCATCGAGGTCGAGACAAGGGACCTCGCCCGACTGCGTGCCGCCCTCGGGGAGAGTGCCGGCCACATGGAAGTGAACATGGGGGACGGCTTGGCGCGCAGATACCCCGTTGTTCTGCCAGACAGCGATACCCCCGGGGTCGTAGGCGGCTGTGATGGCACGTGCCGCCCGCCGCACGGCGCTCATCAATTGCTGCTCCTCCGCCGGGACCACGTCCATAACGGTAGGACGGTGAGCCACCGGGATCACCAGCACGTGTCCCTGCCCACGCTGCCAACGCGTGACCAGGATGGCGACCTGCTCCCCCCGTTCCAGGATGGTGGAGGGATGGAGTCCGGCGAGATAGTCGCAGAAGGGACATCGGTCGACTGATGGCATGGATATTGGCATGTTTCCGATCTTCCCGCATCTCGTCACGTGGCGCGACCGTGCACAGGGCCGGCAGAGAAATGGCATCTCTTTCGTGACCTCCATGCCTTCTTCCCGTCCGGTCGGTATGTCGACGCAGATGAGCAAGCAACACCGCAGGGATACCACACCTAAGATCTCTACACGGAAGTTCCTACAGCCCGCGGACGGCGTTACCGAGCGGCCTACCTAATCCGGACATGAAGCACGGAACAGTCGATATAGACTTCATACGAGCAAAGGTAGCGGTGTATACAGACAAGTGCTTCTGGCACTCCTAGCTCAAGTACACTGCGTACACCGCATGGCCAGGAAAGTTGGCACGAAACATTGCGCGGGACGTTGCCATGAACGAACACCTGCATTAGACAAGGTGCCGACTCATTCGTATATGAGACCATGAGGATCCGTCGGAATCGGCCGGATGCTTCGCCGAGGAAGTCATGTGGCCCGGGCGCACCATCCGATGCATAACCTCGCGCACAAGCGCAGGTCACTGCCCAGCGCGCGACGACCAATCTTGCTCGCGCGCCGGCAACCGGCTATATCCCCTCCCTACCCTCAGCTATTCAGCCGGGGCGGTAGCTGTGCTCTAGAACATGAGAAAAGGTGCCCCTGAACTGCAAGGATTCGGGTGTCGAAGCCATATCCGCTGCAGAAGCAGGTGCACCTTTCTGGTGAGTGAG
>NZ_JBQQCB010000327.1:0-1919 GCF_052246675.1 Nonomuraea sp. KM90 | reverse complement strand
CGCTGGGCTGGCCGTCCCGGATCAGGCGGGCCATGACGGCGCCGCAGCCGGTGATCTGCGCGCCTTCCCAGAGTAGGTCGGCTTCGTGTACGGGTTGAGCTCGCCGTCGGCGCTTGGCGAGTGTGCCTCCCGCGCGCAAGCGAGCGTTTCCAGGCTGGCGTCGACATCGGCCAACCCTGCCTTGGTGGTCGGTGCTGCCGGTCAATCTGCCCGGCCGGCCCGCCGTATACCGGGGAGACGGCGGACAGGCCGGTTGGCGACAGCGGCCGCACTCTCGACGCCGGTCCGGCTGATCCGCGGCAAAACCCAAGGACTCGGCATGTTCGCAATCCTGCAGGTCGGTGTTCAGGTCGTGATGTTCGTGGTGCTGCCACGGCCCCGCCAGCACCGGCGCAGCCGTGCGCGCTCCTTACCGGTTAGCCCTCTGGGACAGCGTTGGTGAATTGCCAGCGCACCTCGATGGTCAGCTCACACGGGCTGTCGAGCGGATCTCATACCGGGCGGCCTGGTTGAGTCTTAGCGCCTCGTGCACCGCGACCTCAGCCACGGCGGTGTCCAGCAACAGCGGGGCGGTAGCCGCGTCCACGTCCGCGCCGACGCGCAGCGCGGCCAGCGCCCGCAACGGCCACCAGGCTACGCTGAGGACGCTTGTCCTGCTGGATCGGGGAATCACAGGGAGCGCTCCCGGTGCCTCTGGGAGGCGCTGGCCGGTCAGAGGTCTTCAGCGAGGCGGCGGTAGGCCCGTACGGCTTCCATCTCTTGGGGGGAGAGGTTGCCGTGGTAGTCCAGGAACCAGTCGCGGATCAGGCGCTGTGGCTGCGTCGTGTTGACGTAGCGGCGGGCGCCGTCCACGGTAATCGGAACCGTGAGGGTGTCCCCGTCATGGGAGGACATGACGGTTAGGCCGGTGATAAACCGCCGGCGGGAGTCCACCACGCCGGGCGCGGAGATGACGAGCATCAGGCGCTCCCGGTTGATGCCCTTGGGGGCGTAGAGGTAGACCCCGCCGGTATGGAGTTGGATCACGCCGCGCCCCGCTCGCGGAACTCGTCGTCGGCGGCGGCGGCTTCGTGTTCGTCGGCGATCGCCTCGGTGAGGGCTTCGTCGGTGGCTTGATCGGCCGGTGCTCCGGTTACCAGCGCGTAGTAAATGACCGCCTTCTCCACCCAGGCGCTTCGACTCAGACCGGCCGTGTCGGAGCAGGTGTCGATGAGGTCTTGGGCCGTTCTGCTGAGGCTGTATGACGGATTTCTCGACATGACTTTCATGCTAGCTGGTGTACCACAGGATCGGCTTCAGCATGTCGTACTTTATGTCGTACACTCCGCGTCGGTTTTTTCGATGCGGGCCCGGCACTCACAGCCCCAGTCGGCGGTTCGTCACTTGGCTCAGATCATCAGCGGTGTGCAGGGCTCAGTCCCCGGGGTGGCCGAGGGTAGCCTCTTTGCGAAAGCCCGACTTGCGGAGACGTCCCCGCCGTCGTTATCGGGCGCATTCCAAGGTCGTCGCAACACCGGTGATCAACTACTGGGGGCGAGAAGAATAGCAAGACGCTCGGCCGGGGCCCGCCCTAGCGTGTCTCGCGGTTGGGTAAGTGGCTCGGGTGGGCCTTGACATCGCCCGGCAGTTGGCGCCTGCGCGGGATGACACGAACTTCGTTGCGGCGTGGGGGCTGATCTGCGGCGATAGGTTGCGCTGAGCGAAGTCCGAGGACCAGCTGGACGTTGACATCTGGAGGTGCGTGGTACCGGCCCAGGTCAAGCCGTGCTAGTGGCCCGTCCCGGAACGTTGGCCGGGTAATTGATCTCGACCGGTGAACCCGTAAAGCTGGCTGCCCCTGCAAACCGGGAGGTAGTTGTGGCTCGTCCACCGGATGTGTTCGTCCGGCCCTTGACGATGGAGGAAGGCCGGAAGATCCA
>NZ_JBQQCB010000326.1:0-2008 GCF_052246675.1 Nonomuraea sp. KM90 | reverse complement strand
CGTACGAGGTGTCCTTCTGATTTGGGTTGCTGGAGCGTAGAGAACTCCCATCTTCCCAGGCCAAAGGGCACCTCGCCCTATTTCACAGTTCTTTTGTCAGATTCCCAGCGGTGGATCCAGGCTCAGACTCCCAGCAGCCATCAGTCTTCCCGCCACTACCGCGCCTGGTAATTCACGCGCCCTTTCCAACGGGCGGCGTCGGCCTGTGCCTTGACTACTGTCGTCATGTTGATCAGATAGCCCTGGAGCGCGAACGCTCTCGCCTGCGTTTCGGCCATTTTCAGCGCAGTGATCCTTGATGAAACCGTCGCTGAATACCAATCGCAGGGAGTGGCACAGGCCAGAGCCGCCTGAGCCGAAACGGCCCGATTCGCGGTTGTGGCCGACACGGGCGAGGCGGTGACAGCCCAGGACGTCGACCGGCCATTCTCAGGACATTGGAAAGCACAGCCCCTGACCTGCATCAAGGGCATCGTCGGCCAGACCGCGCTACGCGGCCGGTCGGCCGAGTACATCGGACTCCAGTCACGAGCGAAGAGCTGACTCTCCTGGGTGATGTCGCGCCGGAGCCGACCAGACCTATCGTCAACGGCAGGTCTCCGCCGGGGCTCCGTCGCTGGTGAGGAATGCACATCTCCTGGTGACAGACCGCATCTAGGCCGGCCCGCGCCGCGCTTCTACGGTCAGACCATGACTCTCCGACGCTTCGCCGCCGCGGCCGGCGCCGCGCTCCTGGCCGTCTCGCTCGCCGCCGCTCCCGCCCGGGCGGAAGGCTTCCATGAATGCTTCTCCGGCACCCGCACCCCGGACGGCGAGTACTACGAGCTGTCCGGGTGGGGCTGCGCTGGAGGCGGCTATCACCAGGTGACCGTCGTCGTCATGGTCGGCGACGCCGCGGGCACCTACTCCTGCACCAGCGTCTTCTCCTGGCACGGGGACCTGTCTGGGGACCGGTGCCGGCTGACGTAGATCTTCGTGTTGTACGGCTACGCTCGCCCATCCGCTCTGAGGCCGTCGCCGGCACCCGGTGGCACACTGTCGTCGGCCACTTGGGCGGCCGTGACGGCGACGGTGGTGACGATGTCGGCCAGTACTGATCATTCCGGGTGGCTTGCGTGGCGGCAGACCGGACAGCATGATCCCAGTGCTTTCTCGATACCCTCCCTGTCAAATGGACAGAGGTAGCAAACAGGCATGAAACTCTGTGCTGAGGGTGGGGAAGGAGACATCCCTTCGTGGGAGCAAGCAAGCCGGATCCGGAGGTTCCCGATCCTCAGGTGCGCGAGCGTGGGCGTCCGCGTTCCTGCTCCGCCGCCTACAAGGTCCGGATTCTGGAGGAGTACGACCGCCTGGACAAGGCGGGTAGGGGCGCGTTGCTGCGGCGGGAGGGCCTGTACTCGTCGCTGATCTCGAGCTGGCGTACCGCGCGGGATCAAGGGCGTGGAGCAGGCGCCGGCCCGCCCGGTCGGCCGGTCGGCCGGCCGAAGGCCGACCCGCGCGACAAGCGGATCGAGGCACTACAGGCGGAGGTCGAGCGGCTACGCGCCGAGCTCGGCCAGACCCGCCAGGTGATCGAGGTGCAGGGAAAGCTCTCCGCGCTGCTGGATCAGCTCGCCACCAGCAGTGAGACGCCACCGGGCCCGGGTGAGCAGTGACCGAGGCCTTCCAGGCCTAGGCCGAGGCGATCGAGGAACTCCTCCCACTCCTGGGCCGGCGCAACGCCTGCACAGCGGCCGGAGTGTCGCAGGCCACCTGGTACCGCCACCACCGCCAGAGCCCGGCCCCGCTGCGGCCGGCCCGGCCGCGCAAGCCGCACCCCGCCGCGTTGTCGCAGACCGAATGCGACCAGATCCGCGCGCTGCTGAACGAACGCATCGAAGCAGCTTGCCGGGTAGCGGGCAGGAATCTCACCTGCCCGCCCCCACAGATCCGGACGTGAACCTCTCGATTCATCCGGCTCGTGCCGTCCAATCATCAGGTCAATACCGCAGTTCCCAGTGCGCGAACA
>NZ_JBQQCB010000325.1:0-2020 GCF_052246675.1 Nonomuraea sp. KM90 | reverse complement strand
ACCGTGCATGCGGTTCTCCCGCACACGGCTCACCGACGTCGTTCACCGGCGGCATTCGGTTTCACCCGCCAGGGCTTGCCCGCCCTGGGTGCGACGGTGATTCCATACAAGCTGATCAGTCTGAGGTCCGGCGGGCGGGAGTTGAGCAGTACCTGCCAGCCGAACGCCATGCTGCGGCGGTGACGTCGGCGCATGAAGTGCGCCAGCCGCCACTGCGCATATCGTCTGATCTTGCTGAGGCGCTGAGCCGAATGTCCGTAGCGGAAGTATCCGGCCCAACCACGAAGGAAGGCGTTCAGCCTGTCCACGATCGCCTCCGGCCACAGCAGCATCCACCGCCGGGAGGTGATCTCCCGGAGCCGGTCGCGGGCATGCTGCATGGCCTTGTCCGCAGGCCAGCGAGCCAGGAACGTCACCTTCGGCTTGCCCCGGTCGCCCCGGGAGCGCACCAGGCGGTGATGAAAGCCCAGAAAATCAAAGCCGTCACCACCAACCTGAAGGTGAATGATGCGGGTCTTGGCCGCCTTCGGCTCCAGCCCAAGGTCGGCCAGCAGCTCGGTCAACCGGGCCAGCGCCCGTTCGGCCTGGCCGCGAGACCAGCACATCACGACCACGTCGTCGGCGAACCGCACCATCACCCCATCCGCGTCGTCCCACGCCCGATCCACTCGGTGCAGGTAGACGTTGCAGAGCAACGGTGAGACCGGACCGCCCTGCGGAGTTCCGGTGACCGGCCGCCGCACCTGCCCGTCCTCCATGGCCCCCGCGCGCAGGATCGCGCGCAAAAGCGTGAGCACGGACTGGTCGCACACGCGTTCCTCTATCGCGTGCATCAACTTCTCGTGACCAATCGCCGAAAAGCAGTCGGCGATGTCCGTCTCGACCACCCACCGGCGGCCCCGCGCGCACTCATCCACGAGCACTTGCAGGGCGTCGTGCGCCGACCGTCTCGGGCGGAACCCGAACGAGCAGTCGGCCATGTCGGCCTCGAAGACCGGCTCGAGCACGATCTTCACCGCCGCCTGCACAATCCGGTCCCGAACCGCGGGAATCGACAGCGGGCGATACTGATCCTTCAGCCCCGGCTTGGGGATCAGAACTCTGCGCGCCGGCAGCGGCCGGTATCGCCGCTCCCGCAGTTCGGCGGCCACCTCGTCCAGGAGCCGGTCGACTCCGTACTCCTCGACCTGGGCCACAGTGGTCTTGTCGATGCCCGGTGCGCCGTTGTTGGTGCGCACCGCCACCCACGCGCGCTGCAGCACGTCTCTGCGGCAGACCTTGTCGAACAGCGCGTGGAACCTCCGTCCGGGATCGGCCTTGGCCGCCCGGTAGAGCGCATGCTGCAGGGCACGGACCGGATCACGCGGAACCCGTGGTTCCCGCGATCCCGAAGCGGCGGGACTAGCCTGACCGGCACTCACCGGCCCCTCCCTGGTCAGTCGCTACGCATCGACGAAGCAGCGGCCCTTCCCTCACCGCCGGTTGTGTTGTCCGGTCGGCTCGATCGGTACTACGGCCGCCTCCGACGCCCACCCGGCTCGCCGCCCACTTCCCGGCTCCGACCGGTTATAGGGCGCGACGCTCCGGCAACGAAGACAAGCTTCCGCAGGTTGCCGGGCCGGGGAGGGCCTCCCCAGTTCCCGCCGCCACTGTCGATGCGTTCCGCGCCCCATACGCCGAGGAGTCCTTGACGGCTGCGCTTCCAGGCTCTTCACCGCGTCCATGGCCTTCGCCCCGGTTTCGAGAGGCTCGGCACTCCCTCGTCCCACCCAAAGGGCGGGCTGAGTAACGACGCCGCAGGCTTCGCTTCATGCTACGGACCGCACCGTCGCTCCCCCATGAACAGGGCCTTTGACGCTGGGCTTCGACCCCGCCCGTTTCCAGACGAAGCCGCCAGCCTGCTACCGGGCCTCCTGGCACCTACCCGGACCGGACTTCCACCGGCAAGCGACGACGAGCTTACGAACAACAAGATGAGCCGCTATGTCACGGCTTCACCTCCTGTTCTGCTGGGCGCACG
>NZ_JBQQCB010000324.1:0-2125 GCF_052246675.1 Nonomuraea sp. KM90 | reverse complement strand
AACCCGGGCGGTCTCGCTTCGGTGCCACCAGCAGCTTGAACCCGAGTTTCGCAGTTAGTGGGCAGACGAGAGCGCTGAATTGGGTGTTTGACCTGGGACAACGGGCGTGGGAGAGCCTGCGAGTCGTGTGTCCACGCCTGTGTGCTGGGTTCTTGCTGGTCGGAGGCTATTCGGCAGGTTGCAGGCCGCTCATCTTTGGCGGCAATGCGACGGCGCAGTCTTTGAAGATCTGAGCCTGGGCGGGGGTGAGGCGGGTGGTCTGCTGCAGTCGTCCGGCAGGGCCGGACAGGGTGACCTGGTGGATGCGTCCCAGTTCGCGGTTGATGGCGTTCCAGGTCCGTCCGGTGCGGCGTTCGGCGACGCGGATGAGTAGCAGTGCCAGCCAGCACAGCAGCACGTGGGCGACGATGCGCTGGTCGAGGCGGTGGTAGACGGGCCGCAGGTCCAAGGTCGTCTTCATGGTGCGGAAGGCTGCCTCGGCCTGGAGCAGGTTCTTGTAACCCAGGGCGATGTCTTCGGGGCTCAGGTCCGGGTCGGAGGCGGCGATCAGGTACTTGCCGTCGTAGTTGGCCTCGGCCTTGACCTTGGCGGCGTCGATGGACAGGCGGCCGGTGCCCGGGTGCTGCTTGAGCCAGCGGCCTAACGAGGGATGATCGCGTAGCGCGCATTCGGCCTTGCGGTGCGGCGCGTCCGGCGGTTTGGGAGCCTTTTTCTTGCCCTGCTGAGCGGCCTTGGCCTTGGCCTGGGCGGCGTCGGTGGCGCGGGCGGCGGCGATCCGGTCCAGCTCCGCGGTGATCGCCTCCAGTTGCGCCTGGCGGCGGGCCTGGTCGCGTTCGGCCTCGACGGGGTTGTGGCAGATGATCCACCGCCGTCCCGGGTCGGTGGCGAGCCGGACCTCTTTGACCCGCAGGTTGTCGCGGACGTGCAGGTAGCGGCCCTGGCGGGACATCGCCTCGCGGGCCTGGGCCGAGCCGTCGCGCATCTTGACGCCGCAGATGTAGTGGCCGCCGGCCCGCTGCAGGTAGGCCATGTTCTCGCGAGAGGAGAAACCGGAGTCGACCACGGTGACCACCCGTCCCAGCCGCCAGTCCCGCAGGTCGTCCTTGACCTGCTCGATCACGGTCATGTCCGAAGTGTTGCCGGGCCAGACCCAGCAGCGCACCGGGATGCCCTCGCGGGTGACGGCCAGCCCGATGACGATCTGCGGCAGATCCTTGCGGTGGTCCTTGGAATGCCCGAACCGGCGCAACCCCATCTCGTCGCCCCCGTCGCCCCCGTCGCCCCCGTCGCCCCCGTCGCCCCCGTCGCCCCCGTCGCTACTGCCTGCGTCGCCGGGCTCGGGCTCGCCGTCGCGTTCGAAGTAGGTGGAGGTGGAGTCGAACAGGATCAGATCCACCTCCAGGTTGAGCAGGTTGGCGGCGGCGAAGAACACCGCCTGCTGCACCTGGCCTTGGGCATCGGCGCCGGCCAGCAGGTCCATCGCCCGCATCGCCTGGTCCTTGTCGGCGCGCTCCAGGCCGGGGATGGCGACGGTGTGGTTGATCCACTCGGCTGCGGCGAGCTTGGAGGAGGGGGCCACGGCGCGGTTGGCGACCAGCGCGAACAAGATCCGTTCGATGTCGGTGCGGAAGCGGCGTGGTCCCAGCACGTCGGCCAGTGCCGCATCGATCTGGAGCGTGCGCCACAGCTGATCCAGCAGCCAGATCGCGCCGTACGGGCGGGCCTGCTCCACGGTCAGTGGCCCGGCCTCGGCACCGAGCGGGAGGGTGACGTCGTCTTCGTCGCCGAGGTAGCGGTTGATCGAGGCGACCAGCCGGCGCAGCGCCGTGACGTCGAGCTTGTCCTCGCGGCCCAGGTTGACCAGCACCTCGGCCTGTGTGGTGCCGTTGATGCGCCGGTTGTTGGCCAGTTGAAGATACCGGACCACGCTGCCGTCGCCGTTGCGTCGCTGCGTCTTACGCAGGTACATGCCCGCATCATCCCGCACAAGTCGCAGCTTCCGCAGCATAATCACGAATGGTCGTGTGCCCACACTTTGGGACTCCGGAAGTTATCCACAACCATGCCGACCAGCACTTTCGCTCAACGATCAAGGCTTATGTGCCCGCGAACTGCGAAACTCGGG
>NZ_JBQQCB010000323.1:0-2092 GCF_052246675.1 Nonomuraea sp. KM90 | reverse complement strand
GAGATGCTCAAGGGGACGCTGGAGGGCATCGTCCTGGCGTTCCTGGCCGGCCGGCCCGCGTACGGCTACGAGATCACGGCGTGGCTGCGGGATCGGGGCTTCTCCGACATCGCGGAAGGCACCATCTACGCGCTGCTGGTCCGCGTCGAGCGGCGCGGCCTGGTCGACGTGGAGAAGGTCCCGTCGGAGAAGGGGCCGCCGCGCAAGGTGTACTCCCTGAACGCACGCGGGCGGGCGGATCTCGACGAGTTCTGGAGGACCTGGAGCTTCCTCACCGAACGGCTCCAGCAGCTCCGCGAAGGAGGCAACTAGACATGGCCACAGAGCCGAACGAGCCCAAAGGCCGCTACCGGCAGTACCTGGAGGTGGTCACCGGGCCGCTGGAGGACAAGAAGCGCTGGCGGCGGTACAAGGCGCGCACCAGAGCGCTTCCCGAGAACTACCGCACGGCGGTCGAAGCGCTGGAGCGCTACCTGATGCACTTCGGGCCGGCGGACGGCGCCGGCGCGATGGTGATGTACGAGGATCTCGCCGACCTGTTCGAGCAGGGCGCGGCGGACGGAACCCCGATCCGGGACATCTTCGGGGACGACCCCGTGGAGTTCGTCGAGGCGTTCATGGCCAACTACCCGCTCGGCCAGTACAGGACCCGCGAGCGCAACCGCTACACCGAGGCCATCGCGCGCGCCGCGGGCGAAGAGGACAGGAGACTCTGATGACGACACAGCACGTGATCCAGGTGCAGGGCCTGGAGAAGGCGTACAAGACGCTGCGGGTGCTGCGCGGGGTGGACTTCACCGTGGCGCGGGGCAGCATCTTCGCGCTGCTCGGCTCGAACGGGGCGGGCAAGACCACGGTGGTGAAGATCCTGTCCACGCTGCTCAAGGCCGACGCCGGCACGGCCCGCGTGAACGGCTTCGACGTGGCCGGGCAGGCCGCGGACGTGCGCGAGTCGATCAGCCTGACCGGGCAGTTCGCCGCCGTGGACGAGATCCTCAGCGGGCGGGAGAACCTGGTGCTGGTGGCCCGGCTGCGGCACTTGAAGAATCCCGGCCAGGTCGCCGATGAGCTGCTGCGCCGGTTCTCGCTGACCGATGCCGGCGGGCGGAAGGTGGCGACGTATTCGGGCGGCATGCGGCGCCGGCTGGACATCGCGATGAGCCTGATCGGCGACCCGCCGGTGATCTTCCTGGACGAGCCGACCACCGGGCTGGACCCGCAGGCCCGCATCGAGGTCTGGCAGGCCGTCAAGGACCTGGCCGCGGGCGGCACCACGGTGCTGCTCACCACCCAGTACCTGGACGAGGCCGAACAGCTCGCCGACCGGATCGCGATCCTGCACCAGGGCCGGATCCTCGTCAACGGCACCCTGGAGGAGCTCAAGCAGCTGCTGCCGCCCGCCAAGGTCGAATACGTCGAGAAGCAGCCGACCCTGGAGGACGTCTTCCTGTCCCTCGTCGGCACCGAAACCTGAAGGAACCACGATGAGCAAGCATTTCTTCGGTGACACCACCGTCCTGCTGGGGCGCTCGCTGCGCCACATCACCCGCAGCCCCGACACCATCATCACCACCGCGATCATGCCGATCGCGATGATGCTGATGTTCGTCTACGTGTTCGGCGGCGCGATCAGAACCGGATCGGATGCCTCGTATGTGAACTACATGCTGCCCGGCATCCTGCTCATCACGGTCGCCTCGGGCATCGCCTACACCGCCTACCGGCTGTTCATGGACATGAAGGGCGGCATCTTCGAGCGCTTCCAGTCGATGCCGACCGCGCGGTCGGCGGTGCTGTGGGCGCACGTGCTGACCTCGCTGGTGGCCAATCTGGTCTCGCTGGTGGTGGTGATGCTGGTGGCCCTGCTGATGGGCTTCCGCTCGTCGGCGGGCGTGCTGGCGTGGCTGTCGGTGGCGGGCATCCTGGTGCTGTTCACCCTGGCGCTGACCTGGATCGCCGTCATCCCCGGCCTGTCGGCCAAGACCATGGAGGGGGCGAGCGCGTTCTCCTACCCGCTCATCTTCCTGCCCTTCCTCAGCTCGGCCTTCGTGCCCACCGACACCATGCCCGGCCCGCTGCGCGTCTTCGCCGA
>NZ_JBQQCB010000322.1:0-2093 GCF_052246675.1 Nonomuraea sp. KM90 | reverse complement strand
AACTACGCCGCCGCCAACGCCTTCCTGGACGCGCTCGCGACACACCGCCACGACCAGGGACTGCCGGCGGTCTCGGTGGCCTGGGGCCTGTGGGACGCCGCCTCCGACATGACCGGCGGGCTCAGCCGGGCCGACCTGGCCAGGCTGGCTCGGGCGGGCATCGCGGCGCTGAGCGTCGAGCAGGGCCTGGAGTTGTTCGACGCGGCACTGGCGAGCGCCGAGCCCACCATGGTGGCGACCCGGTGGGACGGCGCGGGGCTGCGTACCAGGGCCGAGAACGGCGACCTGCCCCCGGTGCTGCGCGGCCTCGTCCGCGCGCCCCGGCGGGCCGCGGGCGCCGACCAGGCCGAGAGCCGCAGCTCGCTGATGGCCCGCCTGGCCGAGCTGAGCAAGGAAGAGGGGCTGCGCCTGCTCAGCGACCGGGTACGCGACCACATCGCCGTCGTCCTCGCGCACGGCAACCCCGAGAAGATCAGCGTCGACCGGGCGTTCACCCAGCTCGGCTTCGACTCCCTCACGGCAGTGGAACTCCGCAACCGGCTCAACGCCGACGTCGGCCTGCGGCTCCCCACCACGCTGGTCTTCGACCACCCCACCGTCAGCTCCCTGGCCGAATACCTGTTCAACACGCTGGCCCCGGCCACGCCCTCGCCCGAGGAGACCCTGCGCGGCGCCCTCGAACGCGTGGGATCCATGCTCACCAGCGCCAAGGACGACGGCGAGGCCATCCGCACCAAGCTCGTCGCCGTGCTGCAGGGCGGCCTGGCCATGTTCGGCGCTCCACAGGGTGACAACGCCGACACCGTGATGGAGAAGATCGACTCCGCCTCCGACGAGGAGATCTTCGCACTCATCGACAACGAACTGTGAACAGGAAGGCCCATCGATGAGGACCGAGGACAGGCTCCGCGACTACCTCAGACGCGCCACCGTCGAGCTGGCCGAGGCCCGTCAGCGGCTGGCCGAGGACGAGGACCGCCGGCACGAGCCGGTGGCGATCGTCGGGATGGCGTGCCGCTACCCGGGCGGGGTGGGCGGTCCGGAGGAGCTGTGGGACCTGGTCGCCTCGGGCCGGGACGCGATCGGCGAGTTCCCGGCGGACCGGGGCTGGGACGTGGAAGGCCTGTACGACCCGAACCCGGAGGCGATGGGGAAGTCGTACACGCGGCACGGGGGCTTCCTGTACGACGCCGCCGACTTCGACGCGGCCTTCTTCGGGATGAGCCCGCGCAGCGCGCTGGCCACCGACCCGCAGCACCGGTTGTTCCTGGAGGCGTGCTGGGAGGCCCTGGAGCGGGCCGGGATCGAGCCCGGCTCCCTGCGCGGCACCCGGACGGGCGTCTACGCCGGGAACATGTACGACTACTACTCCACCCGCTTCCTCGACGGGGCGCCGGAGTCGGTCGAGGGCACCCTGTTCACCTCCAGCGCTCCCAGCCTGGTGTCCGGGCGGGTGTCCTACACCCTGGGGCTGGAGGGTCCCTCGCTCACGGTGGACACGGCCTGCTCGTCCTCGCTGGTCGCGCTGCACCTCGCCGTACGAGCTCTGCGGCAGGACGAGTGCTCGCTCGCCCTGGCCGGGGGCGTGACGGTCATGGCCTCGCCGGTGCCGTTCGTGGAGTTCTCCCGCCAGGGCGCCCTGTCCCCGGACGGCCGGTGCAAGTCGTTCTCGGCCTCGGCCGACGGCGCGGCGTGGGCCGAGGGGGTCGGGGTGCTGGCCTTGGAGCGGCTGTCCGAGGCGCGGCGCAACGGGCGCCGGATTCTCGGGGTGATCCGGGGCACGGCGGTCAACCAGGACGGCGCCAGCAACGGCATGACCGCTCCGAGCGGCCCGGCCCAGGAGAAGGTCATCCAGCAGGCCCTGGCCGACGCCCGGCTGGACACCCGCGACATCGACGCGATCGAGGCGCACGGCACCGGCACCACCCTGGGCGACCCGATCGAGGCGCAGGCGCTGCTGGCCACGTACGGGCGCGGGCGGCCGGCTGATCGGCCGGTGTGGCTGGGGTCGGTGAAGTCGAACATCGGGCATGCGCAGGCGGCTGCGGGTGTGGCGGGTGTGATCAAGATGGTGCTGGCGTTGGAGCGGCGGG
>NZ_JBQQCB010000321.1:0-2137 GCF_052246675.1 Nonomuraea sp. KM90 | reverse complement strand
CCACCCCGGCACCGAAACCGCCACCAAGAACCTCCTGGCCGGCACACCCATCGCCATGATGGACCGGGTCCGCGACGCCATCCGCCAGGCCATGGGCAAGAACCCCTGACCATGACCACCCGCGGAACAGGGCTGCGCGGGTTCGTCGGCGTCCTGCGGTGACCTCGACATCGGTTCCCACGCGGCCGATCAAGGACGGCGCGCAGGATCTCCACCCAGGGCGGCTGGTGGGGTGCGGCGGTTTCGGGTTCCGGCGGTCAGCCGGCGGAAGGAGGGACTGGTCGTACGGGAGGCTTCACGAGGTGTTCACCGAGCGTCACGCGACCACCCGGACCCTCTCCAGGGAGGGGTCGGCGGCATGGACGTCGGAGCGCGGCACGCCCAGGTGGTCGCCGTGCCCGCTGCCCTCGGCCTCGGTGCTCGTAGCGCGCCTAATCGGCGGGCGCGGGGGAAGACGTCGCCTATGGCATCGCTTCCCGGAGTGCCCGAGTCGTACTGGATCGAATCGACGGCCACGACGTCGTTCCCGCCGCTTGAGCAGGACGTCACCGCCGATGTCGCCGTCGTCGGCGGCGGGATCGCCGGGCTGTGCGCGGCGTGGGAGCTGACGCGGGCGGGCCGCTCGGTCGTGCTGCTGGAGGCGGATCGCATCGCCGCCGCCGTCACCGGCTACACCACCGCCAAGCTGTCCGCCCAGCACACCCTCATCTACGCCCGGTTGCGCCAGTCGCACGGGGAGCAGGCCGCCAGGCTGTACGCGACCTCGCAGCAGGACGCGATCGAGCACGCGTTCGCGACCGTGGCCGACCTGGCCATCGACTGCGACCTCGAACGCCTGCCCGCCTACACCTATGTCGAGTCCGCCGAAGGGAGCGAGCAGATCACCGCCGAGGTCGACGCGGCCCGGCAGGCCGGCCTGCCCGCCTCCCTGGTGACCGGGACGGGCCTGCCGTTCGACGTGGCGGCCGCCATCCGGGTGGAGGACCAGGCACAGTTCCATCCCCGCAAATACCTGCTCGCCCTGGTGCGGCAGATGGTCCGCGACGGCACCCGGGTGTACGAACGTACCCGGGTGACGGGATTGGAAGAGGGACGGCCATGCCGGCTGGCGTGCGAGAGCGGCACCACGGTCGCCGCCACCGACGTCGTGGTGGCCACGCACTACCCGATCTTCGACCGGGCGCTGCTGTTCTCCCGTCTGCAGCCGCGGCGTGAGCTCGTGGTCGCGTCGCCCATCCCACCCGAGCAGGACCCGGGCGGCATGTACATCACCACGGAGCACAACACCAGGTCGGTCCGCACCACCCCCTACCGGCACGGGCAGCGCCTGCTCATCGTCACCGGGGAGATCGCCGAGCCCGGCTCCGGTGACGCCGGCGAACGTTTCCGGCGGCTGGCGGCCTGGACCAGCGAACGCTTCCCCGGCACGCAGATCACCCACCGGTGGGCGGCGCAGGACAACGCCACCACCGACCACCTGCCCTACGTAGGACACCTTCACCCGGGAGCCGAGCACGTCTACGTGGCCACGGGATTCAGCGGCTGGGGCATGAGCAACGGCATCATGTCCGGGAAGCTCCTGTCCGCTCTCATCACCGGCCACGAGCTGCCGTGGACCGAACTGTAC
Source organism: Nonomuraea sp. KM90 (assembly GCF_052246675.1). Lineage (NCBI taxonomy): Bacteria > Bacillati > Actinomycetota > Actinomycetes > Streptosporangiales > Streptosporangiaceae > Nonomuraea > Nonomuraea sp. KM90. Next base: position 510 of record NZ_JBQQCB010000321.1, on the reverse strand, counting down.
GATCCTCGGCGGCTTCACCCGCTTCGCGAGGCCGGCCCCATCGCCAAGCTCCAGGCCAAGGTCGCACGCCACTTCATCGGGGACCGCCTGCGCTCCTCCCACGTCGACTCGATCGACGACGTCGATCCGGGGTCGGGCGCGATCGTCCGTATCGGCGGCCGGCGTTGCGCGGTCCACCGCGACACGGCGGGGGTCGTTCACGCGGTCTCCGCCACCTGCACGCACCTCGGCTGCATCGTGGCCTTCAACCAGGCCGAACAAACGTGGGAATGCCCCTGTCACGGATCGCGCTTCGGAACCGACGGAACCGTCCTGCACGGTCCGGCCACCCAACCCCTGGAACCGATCGACCTGGACAACCCATGACGCCCCCTGCCGACGCGGCGCCGGCGCTCCACCTGGCCGTGCGCCAGGTCAGGTCAGGGCCGACGAGCCGCATCGGGCCAGCCTGTGGGCGCCGTTCGGACGCGGAGGCCCCCGGCGGGCCGTCGCCTCGGAGATCATCGCTAC
>NZ_JBQQCB010000320.1:0-2165 GCF_052246675.1 Nonomuraea sp. KM90 | reverse complement strand
CGGAGAGCGGCGGCGATCAGGCCGGGCAGGTCCGGGCGCCCGTCCTCCTGGGCCCAGCGCATCAGGGCGACGAGCATCGCGGCCAGGCAGGTGCTGGCCGCGACCCAGGTGCGGAACTCCGTTTCGGGGTCCGGCGCGTCGCCGAGCAGGGCGTCGACGATGGCCTTCTGGGTGGCGAACTGGCTGTCCAGGTGGCGGGCGCGCAGGGCCGGCGTGTCCATCATCAACCGCACTCGGGCGAGCAGCAGGTCCTTCTCGGGCGATGAGCGCGCCCCGAACGCGTCGGCGGCGGGTTCGGCGGCAGTACGGCTCGTTTCGAGCAGGGTGCGGGTGGTTTCGACGAGGGTCCGTCCGATCCGGCGCACCACGGGCTCGTCGGCCGGTCGGGCCGCGACCCGAGCCGCGATGAGGGGGTCGTACCGGTCGTAGAGCACCAGGTCTTCCTTGGTGGGGAAGTGCCGGTAGACGGTCATCGGCGAGACCCCGGATGCCCTGGCGACGTGGTCGACGGTGGTCGCGTCGTAGCCGTGCTCGACGAACAGCCGCATCGCGTGCGACTGGATCATGCGCTGGGTCTCCGTCCGCCGGCGTTCGCGCAGATTCGGTCTTTCGCCACTCATGTGCGATACAGTACCGTACTGGTAGTTACTAACATGTCGAGAGTCACTAACACATCGGAGTGCGTGAGATGAGCAGACTGGCTGGCAGGACCGCTGTGGTGACCGGAGCCTCGCGCGGCATCGGACGGGCCATCGCCCTGCGTCTGGCCGCCGACGGCGCGGACGTCGCCGTGCACTACGGCGGTAGCGAATCCGGGGCGAACGAGACGGTCGCCATGATCGAGAAGGCCGGCGGGCACGCCTTCGCCGTCCGGGCCGAACTGGGCACGTCCGGGGACGTCGACACCCTGTTCACCGGCCTGGAGCGCGGTCTGGCCGGGCGAGGGCTGGACATCCTGGTCAACAACGCCGCGGCCCTCCCGGCCGGGCCGATCGAGACGGACACCCCGGAGCAGTTCGACCGGCTGTTCGCGGTGAACGTCAAGGCGCCGTACTTCATCATCCAGCGGGCGCTCCCGCTGCTGCGCGACGGCGGCCGGATCATCACCCTGACCTCGGTCGCCGCCCGGATGGCCCTGCCCGGCCAGACCTCCTTCGCCATGGGCAAAGGCGCTCTTGAGACGATGACCCTGACCCTGGCCAGTGCGCTGGGGATCCGGGGGATCACGGTCAACGCCGTCGCGCCCGGCGCCACCAAAACCGACGTCAACGTGCCCGTCTTCGAGGCGCCGGGCGTCGAGGAGCTCATCACCGGCCAGACCGCCCTCAACCGCCTCGGCCGGGCCGAGGACGTCGCCGACGCCGTCGCCTTCCTCACCTCCGACGACGGCCGCTGGATCACCGGCCAGGTCATCGACGCCAGCGGCGGCCTCCACCTCGGCGCCCGCAGCTGACGCCCCAGCCCCCGCCACGGCCGCCATCCCGCGGCCCCCCTTGCTCACCGGGAACGGCGAACCCGAAGGCAGGCATCACCATCCCACCGCAACCCCGCCATCTGACGTTTCATCGCCGGCCCCGGGCTCGACCAGGACGGTCCCTTCGGCACCCAAGGCCACCGGCCCGTGGCGGTCGCGCGTACCTCCTCGGGCCGGTGGCCTCGGTCCACGGGCCCGCCTCCGGCTGGACGACCTCCTCCAGGAGCTCGGCGGCCAGCCGGAGCAGGTCCGGCTCAGGCTGCTCGGTGCAGCGGCGCCACCCGGCGGCCGGCCCTCCCCGTCGCGCCAAGCACCAGGACCGGCATCAACGCCATGCCCCCGCTGCCGCCGCGCGCGCGACATAGGTCTCGAAATCGCGGGCCGGGCGACCCAGAACGTGGTGCACGTCGTCGGTGACCTCAGCGGTCACACCGCGGCGCATCAGGTCGAACATCTCCCGGCCGTAGCTTGCGGCCTCGGGGGAGAACCCCTGCGCCACCAGCGCGGCGACGAACTCCTCGGGCGAGACCTCAACGTAACGGACCGGCCAGCCCGATGCCCGCGCGATTTCCTCGGTGGCCTCGCCGAAGGTGAGCCCCCGCGGGCCGGACAGCTCATAGGTGCGGCCGGCGTGCCCGGGCTCGGTGAGCAGCGCCACCGCCACGTCGGCGATGTCGTCCACGTCGATGAA
>NZ_JBQQCB010000319.1:0-2240 GCF_052246675.1 Nonomuraea sp. KM90 | reverse complement strand
CGGCCATACGGATCCTCCTGCCGTCATCGTGCATGTCGATACGACACTGAAGCAGAATCCGGCGAAGCCTGCGCAAGCCGTCGGGTGTGTCCGCGGCCCGGTGAACCTATGTGGTCACCGCACTAGCGAGCCAGGCTGACCAGTTCCCGCTGATCGTCACCGACCCACCCCACCGGGCCATCCATAACCCCGACGCCAACCTGCACACAAAAGATTCCGCCAGCGGACCCGCGGGTTGGCCGCGGTGTTCATGTTCGCCTGGGGCTCGGTAGCTGCCCGGCGGATCAGCTCCAGACGGCGGGGGCCTGTAGCCCCGCCAGCCACCACAAACAAAACACCCACCCAGCGCCCTGACTACGCCCTGTTCAGGGTCTTCTTTGGCTGGCGGGGCACGGTGTCGCCCTTCAGATGTCCGTACACCGTCGAGCGCGGCACCCCGAACAGGTCCGCGATCTGCTGGACGGTCTTGTCCCGCGTGTCGTACAGCTCCTGGGCGAGGGCGGCCTGGTCGGCGGTGAGCTTGGGCCGGCGTCCGCCGACCCGGCCGCGGGCACGGGCAGAGGCCAGGCCGTCCATCGTGTTGGCCACGATCAGCTCGCGCTGCAGCTCGGCCAGGACCGACAGCATGCCGAACATCGCACGGCCCTCCATCGTGGCAGTGTCGATGCCCTGTTCGATCACATGCAGTCCCACCCCGCGCATCCGCAGGTCCGCCCCGAGGGTGACCAAGTGCTGGACTGAGCGCGACAGCCGGTCCAGTCGGGTGACCTTCAGCGTGTCGCCCTCGCGCAGCAGCTTAAGGACCAGGTCGAGGCTCGGCCGGGAAGCCTTGGCACCACTGGCCTTGTCCAGATGGATGTCGTTGCGGTCGACGCCCGCGCGCAGCAGCGCGTCGATCTGGTGGTCGGGGTTCTGGTCGGCAGTACTGATCCGCGCGTAGCCGAAGAGCCCCGTCGAAATCTACTCCACGTACCGTTCACCGACATTGATTTTCGACACGAGTTATCGACAATGCCCATCTGCGGCTCCGTGATCGGTCCGGCGAGTGTCGACAGACGACCGTTACTCGACACCGAGATGACCAATCCCACAACCACACAGACTAGCGGCGATTACTCAGCGCGACTTTGCGGCTGGTGACGCGGACCCGAGCGGGGCCTAGGACACTGCCATCGCGTTGCCCTCCACCACGAATCCGGGTCCGGGGTCGCTGAACTCCACCAATCCGGCACCGCGCAGGATGATCCAACACCGTGATCGAACCGAGACGTCAACCGGAGGTTCTTTCGTTACCGCAGGTCAGACGCACCTTCGTTGGAAATTTCTTCATTGCTACTGGGACCCCAAGAACGGTTGTGGGCCGCGTACGACCACCGCCTCACCGACCGTGATGCGCTGAGGCGCCTGTGCCTCGGTCATGATCCACCCCTCGCCTCGAAGCAGGCCGCACAGTGTCAGCGGCGCGCCGTCGGCGAACCGCAACGACCACGGCGGCGACAGGATCGAGTGCCCGAAGACAGAGCCGTTGGCGCGTACCCCGCGCAGGAGATCGGCAAAGGCGTCCATGGCTGAAGCGTAGACGGATGGACATGCGAAGCGCGGTTTTGACCCATGGAAAGTCCACGTCTGGCACGGTTTGCTGAGATGCATGAGCCAAGATGTATTCCTGGTACTGGGTGCCACGGGAAAGACCGGCCGGCGGGTGGCCGCCAGGCTGCGGGCCTCCGGCAGGACCGTTCGGGCGGCCTCCCGATCGAGTGAGGTGCGCTTCGACTGGGCGGATCCGGCCACATGGGACGACGCGGTCGACGGTGTCTCAGCGGTGTACGTCATCGCGCCCGAGGTGCCGGGTCCCGCGCACGAGTTCGTACCCGTAGCGGTGGCCGCCGGCGTGCGCCGGTTCGTGCTGCTGTCCGGCCGCGGCGCCGACACCTGGGGCGACTCCCCTTTCGGCCTGGACGTGCGCTCGGCCGAGGAAGCTGTGCGCGCCTGCGGCGTCGAGTGGTCGATCCTGCGCCCGACGAACTTCAGCCAGAACTTCGACGACGGCTTCTTTTACGCTCCGATCATGGCGGGTGAGCTGGCGCTGCCCGCCCGTGGCATTGTGGAGCCCTTCATCGACGTGGACGACATCGCCGACGTGGCGGTGGCGCTGCTCACCGAGCCCGGGCACGCCGGCCGCACCTATGAGCTGTCCGGCCCGCGGGGGCTCACCTTCGGCGAGGCCACCGAGGAAATCG
>NZ_JBQQCB010000318.1:0-2333 GCF_052246675.1 Nonomuraea sp. KM90 | reverse complement strand
GAGAACACCAGCAGCAGCGCCACCGACAGCACCACCCCGACGGCGCCGCCCTCTGGCCGGAACCCGAGGACCAGTCCGAGCGTGATCACGATCGCCGACCCGATCGAGTAGCGCATCACATCGCCGAGCAGGGCGCCGACCAGCGGCGACGGTCGCCACACCGGAAGTGACCTGAACCTGTCGAAAACGCCTTTCTGGATGTCGGTGTTCAGCGTTATGCCGGTGTTCATGGTGATCATGACGTTCGCCTGCACCAGGATGCCGGGCAGCAGGAACTGCAGGTACTCCTGAGTCGACCCGGCGAGCGCCCCGCCGAACAGGTAGGTGAACATCAGCGTGAACATGATCGGGAACATGGTCACGTCGACGAGCTGCTCGGGCACGTGTTTGATCTTCAGCAAAGCGCGCCAGCCGAATGTCAACGAGGTGAGCACCGGGCCGGGGCGAGACGGCCGCTCGCCGGCCAACAGCACACTGCGCAGCGCGTCCTCGGTGACCGGCGCCGACGCCTGCTCTGCGGTCGTGGCATTCATGCGGCATCCTCCTCGGGTGTCTCCTCGGCGGCGTGTCCGGTCAGGGTGAGGAACACCTCGTCCAGGCTCGGCTGACCGAGCGCGAACTCGGTGACGTCGATGCCGCTGCGGGACAGCTCGGCCAGGGCGCGGGCGACCCGCTCGGGGTCGGAGATCCGCGCGGACAGCGCGGCCGGGTCGGCGGACGGCTCGGCCGGCACCTCGAGGACGCCGGCGAGGACCCGTTCGGCCTCGGCCCGCTGCTCGGGCGCACGTAGCCGTACGTGCAGCGAGCCGGCGCCGACCGATGCCTTGAGCTCGCCGCTCGAGCCCTCGGCGATGACCTTCCCGTGGTCGATCACCGCTATCCGGTCGGCGAGCTGGTCGGCCTCGTCGAGGTACTGAGTGGTCAGCAACACGGTGGCGCCCTCGGCGACCATGCCCCTGACGATCTCCCAGACCTGGTTCCTGCTGCGCGGGTCGAGCCCGGTGGTCGGCTCGTCGAGGAAGATCAGTTCGGGGGTGACGACCAGGCTCGCCGCGATGTCGATGCGCCGGCGCATCCCGCCGGAGTACTTCTTCACCTGCCGGTCGGCCGCCTCGGCGAGGCCGAACGCGTCGAGCAGGTCGGTCGCCCGCTCCCTGCCTCGGCGGCGTGAGTAGCCGAGCAGCCTGGCGAGCAGCAACAGGTTCTCCACCCCGGTGAGGTCCTCGTCGACCGACGCGAACTGCCCGGTGAGGCCCACCCTGCTTCGCACCGCCTGGGCGTCACGCACGACGTCGTAGCCGAGCACTTGCGCCTCTCCGGCGTCGGGGCGCAGGAGCGTGGCCAGCATGCGGATCGTGGTGGTCTTGCCCGCCCCGTTCGGACCGAGCACGCCGTACACGCCCCCGGCGCTCACGGCCAGGTCCACACCGGCGACCGCGTGGGTCTTGCCGAAGCTCTTCTTCAACCCTCTCGTCTCGATCGCGAGGTTTCTCATGGGTTCGATTCCTTCTCTCGGTGTTGCGAACGGATTGGTTGAGCTAGTCAAGTTTGACTACTTGGCCAGAGTACGCGGGGAGGAAACGTCTAGTCAAGGTTGATTAGAAGCGCATCTTGAGGGGATCGTGGACCGTTCGCCACGAACCCGGATCATCGGCCATGGTGTAGGCGCCCTCAGACAGTCGTTTGCTCAGGCTCTTCGCCCACTCCAGTTCGGTGCGTGCCTGTCCCGCCCATAGTTCGGCCTGGTCGCGGACGTGCTCGGGGGCGTCCCTATTGGGGTGCTCCCGCCACTTGGCCTGCTCTACGAGCTCCGCTTCCAGGCGCGCGACCCGCTCGTTAACCTGCGCGATGGCATCTGTCCTGGTCAGCATGGGCAACATGGCGATGGACGCGTTGAGCATGTCCGGGTCGTGGGTGCGCCGCAGACCGTCCCGGACCAGTTCGACCATCTCGTCACGCCCCCGAGCTGTCGCGCGGTACAGAACGCGCTCCGGCCCGGAGTTGCCCGGCTCGGCGTGTTCGGTGAGGAGGCCATCAGCCGCCGCCTTCTTCAGCGCGTGATAAATCGAGCCGGGCTTGATCTTGGCCCAACTCTCCGCACCCCAGCTCTGCAGTTCGGACCGCACCTGGTAGCCATGCGCGCCGCCGGAGAGGTGCACGATACCGAGTACCAGGAGCTTCGTCGCCGACGTGCGCCCACCTCCGCTCAACCCTCTCGTCTCGATCGCGAGGTTTCTCATGGGTTCGATTCCTTCTCTCGGTGTTGCGAACGGATTGGTTGAGCTAGTCAAGTTTGACTACTTGGCCAGAGTACGCGGGGAGGAAACGTCTAG
>NZ_JBQQCB010000317.1:0-2371 GCF_052246675.1 Nonomuraea sp. KM90 | reverse complement strand
CTACGCCGTCGCCATCCGCCGTCGCGGCCCAGACACTGCGTCCCGGCAGCGACTCGCCGCCTGAGTGGAAGGACCACCCCAATGATCATCAAGGTTTACCGGCCGGACGGCAGCCCCGATCTGCGGAACTGGCGCGTGCAGTGCGACGGCGACGAGTGCTTCAACACCGCCCTCATGCTGGGCTCGGCCGACTGGTTCATCAGCCGACGAGCGCACACGCCCACCTACTGTCCGTGGTGCCTGACCGACCGGGCCTACGACCTCATCACCAGCGCCTTGCGCTGTCCCCGCTGCCAGGCCGTCGAGCTGCGGTTCTGGGATGAGGACGACTATCTCTACAGCCGCTACGGCCCGCACTACGCAGGCTGCTGCTACTGCGGCGCCACATTGATCGTCACCGCCACCCGCGACATCAGCGGCTGGCTCATGCCCTAACAGGCACAGGGGCCGGACTCACCTACCACAGATCCCCCGGCCCCTGCTCATCCACCACTCCACCCATTCCAAAGCGAAGGACGTGGACTCATGCAGCCTACCTGCACCGTGCCGTCCGGCATGCCCGAAGCCGACCGCACTGGCAACCCTGCCTTGACACCAGAAAGCCCGCGACGCGTCGTCGAGAACGACCAGTACGCCGCCTTCCTCCGGCGCGCCATCCGCGCCTACGGTCGCCGCATCGCCACCGGCGACGTCGAAGCACTCAGCGACGCGCTGGCCCTCAGCACCGAACTCGACACCGCCATCGGCCAAGCGGTAGCCGGCCTGCGCGCACAGGGCTACTCCTGGGCCGACATCGCTCGCCCCCTCGGCATTACCCGCCAGGCTGCTCAGCAGCGTTGGGGCGGTGACACCCCATGAACAGCAGCGGAACCGTCTACCTGCTGCACTTCGACCAGCCCTACAAACACGCCCGCCACTACATCGGCTGGACCCCCGGCGATCTCAATCGCCGACTCCGCCAGCACCGCAACGGCACCGGCGCCCGGCTGCTGCAAGTCATCACCGCCGCCGGCATCGGCTTCGCCCTCGCCCGCACCTGGAACGGCGGACGCAACCTGGAGCGATCCCTCAAACGGCGAGGCGGAGCATCCCGCGCCTGTCCTCTATGCGGCGTCACGCCACGTGTCACCGGCTGGCAGCAACCCGACCCACCCGGCAACACAGCAGACCCCATGCCCGACGTGTTCCACGTCGTCTCCGCCGTCTGCGGATGCAACCGGATCATGAGCATCGCTGCACAGCTGCTCGCCACCGCCTCCTTCACCTGCAGCCAATGTCATCAACCTCTTGTCCCTCTCGATGAACAGGAGGCAGGACACCATGCCTTCACCAGATAACCGAGCCGCACGCCTCGAATCCGCCGCCCAGATTCTCATCCTGCTCATCATCGGCGGCATGGCCGGACTCGCCTCCTTCACTCACGTCCACGACTGGACCATGCAACATGTGCCCGCCGGCACCGGCGACTGGTTCGGTTGGGCCAATGCCATCATCTCCGAACTCACCCCCACCGCCGCCGGACTGGAAATCCGCCGCCGCAAACGCGCCGGAACCTCCGTCGCCTACCCGATGATCGTCCTCATCGCCGCTGCCGCGCTGTCCATCGCCGCGCAACTCGCCGTCGCCAACCCCAGCCCCACCGGCTGGCTTCTCAGTGCCGTCCCGGCGCTGGCCTTCCTTGCCCTCACCAAACTCGCCCTCTCTGGCACCCCGGCCAGTAAACCCACCCGCGACTACAGCCCTCCTGACGAGCACGCCCAGACGGTCACCACCGTCACAGCGGAAATCCCCCGCGCCCAGACACCCGCGCTCGAACCCATCACGCCGGTTCCTGACGAACTCCTCCAAGGCGCGCGCATGGCCATCTTCGCCCACCGGCAACGCAGCGAAGAACCCATCACGGCGGCCATCCTGGCCGACCACCTCGGCATCGACCTCGACACGGCCACCGCTGTGCTCTACCACCTCGACGGCACCCATGACGGGGGCCGCCCATGACCACCAGCACGTCGGCACCTTCGACGCTGGCTCCCGTCCCCGGAAAGGCTGGGCAACAGCTCATCCTCCCGGGCACGGGGGCGAACACCGAAGAGGCCCACCGCCTATCACGGCGACTCGGCAACACCGCGATGTTCGCCCATGACAATGCCCTCACCCGCGCAGGAGACGGCTACTTCACCTGGCTCGATCACATCTGGCCCGCCGCCGGATGCACCGCCCCCATCCGTCTGCACGGCCAGGTCCACTGAGCTGCCCCGGGTTGGTTGGAGGCTCCCAAGACTGGAAGGCTGGGAGTCGTGCCCGCACCGAGGAAGTACCCCCAAGAGCTGCGCGATCGCGCCGTCAAGATGGTGTTCGACCTGCGTGAGGA
>NZ_JBQQCB010000316.1:0-2421 GCF_052246675.1 Nonomuraea sp. KM90 | reverse complement strand
GAGCAGCGTGGCCGCCCACGGCGCCACCCACGGCATCGACGTGCAGATCGTCGAGCGTAACCCCGCCGGGGCCGGGTTCGTCCCCCAGCCCATGCGGTGGGTGGTGGAGCAGACCTACGGCACGATGTCCTTGCACCGACGCCTGGTGCGCGACTACGAACATGATCCGGCCAGTTCCGAATCGCGGGTGTACTGGGCGATGACCGATGTGATGACCCGCCGGCTGACCGGTACCTCCACCCCTGCCTGGCGCGACACGTGAGCGGGCACTCCGATCCCGGCACCTGGCTGCTGGAACGGATCGACGCTCGCGAGAAGGCGCTGACCGGACAGTCCGAGCAGATGCGTTCCCAGATCGACGAACTGACCGCCCGCCTGCGTGACCTCGATCAGGATATCGAGCACCTGAAGATCACCCGCAAGACGCTGCTCGCCCTCGCCGAGGAGCCTGACCCGGCACCCCCGCCGCAACCGGCTCCCGTGCTCCCCGACCACCCCGTCTACCAGCAGATCCTCACCATCCTGGCGGACGCCGGACAGCCCATGCGCGCTCGCGACCTCTGCCTGGCCCTGGACCTGCCTCTGGCGCGAAGGAACGTCGAGAACACCCGAGCCAAGCTCAAACGCCTGGTCAGTCTCGGCATCCTCGCCGAGACCGAGCCAGGATTGTTCGCTCAACAACGCCCATAACCCCGAGCTATCCGCTTCGACCTGCTCGCCTCACGCAGCGCAAGCGATCAAAGGGACATCAACTTACGAACCGCCCTCTGAGAGCGTGTTTTCGGGCAGGGGCCCATCGCGCCTGGGGTTACCGTTGAGCCGATGCTTGCTTCGGCTAGGAGTGTGCGTAGGGCACTCCTAGCCCTATCGGCTTGTGCTTCATAAAACACATTGTTGGTCCGGGTCGTACTCCCAGGCCCAGGCCTCACTCGCCGGTAGCGTCACGGCGTGCGGCGGCAGTGATCTCCCTGATCTGGGCCAGGACCGCCGTCACCACCTGCCGGTCCGTGGCAGCGGCTACCTGCTGCTCCGATTCACGCAGCCGTGCCGCTTTCGCTGGGTAGCGGTGGATCGCCACGAACTCGCCCCATTGCGCCAGGAATCCATGCAGAGGCGCGACGGTGCCCTGCCGCGCGGCCTGTTCTGTCGCCTGGTCGAGATGGTCGACGAACTGACCAAGATAGGCCGGCGCGATCTGCGCCACCGCAGCTCGCAACGCAGCCGTCGTCAGCGGCGGACGAGGGATCAGCGCCACGTCGTCATCGTGATGCGGGGGTGGACACCGATGACCTCCATCCTGGTACGCGCACACCGTACCGTCGGCCACCAGCGCCTTCCAAGCGGCCAACCGAGGAAGGACACTTCCGCCCTGGCCGGTACCAGACCTTCCACAATGATCATGTGTGGCCAGACCGGTTGCCCAACGCGTGGCCGCTCTCCCTGTTGTCCTCAGTACCGACGGCACATGATCGGGACGAGTCCGGCGCTGCTTTGGTCACCGCAGCGCCAATACTCGCGGCGGCACTGAGTATGTGCAGGCCGCTTCTGCCCCTATCGCGCATGCTTGATAATTGATGTTATGTCAACTTATAAGATCAAGTTGCGACCTGCGACACCATGGGATGGGCGCGGGCACCACCCGAGTGTCGCCGAACCGGACGGCCGCAAGAGCCTGGTCCAAGCCAGCCTCCGCATTCTCACCGAAACCGAGCTGGGATTGTTCGCTCAACCACGCCCGTAACCCCGCGCTGCCCGCTTCGACCAGCCCACCTCACGCAGGACAAGCGATCAAAGGGACATCAACTCGCGACCGCCCGCTGAGATGCACTTACTGCTGGTGGCAGGTGCAAGGTTCGAACTTGCGTAGGCTGAGCTGGCGGTTTTACAGCGGGCTGACGTTCCCGACTACATCAGGTGTCCGACCTCAGGGTACGGCTCTCACCCGTCCTCTACCAGGGAAGATCATCCCGCATATATCCCGCGAGGCAGGGCCAGCCACGATCGCCCCCAGGAACCGCGGATCTCTCGGGAGAAAGGGCCTTCCACCTGCAGAGGCTCGGCGGTTTGAACCTCGGATGGCGGTAAAGCCGGGAAGCCCTGGTAGCCATCCGCGGCATCAGTGCACGCCCCTCGTGATCACTGACTGATGGCGCCGACGAGTACGGGCCTGTCGAGGACGCTGGGAGTGAACACCACGCCAGTGATCTTGGCTGCCAGCAAGAACGCACGCGAGATCCTGTTGGTGTACATGTCATCCCACGTCGCCTCCCATGCCTCTTCATCCAACTTCTCCGGCCCGGGTTCCGCAGTTCGTGTCGCCACTGGTGACACGCACCACCCTGGCCTCGGACGACGTTAAGGATCAAGGTGTCGAGCGGTGTTCCTAGTGACACGGATCGGACTTCCTTGTGCCACCACCGC
>NZ_JBQQCB010000315.1:0-2516 GCF_052246675.1 Nonomuraea sp. KM90 | reverse complement strand
TCCCAGGAGCCCGCACCGCGGCTGATCGCCACCGCGGCCGTACTGGACCCGGGCTCAGCCCGGCTCCGCCCCCTGCCGTGGGCGCGGACGGCGCCGACGACGTCCAGGTGGCCGTGGCGCTGGGCGCCTTCACCGCCCTGGCAGCACTGACCGCTCACCTGACCCGCCAGCGCCTGCGCCGCCCCTGACCCCCCGGACCGAGCCCGCCCCATCCGGTTCGTCTGCGGCCGCCACGATGGCCCTCACCGGCGTCAAGCGGGTGGCCCGCTACGCCAGCTTCGAGGAGATGCTGGATGCCGAAGGCGCGGCCAACGTCAACCCCGACAGCCCCCGCGAGCAACAATTGGCCAACATCCGCCGCATCTACGGCCCCGAGAAGGAAGCCCCCGGCGTGCTGACCATCAAGATCGAACTCCTCCAGCCTGCCACCGCATGAGACACCATTGTCCTGTCACCACGACGAATGGCCCGCGCATCGCGTCGGGCCATCGTCAGCTCTGGACCCCCACGCGGCAGGAGGCCGGCATGCACGGCAGGGACGGCACGTACACCGTCGATGTGAGGCATCCGGCACGCGGTAGGTCCGGATTCGTCTCGCTCAAGGTCGAGGCCACTGATGCCGCGGGCAGCTCGGTGAAGCAGTCCGTGATCCGCGCCTACCGGCTCGGCTGACTCCTGAGCGGGCGACAGCAATGAGGTAGGGGTTTCCCCAAGGGAAAGCCCTACCTCATTCAGGAGGCCGGCGGCAGAGGCCGCCGGCGGATCGGCGAACGACGTGCCGAAGCGCCCGTGTGCTCGCCGCGGAGCTTGCTGTGCCCCAGGCCATGACCATGCTGGGGCTGCGGCGACAAGCCCAAGAACGACGCGGCGGGCACGTCGCTTGGCGGCGCCGATCCCGGTTGGTGAGCTGGATGTGCGCCACTCGGGCAAGCCTGACCTGGTGATCGGACGGGATGCCCACGCCGAAGCAACGGCATAGGCCTCAAGCGAGGCGTAGGGCTTCATGGCCTTCAGTGGTCGTTCCTGCCCTTCGGGCGAGGCGTGACGGTGTCCATCGTGAACGTAGTCCACGTGGACGTCGTGGGGGACGGCCACGTGTCCGCAACCGGGTCCATGCTCGTGCGGTGATCGACGTGCTGGCGGTGTTCGGCAGTCGCTGACATGTCCAGACTCCCTATCGGTTCGTCACCGAAGATTCGTTGTAGGGATGCTCTGCTACATTTCAGGTTACGCCTTAAATCATGATATTGGACTGATTCTTACTCGGCAGCCAGCCCCGGCACTGGGCCAGAGTCCAACCGTACGGCTGCACCAACGCTTCCGGGGGGCATTGGATTTGCATGTGCACAGAACACCCACAGAGTTCTATACCAGACAGAAACCCAATTCTGTCTGGTATAGTATTCGCAAGTTGCTTAACCCGCGTTAACGCCGTTCGGCGCCCGGCATGACAATCGCCCACGCAGAGTAGATTTCGCGTCCATGGGCTCAGAAGAGAACAATGCGAGTGAGAATCACCTGCTGGCTCTTCCGGTCAATGCGGTATTCGGCGATGCCGAAACCCCTGGGTATGAGAATCTCCCGCCAGTCCGCATCGAGGCCGACCTGTTCGCTACCAGCAAGCCAAGGGTTCTCACAGATGGCGACGGTGAGCGCAACGACCGTTGAGAAGACTTCCGGGGAGACGGATGGATGGGCGAGCGTTTCGGCCACGACCTCCGACGGCACGACCGGCCATAGATCGTCCTCGCTCACTGGCCGCCGAACTCCTGCCGTCGGCGTCGAACGTCCTGCATCGAAGTGGTGGGCAGGGTTCCCGCTTCGGCTGCTGCCCGGATGCGGTCGCGATCGGGATCGGTGTCGAGCATCGCTCGCCCCCACCAGGCATTGAGCACGCTGTCCAGCTCAGGACCCTGCTGCGCTTCGAGAAGTTCGGCGAAGAACTGTGCCCGCCGGCTGCCCTGGAGTGCGCCAGAGATGCCGCCGATCGTCCTCGGCACTCTCGGATGTTCCGCTGTACCACCGTGTACCGGTTGAGCGCTCATGACACCGCCTTTCACGTCCCCACCCTACGATGAGATCGCTGCTCTTCGCTGGGGTGTGACAGCGCAGGCGGCCGGGTTCGCGTGGCTGCCCTCCCTGTTGTCCTCCGCACTGAGAGGGCGATTCGAGAGTTCATGCCTGTGATGTCGCAGTGTGGTTGAGTGAATCTGTAGCGTTATGCCTGCCTGGTGGGCGTGGGTGTGCTGGGATGGCGGCGTGAGTGAGCGCAAGCCATATGCGAGCGACTTATCCGATGAGCGGTGGGCCCTGATCGAGCCGGTCATCACGGCCTGGAAGGCCGCGCACCCCTCGGTCAGCGGCCATCAGGGCAGATACGAGATGCGGGAGATCGTTAACGCCCTGCTGTACCAGAGCCGCACCGGCTGCCAGTGGGGCATGCTGCCCCACGACCTGCCACCTCGTAGCGCAGTGGTCTACTACTACACCGCCTGGCGCAGGGACGGCATCGACAA
>NZ_JBQQCB010000314.1:0-2538 GCF_052246675.1 Nonomuraea sp. KM90 | reverse complement strand
TCAAGCAGCTTTCTACAGTGCACCTATATAGCTGTTAGGGCCTGGAGCTGCGATGATTGGCATCGAAGGTCTGCTGGAGTTGGCGGCAGTCGTCCAGCGGCTCAAGGAGCAGAGCGCCCCGCGGGAAGGGGGTGCGGCATCACCGTCAGTCGGCGATCGGAGGGTGAGCCGGGCTCTCCACGACCCGGCCGGCGACCTCCTCGCCCATCGGATGGGGCGATTTGCCGGAAACGAGTCGGATTGCGGCGATTCGGATGCTGGCGCTGCTGGTGGAGCGACGGTTATCCCGTCCGGCGGAGAGTCTGACCGGCGGCCCCGATGAGCAGGCAGACGAACACATCTCCAGGGTTTCCGACCAAGGTGAGGCGCGAGCACACCGACCGGATGGCGGTGGTGTACGTGCGTCAGTCGACCCGCCGTCAGGTGCTTGAGCACACCGAGTCGGCCCGGGTCCAGTACGCGCTGGCAGACCGGGCGGTGGCGCTGGGCTGGGCGGCCGGCAGGGTCAAGGTGATCGATGCCGACCTGGGCATGTCGGGCGCCAGCGCGCAGGGACGGCCGGGGTTCGCCGAGTTGGTGAGCGAGGTCGGGCTCGGGCATGTGGGGATCGTGCTGGGGGTGGAGGTCTCGCGGCTGGCCCGCTCGGGCCGGGACTGGTATCAGTTGATGGAGCTGTGCGCGTTGGCGGGCACGCTGCTCGGCGACAGCGACGGGATCTATGATCCGGCTCAGTACAACGACCGGCTGCTGCTCGGGCTGAAGGGCACCATGTCGGAGGCGGAACTTCACCTGATCAAACAGCGGATGGCGGCGGGACGGCTGGCCAAGGCTCAGCGGGGCGAGCTGTTCTTCTCGGTGCCGACCGGGTATGTGCTGCGCCCTTCCGGGGAGGTGGTCAAGGACCCTGACGAGCAGGTCCAGGCGGTGATCGCGCTCATCTTCGAGCTGTTCGACGAACTCGGGACGATCAACGCGGTGCTGGCCTACCTGGTCGAGCATCGGATCCAGCTGGGGATCCGGTTGCGGGAGGGGCCTGATCAGGGCGAGCTGGTCTGGCGTCGCCCGAGCCGGATGACGCTCACCAACATCCTGCACAATCCGATCTACGCCGGGATCTACACCTACGGCCGCAGCGGTGTGGATCATCGGCGGAAAGTCCCCGGACGCCCCTCGACTGGGCGAGTGGTGGTGCCGATGGAGCAGTGGGACGTGGTCTTGCCTGGGCGGTTGCCCGCCTACATCAGCCCGCAGCATTACCAGCGCAACCTGGATCGGATGGCTGCCAACCGGGCCCGCGCGGACGCGACGGGTGCGGCGCGGGACGGGCGCGCGCTGCTCAGTGGCGTGATCCGATGCGGCCGCTGCGGCCACAGGATGTTCGTTCAATATCACCGGCGCGGAGACGACTCGCTGCACAACTACGTGTGCGTGCGCGAATACGCCGACCACGGCGGGCCGCGCTGCCAGCAGCTGGCAGGCCCGTGCGTGGACGCGCATGTCACCGACCAGATGTTGGAGATGATCGCCCCGTCGGCGCTGCAGGTGTCGCTGCACGCCGCCGAGCAGATCGAGGCCGACCGTGTCCGGCTGGAGAAGCTGTGGCAGCAGCGGCTGGAGCGCGCCGCCTATGCCGCCGACCGGGCTCGGCGCCAATACCAGCTGGCCGAGCCGGAAAACCGCCTGGTGGTGCGGCAGCTGGAACGCGACTGGGAGCAGGCGCTGGCCGAGCTGGAGAATCTGCGCGAGGATCACGACCGGTTCCTGGCCAGCCGGCCGCTGCTGCTGTCGGCGGCTGAGCGCGAGCAGATCCGCGACCTGGCCGCCGATCTTCCGGCGCTGTGGCATGCCGACACCACCTCCAACGCCGATCGCAAGCAGCTCCTGCGCACCATCATCGAGGCCGTCACGGTCACTGTCCACGGTGAATCCGAGCAGGTCACCGCCCAGATCACCTGGTCAGGCGGGCACACCACCAGCGCAGACCTTGTCCGCCCGGTCGCTCGGCTGGAGCAACTGTCGTACTACCCGCGCCTGACCGAGCTGGTCCTGCAACTCGACGACGCCGGACTGACCAGTGCGCAGATCGCCGACCGGCTCAACGCCGAAGGCTTACGCCCTCCCAAACGGTTCGCGACCTTCGGCGCCCAGGCCATCCGGGACCTGGTCCGCCGCCTGCGCACCACCACCGACCAGCCGGGACGCACCTGGCCCACGCGCCGCCCGCCCGGCCGCCATGCCTGGTGGTCCGCCGAACTCGCCCGCGAGCTGGCCATGCCCCCGGTCACCCTCTACAACTGGATCCGCCGCGGCTGGGTGAACGCTCGCCAAGAACCCGGCACCAGACTCTGGATCGTCACCGCAGACGCCGCCGAACTCGACCGGCTGCGCGCCCTTCGGGCCCTGCCTCACGGCTACCACAACCGCAGACGCTGGCAGCAGACCAAGGCACCCCCATCCGACGAACCGGTCACCGACAGCTGAGCACCCGCTCTACACGGCCAGGCTGTAGTTATCGGTGCATTGTGCTTGACAGATCTC
>NZ_JBQQCB010000313.1:0-2607 GCF_052246675.1 Nonomuraea sp. KM90 | reverse complement strand
GTGACTATGAGCGCTTATCCGAGCATCACGAGGCCATGGTCTTATGGGCGATGATCATCCTTATGGGACGACGACTCGCACGATCCACTTCTCCCAAGTCGCGCTGACGATCAGTTTGTACACGAGGTGATGCGGCGGGGACGGCCACCCGCCCACTTAGGGTCCAGCGCGGACAGCCCCCGCTCGTTGAAGGCATGGATGACGTCTCGCACGGTGTCCTCATCGGCCGCGACCAACTGCGCGATCGCCGCAACCGGCGTGCCACTGGCCGAGGCCATGATGATCAGCGCTCGCCGGACCCGGATCGACTCGTGCCGGCCTCGCCGGACAAGTCGTTGCAGCGTCTGTCCCTCCTGATCGGACAACCGCCGTGCTCGCACAGGTTCGGCCATACGGATCCTCCTGCCGTCATCGTGCATGTCGATACGACACTGAAGCAGAATCCGGCGAAGCCTGCGCAAGCCGTCGGGTGTGTCCGCGGCCCGGTGAACCTATGTGGTCACCGCACTAGCGAGGAGATGTCGGTTGGTTCCCATGACCAGGCCCTGAATGGCGAACCCGTGGAGCATTGGCGGGCCGGAAGGTAACCAAGGCGTGTGCTGCTGGCGTGGACCTCCGCAAGACGCATATGCGGAACGGCGGAATCGCACACGGCTGATGGGATCATGTAACGTGCCAGCAGGTGGGCTACCCGCTTCTCTGGCATGCGTGCGGCGGCGTCGTAGACGGCGATGATTTCGGCACGCTCGCACTCGGCGGCGATGGCGGGAAGGTCGGGGTCAGAGCGCCTGATACCGACCGGGCGGGCCACGTACAACGTGCCGACGGAGTTGTTGACGCCGCCCCAGACGCTGGCGTAGGCACGAGCGTGTTCGCGATTCCGGGTGAGGAAGACCCCACTGGCCTGGGGCGTCCGGCCGGATGCTTCAAGGCCGCATCCGTCTCGCGCAGGGTGAACAGACCTACGTGGTCGCCTGCAGGTCTCCCTGTCTCCAGGATTCTGCGCCTACAAGGATGGCAGCAATATGCTTCTTGATCACCGCTCGGACGCGTCGCTGATCGCCGTCGTACACGGCGCAGGTCTCGTGCACGAGCGGCTCGATGTCCGCGAGGTCCGCATGCGGCTCGGGCAGCGCGCCCGCGCTTTCCTTGCGGGCGAAGAAGTGCTCGTATTCATCGCACTAGCGGCGATTCTCGCCGAATCCCGCATTTTTGCAACGCCGCGCACAATGAAAGGCTGGTTTATGAGGGCATCATGCTCGCGACCTGTTGTTTCCTCTCCTACGGTTGCCGCCGCCGCGACCACGGAAGGTCGTACCGATGTCGGCCAGGAGGCGGTGGATGAACCCGTAGGACCGACCGAGCGAGGTAGCGATCTCCCGAACGGACTCGCCGGCGACGTACCTCTTCTGAACCGCTTTGGCAAGGGCGACGCGCTCTGCACCGACGGTGCGGGTGTGCTTCAAGGTAGGCATGCGCTCTCTCGTATTCTCGATATCGGGAACCCCGGGTTCCGCAGTTCGTGTCGCCACTGGTGACACGCACCACCCTGGCCTCGGACGACGTTAAGGATCAAGGTGTCGAGCGGTGTTCCTAGTGACACGGATCGGACTTCCTTGTGCCACCACCGCGAACGCCGCTTACCTGGCCTGTTGCCCATAACCGTGTCACCAGCACCACCAGGAACTGCGGAACTCCGGGGAACTGGTGGGGTTGTCACCCAGGTTCCCTCGAAGGTCTGTCAGCAGCCGACGGGTTTCTACGTGGGCTGAAAGCTCGTCGTGTGCGGGCATTCCGGGTGGACGACGGCTGCTTGATCGTCCCGGTGAAGGGAATGTCTGCAGGCTGACGAAGCGCAGGGCCGCTTGCCCGGAGCGAGGCTCCCTGCCGAACCTGGGATCACGACGAGCTTGCCGTTCGTCCCGGGCATCAGGTCCCCAGGGATTCGTCGGTTTGGGAGCACGGCGGAACCTCTCCTAGCGCCTTGATCTCGACCACACCGCCGAGATCCGTGGGCCACTTGTCAGGTCCAGCCACGACGAGGTCCCAGGTACCGTCCGAGCGCAGCCACGCGGCGACCGACACGGGCATGTCAGCCCACACGATCTGCGGGCATTCGTCCGTGATGTTCGTGGTGGTGCAGATTCTGGTGGCCACCTGGTGCCGGATGCACGTCATCAGCAATGTCACTGCGGCCTGCGCATCGCGGTCAACGGCCAGGTCGAACCTGGTGCGTTTGGGACTGATGCCCACCAGGTCACCTCCTCGGCCGTATGTTGTTATCTGTCGGGTTTCCAGCGAGCATGCCTCGTACCTCCCGGGTGGGCGTCATGTTGTGGGGCCGACTTTGTTTCGTGCGCGGTCGTCGTCGCCGCAGCCGCGGAAGGTCGTGCCAGCGTCTTCCAGGAGGGGGCGGTTGAGCCCACACGACCGGCCGAGGAAGGCGGCGATCGTCTGGATGGATTCACCGGCGGCGTACCTCCCGGGTTCCGCAGTTCGTGTCGCCACTGGTGACACGCACCACCCTGGCCTCGGACGACGTTAAGGATCAAGGTGTCGAGCGGTGTTCCTAGTGACACGGATCGGACTTCCTTGTGCCACCACCGC
>NZ_JBQQCB010000312.1:0-2586 GCF_052246675.1 Nonomuraea sp. KM90 | reverse complement strand
CCCTCGCTGGCGGTTACACCAGCTCATCAGGGCCAAGTGCCAGCGGAGGCACGTGCATCGGCAACTGCTACGGAGGCGGCGGTGCCGCCGAGATGTGTCCGGCCTGTCTTACCGCAGGGGAGATCGACTGGAACGTCGCCCTCGTCATGACCACGGAAGATATGCGCAGAAGAGGTCACCTGCCCAACGGAACACCAATCACGGACGACTTCTGGGGGCTCTTGGAGGAGGATATTGATCAGATCATCGAGGTGGCGTATCTCGGGGCAACTGACGATGAGATTGGCATCCTCATTCAATACGCCAAGTACCGCTGGAGGCAGCAGTGGGAAAAGGATAGAAAATCTACAACCGCTCGTTGGGCTGGTGGGCCGGTCGACGAGCAGGTCACCGAATGCCAGAAGGCGCTGACCACCAAGCAATGCGCCGAGATGCTTGAAGCGGGGGCGCTACTGGTTCGGGCGCAGAAGTACTGGAGCCAGTGTGCTGGCCCTTACCCTGGGGACTCGTTCGGTTGGGTCGAAGGGCGGTGCCAACGCCTGGTTAAAGAGCTCGGGCTGACTCCTGAGCAGGTGGCGCAACTGGCGCTTGAGAAAACCTGGGAGGAGTTCGAGAACTTCTGGACGGGCGTTTACCAGGCTGTCGTTGAGGACTTCGCGGCTTGTTTTGATGGCAGTGCTCTGGGATGCGTGCTCGCCGCAACCAACTTTGTGCCGGGTGGGGCCTTGGCCCGCGCGGGTAGGCTCATAGCCAAGTTCCCCAAGGTTCAGAAAGCAGTGGTGGCCGCCGGGGCGGCATGCAGGATAAACAGCTTTGTGCCGGGAACCCTGGTGCTGATGGCGGACGGAAGCCGTAAGCCAATTGAGGACGTACGTGTTGAGGACGAAGTCCTGGCCACGGACCCAGCAACCGGAGAGTTGGCAGCCAAGAAGGTCACAGACCTGATCAACAGCTTCGGTGCGAAGAACCTGATCAAGATCACTGTGAGGTCAGGGCGCGCGGACGACGCCAGCCATCCGTCGGTCATCGCGACGTCGCACCATCGCTTTTGGGTTCCTTCCTTGCAGCGATGGGTTGACGCGACGTATCTTCAGCCGGGGACTTGGCTCCGCACCTCCACTGGTACATGGATCCAAGTCGCCGATGTGAGGCGATGGACGGCGTCGCAACTGGTGTACAACCTGACTGTCGCCGACATGCACACCTACTATGTAACAGCAGGAGCAACCGACCTCCTCGTTCACAACGATAATAACCAAAATTGCATCTCAAACGCAGCGGCCGACGATATCGCGAGATCCCTTGGGTATACCAATACGAGAAAGAAATCTGCCAGCGGTGCTTATATTTGGGAAAACAAAAAGGCAAAATCCGGACAGCCGCGCTATATTACCTGGGATAGGAATGGCCACAGCGGGGGCATATTCAAGGGGGCTAGTTTCAGAAATCCGTTCCAAACGACCAAGGATGCCGGTCGGGATGGAACCTATGATTTGCTTATTTCGGACAACGGCCATCTATTGGGGCTAAAATGGATAGCGAAGTAACGGAAGAGCTGGCGATAGGCCCAGCGAATAATGTTGTCGCAGAACGTCTTGCCGACGCTCCTGGCTGGGAGGAGTACTCTGCGAGGCTGCGTGACACGCTATGGAAGGTTGTGAACACAACCGGCGTGGAGTCGCTGGAGGTCGCAGATCTGCTGGTTCCTGAGCCATTGCCCAGCAGATGCTCATCGCTTCGAAATGGAGTGAAGCTGAATCCGGCTGAGGCGATTGGCATGATCATTGATATGCTGGCAGGAGTATCGCCGTATTGTAGATTCATGGCGCCCGGCCTTCATGTTGCCGCAGGCTACAACGGGTATGTAAATATCTTCATATCCCGCGACAGTGCCGACAAACTGGCCGACCTGGAAAGAAAAGAGCTGTGCCTGCAATGGTGCAATCGAGCGCCGTATTCTCCGGACGATATTCAGCTCGTTGAGGCCTCCGCAGACGGTGGCTTCTGGACGTCGATCAGATCCGCTGCAGAGGCGGCTGTGGTGTTGCTGTGTGAGCGATGGGCGCACGGCGATTATGGGTGTAATTGGTTCCTGCTGAACCCGAACAATATAGATGAAATTATCCGGTCGGTTCAACCTCGATCTCTGCTGTGCGTTGCAATTGATCCAGACCTGCATCTAAATCCGGCTCTATTGAAAGAAGATTTCACCGCCTTCGGGGCACCGCTAATCCCGGGCCGGTTGCGCTACAGCGCCTACCACTGGGGAGCAAATGATCTTCAGGAGCTCCTTGATCAAGGCATGGCCTTCATGATAGCCACCTCCGACTTGCGAGAACTATGCGCCGTTGTTCCTGACACGGATGGGGTGGTTCGAGGGGTTTGGGAAAGCGTGAGACTAGATTAGGCGTATCTTAAGAGAATTGGTGTTCGTCTGCCATCTTGCGCAATTCGCCGCCTGGACGCCAATTGACCTCGTACATGCTCGGACGTGATATCGCGCAGCTCTCCAGGTACGCCGGTACCTCTGGCTGGTGGGCATGCTCGGTGCCCACTGCGCGCACCGGCTCTCTCGACGACATGATC
>NZ_JBQQCB010000311.1:0-2668 GCF_052246675.1 Nonomuraea sp. KM90 | reverse complement strand
CGCCTGTCGCGAGGCCAAGGTTCCCGGGCGTCGCGGCGGCCCGAACGTGGTCACCTTGTCGGGCCGTCGGATGGATCAGTACGCCGCCACGACGATCAACCGGCGGCTGGCAGCCATCTCGGGGCTGTTCACGTTCGTCACGATGCGCGACCCGGAGTCGATCAACCCGGTCCCGAAAGGACGCGAGGCGCGCTGGCGGGTGGCCGGCGAGCGGTCCGGGATGCTCGCGCACACGATCCGCCGCCCGAAGAATCGCTCCTCGCTACGGCTGCGTGAGCCCCGCCGCCTGCCCAAAGCACTGTCCCAGACCCAGGCGGCCGAGCTACTGGCCAGCTTCCACACCTGGCGCGACCGAGCGATCGCGGGCCTGATGCTGTATTGCGGGCTGCGCTCGGCCGAGGTGCTCGGCTTGAACGTCGCCGACGCCGACATCGGTGGCCGCTGGGCGAGCGTGATCGGCAAGGGTGATCGGCAGCGGCGCGTCCCGTTGGACGCCGACGTCGCCTCGGTCATCCAGGTATATCTGCTGGCCGAGCGTCCCGAGTCGACCGAGCAGCGGCTGTTCCTGGTGGCCAAGGGCCCCAACCGGGGACGACCGCTCACAGCAGCCGGGCTGCGCACGATCTTCCGCTATCACCGAGCCGTCAGCGGGATCACCGCAGGTCATCCCCACGCGCTGCGGCACACCTTCGGCACCGCACTGGCCGAAGCCGGAGTCGACCTCGCGGTGATGCAGGCGTTGCTCGGTCACGCGCACGTCGACACCACCGCCCGCTATATCCATCTGGCACCCGCCCACGTGAAAGCCGAGTTCGATGCCGCACGCAGCCGCATCCGCGCCCAGCAATAGCCCGCACGCCGACTACCTCGACTATCTGCAGCGGACCGGGCGAGGCAACCGTCCCTATCAGCAGGCCGCGCGAGTGTTCTTCGAACGTTGGCCCGACCCCGGGCGCTGGGCCGCCGAACCGTTGGAGATCCGCTTGTCGGCCGATGCGCACACTCGGCCGATCATCACCTTCCTCATGCTGCACCGCCGACTACGACCCGGCTACGACTACCTGCTAGAACGCAAACTGTCCACGTTCTGGCGAGAGATCGAGGACTCGCCCATCGCTGCGGGAGTGCAGCGCTTCATGACCGCCGCCGAGCACCTCGGCTTCTCCTTGCGCGTGCGTCTGGCCACCGGCTCTCAAGTGCCGGCCCGGCTGCTCATCCAGGCCCGACCCGTCCTTGAACAGCTCACCCTGGCCGACCTGGAAGAGTTCGCCGCCGCCTGCGTCGCCCGCAGCGCCCGCACCGGCAAGGACCACCGCCACTACTTGTCCGCGCTCAGCAACGCCCAGCGGGTCCTGTTCCACCTGGGCATTATCGACACGCTGCCGAGGATGGGCGGGCCGGTCCCCTTCGAGGAGCGGCTAGCCGAGGTGGCAGAACCGATCCGCACCACGATGATCGCCTACCTGGAACGCAAGCGCGCCACCTGCCAACCCAAGACCGTCTCCGCGATCGCCACCCGGCTCAAACACTTCGGCCTCTTCCTCACCCACATCGATCCCGGACTCACCTCGATCGCCAAGTTGGACCGGCAGCGTCACATCGAGCCCTACCTCACCGCCCTGGTCGACGCCGTCAACCCCAAGAACGGCGAAGCCATCACCGTCGCCGACCGCTCCCGCCGGGTGACCGCGCTGACCGGCTTCCTCACCGACATCACCGAGTGGGGCTGGGCCGAGGCTCCCGCCCGCAAGCTGGTGTTCCGTGATGACAACCCCAAGCTCCCGCAGGTGCTGCCCCGCTACCTGCCCGTCGATGCCGATCGCCGCCTGACCGAAGAGCTCCGCGACCGTCCCGGCAACCAACTGGCCGCCTGCGCCCTAAGGTTGCAACGCGCCTGCGGGCTACGCATCGGGGAACTCCTGGACCTGGAGCTCGACTGCGTCCACGAGGTTCCCGGCCACGGCAGCTGGCTGAAGATCGGCCTCGGAAAGCTGGAGACCGAACGCATGGTCCCCCTCGATGAAGAAATCCTCGACCTGATCGACCGCACCATCGAGCTCCGAACGCACGGCAGACCCATGCCACATCCCCGCTACCGGCGTCCGGCTCAGTTCCTGTTCACCCACCACGGACGCCGCCTCGGTCATGGCGCCGTCCGCGCCGAACTCGATCGCGCCGCCCAGCAAGCCGGGCTCGGTCACATCACCTCCCACCAGCTCCGCCACACCTACGCCACGGCCCTGGTGAACGCCGGTGTCTCATTGCAGGCGCTGATGGCGTTGCTCGGGCACGCCTCCGCTGAAATGAGCCTGCGCTATGGACGACTGTTCGACACCACCGTCCGCGCCGAATACGAACGAGCCCTCGACCTGGCCAAACAACAAGCCCGCACCCCGGCCCCCGGCCGTGTCCACCTGCCCCTGGCCGACATCACCGGCGGCAAGGACTGGAAAGACACCCCGCTGATCAAATCCAGAATGGCCGGCGGCTTCTGCCTACGCGCACCCGCCCAAGGCGCCTGCACCTACGCCAACATCTGCGAACACTGCCCCAGCTTCCACACCGAACCCAGCTCGCTGCCCATCCTCGCCGCCCAGCGTGTCGACGCAGACGCGCTCGCCCAGGACGCCGAGAATCGAGGCTGGATCGCCGAAGCCGAACGACACCG
>NZ_JBQQCB010000310.1:0-2876 GCF_052246675.1 Nonomuraea sp. KM90 | reverse complement strand
GCTGCCGGGCGGGCTGCCGGGCGGGCTGCCGGGCGGGCTGCCGGGCGGGCTGCCGGGCGGGCTGCCGGGCGGGCTGCCGGGCGGGCTGCCGGGCGGGCTGCCGGGCGGGCTGCCGGGCGGGCTGCCGGGCGGGCTGCCGTACGCGGACGGCGGCTCGTCCCCGCAGGACAGGATCGCGTTGTTCCGGGCTCTGTTCGTCGGCCGCACCGATGTCTACGCCCGGCGATGGGTGAGCCGGGATGGCAAGGTTGGCTGGAGCCCGGCGGAGGCGAAACCGTGGGACAAGGACAAGCCCGACAGCGCACGGGTGTTCTTGCCGTTCACCGATGACGTCATCGACAGGCACCTGCGGCGTCCCGCCTCCGCGCGCGATGAACTCCACGTCGGGCTCTATCCGCTGTTGCCCGATGACACCACGCGCGTGTTGGTGTGCGATTTCGACGGCAAGTCGGGCCGCAGCGGCTGGCAGGATGACGCGCAGGCCTATGTGCGGGCCTGCGCGGAAGCCGGCGTTCCCGCCTTGGCCGAGGTGTCTCGGTCAGGGCAGGGCGCGCACGTGTGGATCTTTTTCATCGCGCCGGTCGCGGCCAGCAGCGCCCGAGCCTTGGGCATGGCTCTGCTGCGCAGGGCGATGGACACGCAGGCGGGGATGCCCTTGTCCACCTACGACCGCCTCATCCCGTCCCAGGACTTCGTGCCCATCAACTCCAGGAAGGGCGCCCGCTTCGGCAACCTGATCGCCCTGCCGCTGAACGGGGCCGCTCACGCCACCGGCGCCACGCTGTTCTGCGATCCGGCCACCTGGATCCCCTACCCCGACCAGTTCGCCTACCTGTCTCAGACCCGGCGGCTCACGCCACAGCGCGTGAAGGAGATCGCCGACGACCTGGGCACGCTGCGAGCCGGCCCGAGCCACCTCGCCTCTCGGATGCCGGCCAAACCGCGCCGCGGCGCGCTCGGCACGGCCCCTGAGACGGTCAACGCCGTCAGGGGTCCGATGCTGCGCATCGCCACCGCCGGGCTACCGCCCTCCCTGCTTGCGGCGCTCAAGCACGCCGCCTCCTTTCACAATTCCGAGTTCTACCGGCGGCAGAATCAGCGCTTCTCCACCTACAACTGTCCGAGGCTCGTGTGCTGCTTCGACGACTCCGACCCTGACTGGCTCGCCTTGCCTCGAGGCCTGTTCGACGAAGCCGCCGCGCTTATCGCCGCCGCCGGAGGAACGCTCACCGCACAGCCCGCACGCCCGCGTCCGCCCTCGATCAGGGTCACCTTCACCGGTCAGCTCACCCCTGTCCAAGCCGCCGCCATCGACGCCATGGCCGCGCATGACTGCGGGGTGCTGGTCGCGCCGACCGGGGCGGGCAAGACCGTGATGGCCTGCGCGTTGATCGCACGTCACCGCCTCCCGACCGCTGTTGTCGTCAACCGAGCCGAACTGCTGGATCAGTGGCGGGACCGGCTGGCCGGCTTCCTCGACCTCGGCGGCATCTCGGTGGGGTCTCTGGCAGCGGGCAAGGACCAGCGCGGCGGGATCGTGGACCTGATCATGTTGCAGACCCTCAGCCACCGTGACGCGTCCCCCGGTCTTCTGGACCGTTACGGCCTGGTCGTCGTCGATGAGTGCCACGCGGTCGGCGCCCCCGCAGCCGAGGCCGCCCTGCGCCAGGTCCCCGCCGAGCGGTGGATCGGCCTGTCGGCCACCCCTTACCGCGCCGACGGGATGAACCCGATCATCACGATGCAGTGCGGCCCGATCCGCCATGAGATCACCGACCAGCCCACCTTCCCCCGACGTCTCATCGTCCACCCCACACCCTTCACCACCCACGAGCCGGGCACCGACGGCGCCTCCATGCAGGCCATCTACGGCGAACTCGCCGCCGATCAGACCCGCAACCGACAACTCGTTGCGGACATCGCCGACGCCTACGAACGTGGCCGCAGCAGCCTGGTCCTGACCAACCGAGTCGAGCACATCGCGCACCTCGCCGACGCCCTCACCGCGCTCGGCGTCGCGCCCAGGCTCCTGCACGGCAGGTTGCCCCGCCGGGAACGCGATCGGGTGCGCCAGGAGATCTCCGCCGCCACCAGCGGCCCGCTCGTCGTCGTCGCCATCGACAAGGTGGCCGGTGAGGGACTCGATGTCCCCGTGCTCGACACGCTGTTCCTGGCCACCCCGATCGCGTTCAAGGGCCGGGTGATTCAGCAGGTCGGTCGGATCATGCGGGATACCGAAGCACGCAAGCGCGACGCCGAAGTCCACGACTACCTCGACAGCACCGTCCCGGTGCTGGAGCGTATGCACCACAAGCGCCGCCGAGTCCTTGCTCAACTGGGCTTCACCATCACCGCGCGGTCCGGCGACGCGCCAACCCGTGACCACCCGGTCAACGCCGCGGCGGCGGTGAGCCCCGACCCGCCTGCCGGCCCCGCCCCAGCCGTCACGACGGTGACCGCCGCCCAGGTGCGTTCCTGGGCGAGATCCCGCGGAATCGCGGTCCCCGCCCGCGGACGACTCAGCGCCACCCTCTGGCAGGAGTTCCACGCCAGCAACCCGTAGAGGGCAAGCCGCGTCGCCTGGGGTGGAGCGTGATGGCGGTGTGCACCTTCATCGGTTCCTGGGACTTCGTCCGCCACTTGGTTGGCTGGATCCAGCAATCGGGCAGTGCTGTCCAACTGCGGCGCATCCACGAACCGACGGTCGGCTTCACCTCCTGTGAGCCCGGCATCGCGGTGCCCGGGGTAAGCGGGCACACCCTGGGACTGTCTCGATAACGCGATGATCATTTACGGCTCCATCGCGATACGAAAAGCGCAGTGCCGTTGACCGTGCCGGTCGTCGGGTGTCAGGCCATCGATCTCGGGCTGGCCGG
>NZ_JBQQCB010000309.1:0-2908 GCF_052246675.1 Nonomuraea sp. KM90 | reverse complement strand
CTGCGGGACCATCCGGCCGGGGGCCTCACCGGTGGCCGTCAGGTGGTGACGTCGGGCACCAGCGTCTCCACCCTCGGCGGCCGGCGGTACCCCGTGGACGCGGGGCGGGGCGGGATCTTCAGCGGCGGGCGCCGTACCTCCTGGTACGGGATCGTGGACAGCAGGTGGGAGATCATGTTGATCCTGGCCCGCCGCTTGTCCTCGCTCTCCACCTCGTACCACGGCGCCTCGGGGATGTGCGTGTGGATCATCATCTCGTCCTTGGCCCGCGAGTACTCCTCCCAGCGCGTGATCGACTCCAGGTCCATCTCCGACAGCTTCCAGCGCCGCATCGGATCCTCCAGCCGGTCGCGGAAGCGCCGCTCCTGCTCGGTGTCGCTGACCGAGAACCAGTATTTGCGCAGCATGATCCCGTCCTCCACCAGCAACCGCTCGAAGATCGGGCACTGGTGAAGGAACCGGGTGTACTCCTCCTGGGAGCAGAACCCCATCACCCGCTCGACCCCGGCCCGGTTGTACCAGCTCCGGTCGAACAGCGCGATCTCCCCCGCCGCCGGTAGGTGCTCGACGTAGCGCTGGAAGTACCACTGCGTGCGCTGCCGCTCGGTGGGGGCGGGCAGCGCGACGATCTTGGTCACCCGCGGGTTCAGGTATTCGGTGACCCGCTTGATCGTGCTCCCCTTGCCCGCGGCGTCCCGCCCCTCGAAGATCACGACCAGCCGCTGCCCCTCGGCCTTCACCCACTCCTGCAGCTTCACGAGCTCCGCCTGGAGGCGGAGGAGCTGCTTCTCGTACGGCTTGCGCCGCAGCCTCTCGGTCGTCACGAGGCCGGTTCCTCTCCATCGTCATCAGCGATCCGCCCAGCTTGTCCCCCGGAGCCTGCCACAAGCAAACGTCCCCGCCGTCACACCCGCCGCCGCCCCGCCTCGCACCCCCGACGCCGGACCCCCGCCTCGCATCCCCGACGCCGCACCCGGCCCGCTGCCCGGCGTCGCGCCCAGGGCCTCCCGCCCCGGGCTTCGACGGCGGTCAGGTGGCTGGGGTTGGGAACAGGGCGGCCAGGATCTCGCCCCACTGCCGGGCGCGTTCCAGCTCGCCTTCCACCAGCGGCCCCTGCGTGCCCGTGACGTAGAAGCTCTGCGCCGGGACGACGGCCCGGACGCCGTGGCGGCGGAGCCGTCTGGCGATGCCGTGTGCGGCCGAGCCGGGCATGCGGGGCTTGGCGATGCGGGTGTCGAAGGCGGCCGAGCCGAGCCCGGCCGACGACGTGCGCAGGGCCGCCAGCCATTCCCGTACGCCGTCCCCGCGCGAGACGAGCGCCCCTTCGGCCTGCTGGGCGGCGGACTGCCGGGTGGAGGCGCGGCTCATGGAGAAGGCGTGCGTCGGGCCGCCCACCACGAGCAGCCGCACGTCCTCCCCCACGAGCGCCGGCGCGGCACCGACCTCCAGCGCCTCGGCCGCCATCCCGGCGGCCAGTCCCCGGGCCACCGCCTCGGCGATCCGCCGCGTGTTGCCGTACATGGATTCGTAGACGACCAGCGCGTCCATCGTTCGTCTCCTATCGGGTCCGGGATGGCAGGACGGGTTCGAGGTGGAACATCCCGGTGACCACCTCACCGGTGTCCGCGGCCGGCTGGGCGCGGCCGGCGACCGCCGCCAGCACGTCGCGGGCCGTGACCAGGCCGATGAGCCCGTCGCCGGACAGCACGGGCACGGCGTCGCACCCGGCGTCCAGCATCACGGCCGCGACCCGGGGCAGCGGCATGTCCGGCCGTACGCGTGGCCGCGGGCCGCGCTCGAGCAGGGTGTGGACCTGGCGGCTCGACTGCTCCTGCGGCCCGCCCGACCAGGAGGCGGCCAGCCGCTCGCTGGTCAGGATGCCCACCACGTTCCGCCCGTCCACGACCGGCAGGTGGTGCACGCCGGCCCGGCGCATCAGCTCCCAGGCCATCAGCGGTGACTCGTCCGGTCTGACGGCGACCAGGATGCGGCTCATCACCTGTCCGGCGGTCAGCGTTTCGACGGTCATGACGCCTCCTCGATACGTGGCCGGACCACCGCGACCGGGATGGCCGTGTGGTTCGGGACGCCGTGCTTGCTCACGACGTTCGTTCCTCCTGCTTCCACTCTCGCGAAGGCGGCGTCGCGGCACCGGAGGAGGAAGTCCCGGGCCGGGATGCCATTGGTCCTGATCCGCCCGTTCGCGGACGGCCGACGTGGTCCGGGAACGCCGGTCACGGTCAGGAGGCCCGCGTACGACAGGACCGTGAAGGCGACGGTCACGTTCCCCCGGGTCACAGTGTGGATGAGCCGCTGGTGATCGAGGAGCCGGCCCAGCAGGCCGAGCCTGGCCAGCGGGCCGTTCACGCCGGCCAGAGGCCCTCACCGGGGCTCAGGTGGCCTGAGCCCAATCGATCGTGCATGGTGGGGTCGGGTGCGGCACGGGCCGGTCAGGTCCAGGTCCAGTCGCGGATCTCCGGTGCGTCCTCGCCGTGCTCGCGCGTGTACGCCCGCGCCCGCAGCCGCTCGTCGCTCATGTGCTGGCGCAGGTGGGCGGCCGTGGTGCCGAGGCCCGGGACGCGGTCGATGACGTCCATGACCAGGTGGTAGCGGTCGATGTCGTTCAGCATGCACATGTCGAACGGCGTCGTGGTGGTGCCCTCCTCCTTGTAGCCGCGCACGTGCAGGTTGTCGTGGCCGTTCCGGCGGTAGGTGAGGCGGTGGATCAGCCAGGGATAGCCGTGGAAGTTGAAGATGATCGGCCTGTCGGTGGTGAAGATCGTGTCGAACTCGGCGTCCTCCATGCCGTGGGGGTGCTCCGAGGGCGGTTGCAGGCGCATGAGGTCCACGACGTTGACGACGCGTACCTTGAGCTCGGGCAGGTGCTCGCGCAGCAGCGCGGCGGCGG
>NZ_JBQQCB010000308.1:0-2917 GCF_052246675.1 Nonomuraea sp. KM90 | reverse complement strand
CCCAGCCCCTCCCGCCGGACGTTCGGTGGTCTCCCCGGCTGCCGTTCCGCACGGTGATGCCCCAGGTCGCGGCGGTGCTGCATCACGGCGGGATCGGCACCCTGACCAGGGCGCTCGTCGCCGGGACCCCGCAGGTGATCCTGGCGCACGGAGCCGACCGCCCCGACAACGCCGCGCGCCTGGCCACGGCGGGTCTGGCCCGCTGGCTCCCGGAGCACCGCTGGACCGCCGAGGAGGTGGCCGAAGCACTGGCCGCCGCCTTGAAGGACGGCCGGGCCCGGACCGGCATCGTCCACCAGGACGCCGCCGGCAGCCTGGTCGTCGCCGCCGAACACCTGGAGTCCCTCCTGAAACCGTCCGCCACCCGCCCACCCCTGAACAACCGGCCGGCCCTCACCCCACAGGCCCGGTCCGCGCAGTCCCTCCCCGCCCAAGCCCCGTCCGGACAGTCCCTCCCCGCCCAAGCCGCGCCCGCCCAAGCCGCGCCCGCGCAGCACCCGCCCGTCCAGCCCTTGCGCGTCCAAGCCCTGCCCGTCGAGCAGCGGCGGGTGCTGGCCGCGCGGCTGCGCCGCCGCCGGGCAGAGCGGGGCGCGTCGTGAGAATCCTGCTCGCCCAGAACATGATCCACCTCCCCTCCCACGGCGGCGCGAACAAGTCCAACCGCCTCCTCATGGAGCGGCTCGCCGCGCGCGGTCACGAGGTGCACGTGGTGGCCCCCTTCTCCGGAGCCATGCGAACCACCTCACCCGAGGCGGGGACGGCGGAGCTGGTACGGCGCGGCGCCCGGCTCGTCGAGACCGGCCGGCCCGGCGAGGTCGGGTACGGCCACGAAGGCGTGACCGTGCACGCCGTGACCGAGCCGTCCCTGCTGGCCCGGCGGGTCGCCGACGTGGCCGCCGGGCTGGCGCCCGACTGGACGCTGGTCCCCTCCGACGACCCCGGCCTGGTCGTGCTGGGCGCGGCGCTCCGCGCGACCCCAGAGCGGGTCGTCTACCTGGTGCACACCCTGCAGCAACTGCCGTTCGGCCCGGGCGCGTTCTATCCGAGCGCGGCCGGCGTGCGGATGGTGCGCCGCGCGGCCGGGGTGGTCGCGGTCAGCCGGGCCGCGCAGGACTACTGCCTGCGCCACGCCTCCCTGGAGTCAACACTGATATATCCACACATTTACGAGGACGCCGGCCACCAGGCGGCCCCCGCCCCGTACGTCACCATGATCAACCCCTGCGGCTACAAGGGCCTGCCGATCTTCCTGGCCCTGGCCGACGCCTGCCCCGACGCGCCCTTCCTGGCCGTCCCGACCTGGGGCACCACGGACGCCGAACGAGCAGCCCTGGCCGCCCGCCCCAACATCGCCGTCATCCCGCCGAGCGACGACATCGGCGAGATCCTCGGCCGTACCAAGGTCCTGCTCATGCCCTCCCTCTGGGACGAGACCTTCGGGTACACCTGCGTCGAGGCCATGCTCCGCGGCGTCCCTGTCCTGGCCTCCGACGTGGGCGGCCTGGCCGAGGCCAAGCTCGGCGTCCCGTACCTGCTGCCCGTCAACCGCGTGGAGCGCTACCAGACGGCCGGGCACGCGCGCCCGGCCCCCGTGCTCCCCGCGCAGGACCTGGGCCCCTGGCTGGCGGCGCTGCGGCGGCTCCTGGACGACCCCGGCCACCACCGCGACCTCGCCGCCCGCTCCCGGCAGGCCGCCCGCCGTTTCACGGACGGCCTGGAGAAGGACGCGCTGGAGCGGTACCTGACCACGCTGACCCCGGCCCGCCAGGCCCTGTCCGGACGGCGGGCGGCGCTGGCCAGGCTGGCCGCCGCCCGGGCCAGGACGGGAGGAACGGCATGATCGTGGCAGGGCTGGAGCGCGGCCTGTCGCCGCTCGCCCAGGACGACCTCGGCCGCCTCCTGCTGATCCGGCACTTCGAGCACGCCCTGCTCCGCCTCTTCGCCGAGGGCCTGCTGAGCGGCACCACGCACACCTGCCTGGGCCAGGAGTACGTGCCCGTCGCCCTGACCCCCCTCCTCCGCGAGGACGACTTCACCTTCAGCAACCACCGCGGCCACGGCCACTTCCTGGCCCGCTACGGCGACGAGGCCGGCGGCCTGCTGGCCGAGATCATGGGCAGGCAGGGCGCGCTGTGCGGCGGCGTGGGCGGCAGCCAGCACGTCTACCACCGCAACTTCATGTCCACCGGCGTGCAGGGCGAGAGCCTGCCGGTGGCGACCGGCATGGCCCTGCGCCTGCGCAGGACCGGCGGCGGCGCGCTGGTCTGCGCGTACGTGGGCGACGGCACCTGGGGCGAGGGCGCGGTGTACGAGGCGCTCAACCTGGCCGCGCTCTGGCGGGTGCCGCTGCTGGTCGTGGTGGAGAACAACGGCATCGCCCAGTCCACGCCCACCGGGAACGCGATGGCGGGCACGATCGCCGGCCGGGCCGCCGCGTTCGGCATCCCGTACCGGCGGATCCACTCGATCGACGTGAACGCCGTGCGCGCCGAGCTGGCCGCGCCGGTCGCGGCGGTCAGGGAGGGGTTCCCGCTGGTGGTGGAGTTCGTCACGCATCGGGTGGGGCCGCACAGCAAGGGCGACGACACCCGTGGCCCGGGCGAGCTGGCCCGTGTCAGGGAGAACGACTGGTACGAGCGTTACGCCGCCGCCTTCCCCCGGCAGTTCGCGGCGGCCGACGAGAGCGCGCGGCGGCACGTGGCCGCCCTGGTGGCCGAGGTGTCGGCGCGCCCGCCCGCGCCCTGGACGGCGACGTGACCGGGCCGGTCCGGGCCGAGCGGGTCGCCGAGCACCTGAACCGCGCGCTGCACGACGTCCTGGCCGCCGACCCCGGCGTGTACGTGCTGGGCGAGGACATCACCGACCCGTACGGCGGCGCCTTCAAGGTCACCAAGGGCCTGTCGTCGCGGTTCGGCGA
>NZ_JBQQCB010000307.1:0-2920 GCF_052246675.1 Nonomuraea sp. KM90 | reverse complement strand
CATGGTCATTCGCAGCCGACTCAAGCAACTGCAGTACCGCCCCGACCTCCTGGACGCCTTCCTGACACACACCGGCCTGATCACGAACCCGAGATCGACATGAAACCCCGAACTTTCAACCTCTGTAGTTGTGTGGCCAACGCGTTCGAGGTGGCGATCGAGGAGTTGGCGGGGGGAGATCAACCAGCAGATCGCCCGCATCCGCGAGACATACGGGGAACTCTCCGCTATGGAGTACACAGCACATTCCAAGGACGGAATGGTGAGCGTGACCGTCGGCCTGCACGGCCGGGTTCGGGGCATCCACCTCAAGCCGCAGGTGTATCGCAGCCTGTCCCCCCTCGCAGTTGACCGAGGCGATAATGCGGCAGATCGAACAGGCGACTGCGGCGGTCACCGAGCAGAGCAAGCACCTCCTGACACCCCTCATGCATCAAGGGGCCAGGGCAGTGCCTCAGGCGGATCCGCAAGCATCCCCGGGCCAAGGCCGTTGCGTTCTCGGCTGATGAGACTGCTGCACCCCTGGGTCGAGTGGCCGAGTAGGAGCGCCCCGGTGCGGAGATGACAAACGCGACCCCTGATGATCGTCGGTGTCTAGCCAGTCGATCAAGAACAGGGGCCGCGTTCGCGTGCCATCATCCCCGATCGACGTGCTCTCCCGCCACCTGGAGCACGTCACCCTCACCGACGCCACCGTCGACCTGCCCACCCTGACCGAGGTACTCGACGCCGTCCCCGACCCCCGTTGCCGCCGCGGGCGCCGCTATCGACTCGGGCCGCTGCTCGCCTTAGCCCTGCTCGCCGTCCTCAGCGGAGCAACATCACTGGTGCAGATCACCCGATTCATCGCCGGATACGACCCTGACACGCGCACCCGGCTCGGCCTTCCGCCCTCCATGCGACTGGCCGCCTCGACCCTGGGACGGCTGCTGGCCCGTCTGGACGGCGACGCTTTCGACGCCGCGACCTGCGGCTACGTTGCCGCGCTGACTGCCTGCCAACCGCCCGAGACGACGACAAACACCCGAACACCCCTGCTCGGCCTGGCCGTGGACGGCAAGACCCTGCGCGGCAGCCGTACCTCGAGCGGCGCGGTCCACCTGCTGGCCGCCATCCGCCACGACACCCAGACCGTCCTGGCCCAACGCCAGGTCGAGGCCAAGAGCAACGAGATCCCCGCCTTCACACCCCTGCTGCGCGACCTGGACCTGACCGGCATGGTCATCACCGCCGACGCCCTGCACACTCAGCACGACCACGCCCGGCACATCGCCGCCGTCGGCGGCCACTACCTGTTCATCGTCAAAGGCAACCAGCCCACGCTCCTGCGCCGGCTCAAGGCCTTGCCCTGGCGCGAGGCCATCCTCAACGACCGCACCGACGAGCAAGGCCACGGCCGCCGCGAGATCCGGCGCATGAAGATCTGCACTGCTCGGCCCGGCCTGCCCTTTCCCCACGCAGTCCAGGCCATCCAGATCAAGCGCCGCCGTACCGACCGCAGAACCGGCAAGACCACCATCGTCACGATCTACGCGATCACCAGCCTGCCACCGGGCCGCATCACGCACGCCCAGCTCGCCGCGCTGATCCGCGGCCACTGGAGCATCGAGGCCCTGCACCACATCCGCGACGTCACCTACCGCGAAGACGCCTGCCGGGCCCGGACCGGAGCAGCTCCCCGCGTCCTGGCCAGCCTCCGCAACCTGGCCATCGGCCTGGCACGCCTGCTCGGCTGGACCAACATCGCCGCTGCCACCGACCACTACCGCAGCCACCCAGCCGACGGTTTTCAACTACTCGGTCTCACGACGTGAGAACGCTTCAGCCCTGATCCCCGGGCAGAGTCGAAAGACTGCTCAACCACCACCAGGGCCTACCCGGCGATCCTGCCCACGCGAGTGGCACAGGGCGATCTGTCGTACCTGCCGGACACCCTGACGATGGCCGAGGTGGAGCACCGGGTTCCGCTGACCGAGCAGGAAATCGAGATCCTGCGCGACCTGCTCGCCGCGCTCGGCATCGATGACGAGCCCGCCGCCGTGGGCCAGGTGGTGATCGCGGACACAGCCTCCGTGCTCGTGCACGCTTTCCCCCAACGCGGCCGATTCCGTACGCGTGGCCGCCGGCCTCGACCTGAGCGGCGACGCTCCCGCCGAGTTCGGCGACCTGGAGGACGAGTAGTTTGACCTCACTGACCATCTCGTAACCGACGCGCTCAGTGTGCACTCGGGCGTCGTGGCGGTCCGGCGTGCCTGGCGGTCGGGGCCGGTGGGGGATCTACCTCGCCGAGGGGTGGGTCCGGGCGTGCTGGCCTGGGAGCTTGCGCTGGAGGCCCAGTCGGAGCTAGCGCAGATGGGTGAGGTAGATCCGCAGGTCGAGGTCCACTGGAGCGGCGAGGAGCTGCCGCCGTATCAGCGGGCCGCGCGCGACGGTGCGGTCCTGCTGTGGCGCGGCCACTGAGTGCTCCCGCACCGCGGACATGGAATCGCAGGCCAGGGATGTGCTGGGCGTGCCGAACGCCGCGCGGTACTCGTCCCGCGACGCGTCGGCGGCATGCACGCTCTTGTAGACCCGCCTCCTATCCTCCAACGATCACCACAGCGCCCCCGACCTTGGACGACGTGACGATGAAGATCTCCTCTTCGAGTCTGAACCGCCACAGCGCCAGCGGTCGCCACGAAGGTGATCGAGCCATTGACATCGTCCACCCGCCTGAAGGGGGATTTCAACAGCGACTACGTCACCAGGAGGAGGGGTCGTGTTGAGGTTCGCGGTGCTCCGGCCCGCCCAGCGGTGGCCCTTCCCGCGCAGCGGCGGCATGCCCTGCCGCGTGTTCGATGTTCCTGGCCGCGTTCACATCGGCGTTGCCGACGTACCCCGCGGGACCGGGCACCGCAAACGCGCTTGGCTCTGGCGCGCC
>NZ_JBQQCB010000306.1:0-3008 GCF_052246675.1 Nonomuraea sp. KM90 | reverse complement strand
CGGTAGAAGCCGGTCCCGCAATCAAACAGCCCAGCCACG
The DNA here is from genome assembly GCF_052246675.1 of Nonomuraea sp. KM90. NCBI lineage: Bacteria > Bacillati > Actinomycetota > Actinomycetes > Streptosporangiales > Streptosporangiaceae > Nonomuraea > Nonomuraea sp. KM90. The sequence continues at coordinate 2,969 of NZ_JBQQCB010000306.1, read as the reverse complement.
AACACCCAGCTCAGCCGGTCACTATGTTCGAGCTACACCCAGTCCAGCTCGGCGATCTGACGCTGGAGCTCGAACCGATCCAGCCGCACCGCGGTGCGCTCCCGACGTCCTGGGCGGTGTCGCAGTGGTAGCCGTGGCCGCGCGAGAAACAACGGTGGCTACCTTTGTGCTGGCCACAGTATCGGTGGCAAGCCTCGGCGCCGCTCTGACCTGGCCTGCCCACTTGCTGCCTGCCGGATATGGGGTGGCGTACGCGACGGCGCTCGTGCTGTCTAGATGGATGAGTCCAAGGGGGACGGCCGGAGTTAGTGGTCGTAGACGGTCAGCGACCGGTTGATCGGCTGGTCGGTCTTGTCGTTGTGCCAGATGACCGCGGTCAGGGCCAGGATTTTGATGAAGATCCGGACAGTGACGCCGGCCGTGGTGCGGCCTCCGTGTCGTTCGAGGTCAAGGTGGCCCTTGAAGGTCTGGTTGATCGATTCGATGGTCTGGCGCAACGGCTTGAACAGCTGTGCTCCGGCGCGTTCGTCCTCGCCGGCGCGGGCCGGGCGCAACAGCCTCACTCCGCCCTCGGCCAGCTCGCGTTCGAAGGCCCTAGGTGGAGTGAGCACAGAGGTTAGGTACGGGGAGGACACGGACTGGATGATCTCGTGAATGGGTGAAGGCCTTCGGTTTGGTGTGGAGTGCGACATCCCCACGCCCGCCAGAAAGGCTCTCACGCCCCACCGTAACGCGCCGCTGACCGAACTCGGGCGTCTGCGCCTGGCCCGCTGTGTCGTCGAGGACGGCTGGCCGCTGCGCCGCGCCGCCGAACGCTTCCAGGTCGCCGTCACCACCGCCCGGCGCTGGGCACAGCGCTACCGCCAGCTCGGCGAGGCCGGCATGCGCGAGCGCTCCAGCCGGCCGCACCGCAGCCCGCGCCGCACACCCACCCGCACGCAGCGGCACATCATCAAGATCCGCCTGCTGCGCCGGTGGGGACCTGTCCGCATCGCCTACCTGCTCGGCCTGCACCCCTCAACCGTGCACCGCGTCCTGACCTGCTACCGGCTCGCCCGCCTGGCCCACCGCCACCGGCTGGCCGATCCGCCTGCTGCGAGCACCCCGCACCCGGCGACTGATTCCCGGACAGGTCGCGGCCGGCGAAAGCGCGCTGCGCGCCCTTCGGTTCAACTAGACAAGAGGCAGCGGGCCCTCTTCGCACAGATCGCGATGAGCTTGTCAACGCCAGTGTCGCCCTCGGTGCCGGATGGTGAAGTGGATCAACTCCGGCCCACGGGCTCAGGGCTCAGCTTCTTGCCCTGTCTCAGCAGGCCTGATGTCGGTGAAGGGACCTGGCGTCCAGAAGGTCGTGCACTATTGGTTGACCGCGAAGGTGTTCCCATCAGGATCCTTGAACCAGGCGACCTTCTTGCCATCGCCGGCATCGTGTATCCCCTTGTCCCCGGTCTCGTTCGCAGAATCGCCGTACCGCTCGAATTCCACGCCGTTGGAGTTGAGTTCATCGACCACCCGCTCTAGGTCATCCACCGCGAAGTGGGCCACCGTGGCGGTGGCCTTGCCGGCGTGGGCGCGCGACTCATAGACGTACAGCCAGGTTCCGGCCCCGCAGGGATAGGCCCGGCCACCATCGGGCAGGACTACGCCATCAGAAAGTCCAAGCTTCCCTTCATAGAACTCGATAGCGCACGCCATGTCCGAGACTGGGATCACGGCGCTCGCCTGATAGTGCCTCAAGCTCATAAGGTCATCTTCCTTCCGGTGAGAACTAGATCTTGTTCACGGCGGTCGACTCGAGGCCTGGCCGGAGCACCCGGCCCTTGGGTAGTGGTGGGCACCCCCTTGCGGGGTGTTCTCATAGGGGACGTCGAAGCTGCGGAGCCAATCTCGACATCGCGGGGTCATGGCGCATGCCCCTTGGCCCACACCACGTTGGGGAGCGTCGGCGACCAGTTCGGGCACGACCCGGGGTGGATGGGTGGCCTGCCTGCGCCGGTCCCGGCCTACCTCGCCATGTTCGCGCATCCGACGTCAGATATATATGCCTCGTCGAGCAGCGCGAAGTAGGCCGTGGCCGGGGAGGCGTCGACGAAGTGTTCGTTCAGCACCGCGCGGACCTGGTCACGCGCCGCCTGCGGCAACGCAGCGGGGTGCGGCTTGCGCCGCCGGGCCGGCCGCAGCGACGCCGGGCTCTGGCGGTGGTGGCGGTACCAGGTGGCCTGCGCCACCCCTGCCACGGCACTCGCGCGGCGGCGGCCGAGCAATGGCAGCCAGTTCCTCGATCGCCTCCGCCTGGGCGGCCTGCAGCATCCCGGTCACTGCTCGCCCCGACCCGGTGGCGTCTGGCTGCTGGTGGCGAGGTGATCCAGCAGCGCGAAGAGCTGTCGCTGCACCTCGATGACCAGGTGGGCCTGGCCGAGTTCGGTTCGCAGCCGCGCAAGCTCCGCCTGCAGCTTCTCGATTTGCTTGTCGAGCGGGTCGGCCGACCGGGCGGGCGCGCCAGAGTCTGCTCGACGCCGCGATCCCGCGCGGTGCGTCAGCCGAGATCAGGGACGAGTATGGGCCCTCCTGGCGCAGCAGCGCGCCGTTGTCAGCCTTGTCGAGGCGGTCGTACTCCTCCAGGATCCGGGTCTTGGAAGCGGCGGGTATGAACGCGGACGCCCGCGTTCGCGCACCTGAGGGTCAGAGACCTCCGGATCCGGCTTGCTTGCTCCCCACGAAGGGATGTCTCATTCCCCGCTCTCAGCACAAAGTTTCATACCCGTTTATCGCCTCTGTCCATTTGGCAGGGGGCAGGGACCGCTGGCTGGCCGCCCCCGGGCACAACGCGGACGGGGGCTCGCCCAAGGCCAGGTAGTTAAGGTCGTCGTGGTGCTGTCAAGCGCGCGAGTTCTCAGGACGTGGGAACGGAGATCCAGTAGAACGGTGATCTTCCACAATCAGCCGTCGAAAAACTGGATCTCCGTTGA
>NZ_JBQQCB010000305.1:0-3032 GCF_052246675.1 Nonomuraea sp. KM90 | reverse complement strand
CGTCTCCGTAAATCCTTCGGGGGTTACGCGGCTGCGTCGAGTACGGCAGGTTGATGGTCGCAGTCATCGTGCTGCTGGGAGTTGCGTTCCTTCTGTTCGTGTCGCTCGATCCGGGCCATCAGGTCCTCGAGGTCGGCCGGGGTGAACTTCGAGCTGAAGGGCCGGGCGGTCTCGTTGTAACGGCGCTCGAAGGCGATGAGCCGGTCTTCGACCTGGTCATGGCCGGTGAAGTCGTTGGGTGAGGCAACCTTGCGCTGCACGATGGAGAAGAAGATCTCCACTTGGTTCACCCACGAGGCGTGCACGGGGGTGTGCACCATGACCGCGTTGCGGAAGCGTTCGGTCAGCCGGTCGGCGGCGGTCTTGCCGCGGTGGGAGGAGCCGTTGTCGACGATCCAGAACACTCGCTTGGCCGAGGCGTAAGGCTCTTGGGTCATGACCTGCTCGGCCAGATCCATGAACGGGACGATGCCGGTCTTGGGCGAGCAACGGCCGAACACGTGGGCGCGATGGACGTCATAGGCGGCCAGGTAGGCCAGAGCGCCGCCGCGGTCGTAGTCGTGGTTGATGCGCATCATTCGCGAGCTGCCGGGTGGCAGGGTGGGGTGGCAGCGGCAGCGGTCCTGGATGGAGGTCTTCTCATCGGCGCTGAGGACGTACTCGTCGTCGCCGAGCGGGATGTCGTCCCACCGGCGCGCGTATAAGTCGAGCACGCGGGTGGCCTTGGCGGCGAAGGCCGGGTCTCGGATGAAGATCCACGATTGGTGCTGCCAGGGTTTGAGCGTGTCCTCGGCCAGGATCCGGCGCACGGTGGAGGCCGAGATCGTTGCTGCTAGTCTGCGGGTGACGGCCTCGCGCGCCAGTTCGGGGCAGCTCCAGCGCGACAGCGGCGCGCCGGTCTCGGCCGGCAGCTGGCAGGCCAATGCCTTGACCTCGGCGCGCTGAAGAGTGCTGAAGGTGGGTGGCAGGCCGGAGCGGGGCCGATCGGTCAGGCTCTTGATGCCCTCCTGGCTGCGGTAGCGTCCCCGCCATAACCGTACGGTGTCCACCGTCACCCCACGACGCTGGGCGATCTGGTTGTTGGAGTAGCCGTGCGCGGCATCCAGCACGATCCGGACCCGGACCACGAGCTGGTAGGCAGCGGTGTGGGAGTAGGCGATCTTCTTGAGCCGCCGCCGTTCGGAGGCGGACAGCGTGATCAAGCGAGCGCGACAGCGGGGCACCGAGGTCTTTCTCTGGTCGATCTTGGGCGAGTGGCCCGCCGACATTGCCCGGCGCGTGCCGGTGTGTGCACGCCCGACACGTCTGCACGCCAAGGAGCGCTGGCCGCAACTGGTCACGGTCCACGTTCGCTACCACGGCCAGTTCGCCTACGTTGAAGGCGAGTTCGCCGAGAAGCAAAAGGGGCATGCACCGATGACGGCGGCTGTACCCTGATCAACTGTTTGTGCCAAGCACGATGGCAGGAGACGGGGCATGACTTCGAGGCTGGCCGGTGACGTGGTCGGCGGGCGCTACCAGCTTGCCGCCGAACTGGGGTCCGGTGGCTTCGGGCGAGTCTGGCGGGCCCGCGACGAGACCCTCGACGTGGACGTTGCGATCAAGGAACTGCAGCTGCCGACGGGGATGCCGGAAACCGAACGAGCCGAGCGGCTGGCGCGCGCCACGCGCGAGGCCCGCAATGCCGCCCGGTTACGCAAGCATGACGGCATCGTCGCGATCCACGACGTCGTCATCGACGACGGCCTTCCTTGGATCGTCATGGAACTAGTCGATGGCTGCTCGCTGAGCGAGCACATGCAGAAGCACGGACCGCTTCCGATGGGCAGGGCCATCGAAGTGGCCGCGGCGCTGCTGACGGCGATCGGCGCAGCACACCGGGAAGGTGTCGTGCACCGCGACATCAAACCCGCCAACGTCATGCTCGCCGAGAACGGGAAGGTCCTGCTCACCGACTTCGGGACCGCGATCCACACTACTGACACCGCACTGACCGCCACCGGGATGCTCATCGGCTCGGCCGAGTACACAGCGCCCGAGCGGCTGCGCGGCGCCGACGGCCTCCCCGCCGGGGATCTGTTCTCCCTCGGCGTGACCCTTTACCAGGCCGTCGAGGGCGTCTCACCGTTCCGCCGCGATACCCAGGAAGCGACGTTGGCCGCAGTACTACTGGAGGAGGCCCCGGCGCCGCGGCGAACCGGGCCGCTCACGCAGCTCATCACCCGGCTACTGGACAAGGACCCGGGCCGCAGGCCGACGGCGGACGAAGCACTGGCCATGGCAGGGAGTATTGCAGGTGAGCAGCCGGCAACCACAGTCCACGTGCGGCGCGACACCAAGATCCTGCCGACCCGGTCGAAGAAGTGGTCGCCCGTAGGTGTTGCCGCGTTGGTGTTCACGTTGGCGATGGCGGTCATGACGGCGCTCGGTATCGCCGGACTCCCTGATGCCGGCGGAACGTGGGAGCACTTCGAGCGCTACGGGGACAACGCCGTGCTCAGCGTCACCTTAATGATCGCAGCCGTTGCCGATGTCGTTGTCGTCGGCTTGCTGTGCGCCAGCCTCGCGCGGTTCCTGCCGGCGGACGTCGGCAAGGCCGTCACCGCTGTCGTCGGTGTCGCCGGGCTCGTCTTCGGCTGTGGCGCGACCGCTTTCGCCTTCCATGGTGCCGGCGAGATCTTCCGGAACACGATGGAACTCTCCGGGCGGAAGTCCGCGACAGTGTCACTGGCCATGATCAGCATCGTCGTGCTCGTCGCCGTCGGGTCGGCCTGGAGCTCACAGCACGCAGATCGACGCAAAACGATCAGAAATCGAACACGATCATGACCGCCCGCATGACCCCATCAGCGTCGGATGCCGGGCTGATCCGGCCGAGCGACCCCGACCGCTACGAGGCCACCCCCTGGTTCACCGGCACCCCATAAGACGCCCTGGACCTGGTCTGCGACCTCTACGTCGCCACCATCGACACCTGACTTTGAAGCACGATCAGTCTCAGTCCGTCAACCCCCGAGAGACTTCCGGGCGGC
>NZ_JBQQCB010000304.1:0-3034 GCF_052246675.1 Nonomuraea sp. KM90 | reverse complement strand
ACGTACGAGGTGTCCTTCTGATTTGGGTTGCTGGAGCGTAGAGAACTCCCATCTTCCCAGGCCAAAGGGCACCTCGCCCTATTTCACAGTTCTTTTGTCAGATTCCCAGCGGTGGATCCAGGCTTAGAATCCCTCAAATCTATCTTGCCGCTTACCCTGCGGAACCAGCAACATACAAAATGCCATTTTCCGATGGTTTCGTGCCAGCTGCGACAGCCTGAGAGCCGAAGAAGAACCGGGGTCTGACATCCCGTCACTGACTGTGGCGGGAAACAGGCGAAATTTGGCAGTCACGCGAATGATTTATTGACCTCCGGCGCTCCATCATCCTCGATCAGCCTTTTCCCTCCTCAAGTGGCCTGTATAGTGCGGTGGTTTTGAAGGACGGCGATGCGGCGGCGACCGGCCTTACTGGGCTGCAGCGTGGCTTGCGGAGGATCTTCCAGCTCTTCAGCTGGGCGTTCGCCAGGGCCGCGGAGCCTGGGATGTAGACATGCTGCTGCCCGCCGGCGTGAGGGCTGGCGGGCAGCGGGTTCGGCTTGGTTCTGGCCTGTGGCAGGGCTCGGGTGCGGGGGTGGTTGCGCGGCAGTCACGTGATTCCGATCACGAGGTTTCCGCGGGCTGCTTCGACGACTTTCTTGGTGACGGTGATCAGCTGGTTGATCTCCAGGACGCGTTCAATCTGGTCAATAAGTCGGGTGGTCGCGTGGAGTGACCTGCGACGATCCACCCGGTTGGGGCGTCTGACTCGGTACATGCCTTCACCACTTCTAGCGCGGACCGAACCTTTGCACTCCTCCCCGGCGTCGTAACGGTCGAGAGGAGTCGTCTTGGATCGCAATGACAGCTTCCGTGAGTTCGTCGCCGCGCACCAGCATGCGCTGATGCGCACGGCGTACCTGCTCACGGGAGACGCCCACCAGGCCGAGGACCTGCTGCAGAGCGTCCTGCTGAAGGTGCTGCGGCACTGGTCCCGGTTGTCGCACGTCGAGCGCCCCGAGGCGTACGCGCGTAAGGCGCTGGTGAACCAGCACATCTCGTGGCGGCGGCGCCGGGTCAGGGCGGAGTTCCCGGCCGCCGAACCGCCCGACCGGCCGTACTCGAGCGAGAACTCCACCCTCGTACGGCTCGTCATGCGCCAGGCCCTCATGGGGCTGCCGCCCCGGCAGCGGGCGGTGATCGTGCTGCGTTACTACGAGGACCGCACGGAACGGGAGACCGCTGAGCTGATGAACTGCTCGATCGGGACGGTGAAGAGCCAGACCCACTACGCGCTGGCCCGCCTGCGCGAGCTAGCGCCCGGCCTGGCGCCGAAGCTCGCCGGCCTGGATACCGAGGAGGTCTACCGATGACGTGGCTGCGGGATGTGCTCGTCGACCTGGCCGACGAGTCACCACGGGTGGATCTGGCCGAACGCACGATCGCCACGCGCGACCGCAGGCGGCGTACCGCGATCTCGCTCCTCGCGGCGGCCATGGTCGTGGTCACCGCGCTCGGTGGGACGCTCGCCGTGCGGCTGCTGCCGCAGGCTCCCACTCCGGCCACCTCGGGCGGGGATGACCTGCCCGCGCGTGGGGTGGGGCCGCTGAGCCACGCGTACAAGACCTTCTACAGGCCAATCAGCGGGAAGGCTCCGTCACACTGCCAGGACGGGGGCTGGCGAGTGGTCACCCGCAGTGGCAGGACCCTACCACCTGCCGGAGGCACTGCCGAGCCTCAGCCCTGGTCGTACCGGCTTGCGGGACAGCCCGTTGGCGATCAGCGGGGACGGCCGCAAGATCGCATACTACAGCGCGAAGGAAGGCACCTTCCAGGTCCGCGACCTGGCCTCGGGCGCGAAGACCACGGCGCCGATGAAGCTGCCCCCGAAGACCTGGCTGTACAGCATGACGCGGCTGATGTTGTCCGACGACGGCCGGTTCGTGGCCTTCAGCAAGGTCCCCGAGTTCAGCCATCCCGCGCTGCTCTTCGACATGCACGATAGGGTCGTCCGCGAACTTCCGGCCCGCTGGGTCCCCATCGGCCTGTCACCGGATGGAGCCACCATCACCCTCGCGCAGTACTCGCTCAACTCTCAGCTGCGCACGATTTCCAACCTGTGGCCGCCCACCTCACCGGGCAACTCCACGGCGGTCATCCTGCCGCAGCACTACAGATTCAGCCCGCTGGCCCCCGACGGCAAGACCGTCGTAGCCGTCGAGGACCGCAGCACCGCCGAGAAACCCTGCCAGATGGGCGCCCTCGTCCTGATGGACCCGCTCACCGGCAAGAAGCGCAAGACCGTCCCCATCCGTGGCCTGTCGCCTGACGTCAGTCAGATCTACCTGCGTACGTGGCGCAGCGCCGACGAGGTCACGGCCCTGACGACGTCCGTCCGCTGCAGGCCGCCCTCCGGGGTGCCGGACGACGAGCCCGCGCAGATCGATCCGCCGTATCGGACCTTCACGGCCTACGCGGTGAACGTCAGGACCGGCGAGGCCAGGAAACTCACCACGTACCGGGCGCAGGACATCTTCGGTCTCGCCATGCCCGGCCCTCCCGGGGCGATATGACCGCGGCCTTCCTGCCTCACAGCAGGCGTCGTTGCACGATGTTTGGCGATGACCGCGTTCACGACCTTGCCGACGGCCTCGGGCCGATCGCCCTCACTGCCGGCGGACAGCATGTACCCGCCGCCGATCAGGGTTCCTGCCGGGTCAAAACGGGCGGAGAAGCTGTCGCTCAGATGCCGATCTCCATCTGTCAAGGCGATCTCTGAGGTGGAAACATGCGTATCTGTTCGCGTCACGTACACCGTGATCATTCTCAGCGCCAACCGCGGTTCCTGGTGTCGGCCCCCGGGCACCGTTGGGGTGGCCGGAATCAGCTTTGTGAGGTAACCCAGTGAACGCTTTTCATCCTCACGCTGCCTGCGCAACTCGGTGATTCTGGAGGACGGCGATGGCCTTGCACAGGTGGCCGGCCTTGCTCGGACTGCAGCGTAGCTTGCGGAGGATCTTCCAGCTTTTCAGCTGGGCGTTCGCGCGTTCCCCGG
>NZ_JBQQCB010000303.1:0-3064 GCF_052246675.1 Nonomuraea sp. KM90 | reverse complement strand
GGCCTCCGCGGAGGCGCTGCGCCCGGCGTTCGCGGAGATCGCCTACGCGGCCGGGCGCACGGCCCCCGGCGTGGGCCTCCGGGAGGAGCTGGGCCTGCTCGGCCGCGCGGCGGAGCGGGCGATGTCGCGGGCCACCGGCGGCGTCAACACTCATCGGGGCGCGCTGTGGGCGCTGGGGCTGCTGGTCGCCGCCGTCGCCGGCGGGGCGCGCGACGCGCCGGCCGCCGCCCGCGCCGCGGGCCGGCTGGCCGCGACGCCCGACCGCCGGGCGCCGGCGCAGGCGCCCTCCCACGGAGAGCGGGTCCGGCGGCGCTACGGCTCGCCCGGCGCCGCGGGCGAGGCACGGGCAGCATTTCCGCACGTCATCGACGTGGCGCTGCCGCGGTTGCGCCGCTCCAGGGCCGGCGGGTTCCCCGAGGAGGTGGCCCGGCTGAACGCGTTGCTGGAAGTGATGAGCCTCCTGGACGACACATGTGTCCTGCACCGTGGTGGCCGCGACGGTCTCCGGCTCGTCCAGGCGGGGGCCGACCGGGTGCTGGCCGAGGGAGGCGCCGGCACCGAGCACGGCCGCGCGGCGCTCTTGACGCTGGACGGGCTGCTGCGCAGGCGGCGGCTGTCCCCGGGCGGGAGCGGCGACCTGCTGGCCGCCGCGCTGTTTCTCGACATGATCCGGTGGCCGGACCGCCCGGCCGGCGCCGGGCAGGAGGTGCTCGCATGCAGACGCTGACGTACGAGTTTCCCGCGCATCTCCCGGCCGCCCGGCGGACGCACGTCGGCGTCGTGGGCTCGGGAGACCTGGAGATCCTCATGACGCCCACCGACGGTGCCCGCGTGCGGGTGAGCGTGCGCACCAGCGTGGACGGGTTCGACACGGTGTGGCGAACCGTGCTGGAGCGCTTCTTCGCCCGCCACCCCGTCGCCGCGAGCTTCGAGCTCAACGATTCCGGAGCCACGCCCGGTGTCGTCCATCTGCGCCTGCGGCAGGCCATCGAGGAGGGCAACGTATGACGCTGACCGACTGGCCGGCGATGCTCGGTCGTACGAGCTTCATCGAACTGGGCGCCAGGGAGCGGGCCAGGGCGCTGCTCGACGACGGCACCGCCCGCGAACTGTGCGGCCCCTTTGACCGTATCGAGTCACCGTGGCTGGAGCCCCAGGGCGTCGTCCCGCAGAGCGACGACGGTGTCGTCGTCGTCAAGGGCCGGCTCGACGGACGGCCCGCGGTCGTGATCGCCATCGAACAGGCCTTCCAGGGCGGCGGCATCGGCGAGGTCTCCGGCGTGAAGGTGGCGGCGGCGCTGTCCCTGGCCGCCCGCGACAGCCGCGACGGCACCCCGACTCCCGCGGTGCTGCTGCTGGAGACCGGAGGCGTACGGCTGCAGGAGGCCAACCTGGGCCTGGCCACGGTGGCCGAGGTGTGCTCGGCGGTGCTGGAACTGCGCGCCCTCCAGCCCGTCGTCGGCGTCATCGCCGGAGCGCTGGGCTGTTTCGGCGGCATGAGCATCGCCGCCGGGCTGTGCACCAGGCTCATCATGACCGAGGAGGGGCGGCTCGGGCTCGACGGCCCCGAGGTGATCGAGTCGGAGGCCGGCGTCGCCGAGTTCGACGCCGCCGACCACTCGCTCATCTGGTCGATCGACGGCGGCAGGCAGCGCGTCAGGACCGGCCTGGCGGACGCGCTCGTCCTCGACGACGTCACCGCGCTGCGGACGGCCGTGATCGAGGCCGTGCGGCAGGGCGTCCCCGCCGAGCACCGCTCGCAGCGGATCGCCGAGCTGCGTGCCCGCCTCGAAGCGCTCGACCCGGCCCGCCCGCCCGAGCCCGCCGATCTCGCGGACGCCTGGGCCGGGGCCACGCCGCGGAAGGGAGCCGTACGATGAGCCGCGGCCTGAACTGGACGCGCGCGCTGGCCGACGGGCCCGTGGACGCCGCCGTACCGTCCGTGATCACGGCGGACAGCAGGCTGGGTGACGACACCGCCCGCCTGGTCACCGTCGTCCCGGACCCCGGCAGCCCCTACCACCGCGCCAGAAAGGGCGAGGTCGGCCTGCGTGAAGGACTCGCCCTCGCCGAGGCGGTGACCGCGGTCGTCGCCGAGGACTCGGGGCTGCCCGACGACCGCCGCCGCCCCGTCGTCGCCGTGGTCGACCTGCCCAGCCAGGCGTACGGGCGCGTCGAGGAGCTGGCCGGCCTCCACCACGCGCTGGCCGCCGCCGTGGACGCCTACGCCCGCGCCCGCACCGCCGGCCACCCCGTGATCACTCTCGTCGTCGGAACCGCGCTCTCCGGCGGCCTGCTCGCGCACGGCCTGCAGGCCAGCCAGATCCTTGCGCTCGACGACCCGGGCGTGGTGATCCACGCGATGCACAAGCAGGCCGCGGCCAAGGTGACCCTGCGGTCCGTGGCGGAGCTGGACGAGCTGGCCAAGCGGGTCCCCCCGTTGTCGTACGACGTGGCCGACTGGGCGAAGCTCGGCCTGTGCGACGACCTGCTGGAAGTGGACGACGCCGACCATCCGACCGAGAGGGACGTCCGGCGGGCGAAGGACGCCCTCACCGCGGCGGTCCAGCGGGCCCGCGGCGGTCCCCGCGACCTGAGCAACCGGCTCACCTCGCCCGGCGCCCAGCAGACCAGGACGGCTTCGCGCCGCATCCGCGAAGCGCTGGCCGCCCAATGGGACTGACCCCGCGCCCGCATGATCTGCTGCGGCTCAGGGCGGGCGCGGTGCCCGACGCCGCGCTCCCCGGCTGGGCCTCCGCGTCGCTCGCCGCCTGTCCCTGGGCGGTCGTACGGCGGGCGCCGCATCCGCCCGGCCTGATCCCGGTCGGCGTGCGCGGGCCCCGGCGTCGCCAGCGCCACGCCGCGCTGGTCCCCGACGCGGCGGTGCTCCGCCGCGTGCCGCCCGAGCAGCTGGACCGGCGGGGCCGGCCCTGGCTGTCCGACGCTCTCGCCGCCACGCTGTCCGCCGTCGAGCTGCGCCTGTCCGCGGAGGTGGGCGACGGGGTCACCTGGGGACCGATCGGCGGCGTCGGCTTCGAGCTCGCCACCGGGCACCCGGTCACCC
>NZ_JBQQCB010000302.1:0-3174 GCF_052246675.1 Nonomuraea sp. KM90 | reverse complement strand
TGCAGCCGCGCCTCCTCCAGCCAGAGCCGAAGTCCGGCCAGGGGGGTACGAAGCTCATGAGAGGCGTCAGTGACGAACTGCCGCTGCTGCACACGCATGTGCTCGATCAGGTGCTCCAGTCGCTCGATCAGGCCGACCGTACCGGTGTCGTCGCAAGGTGCGTTCATTAAGGCCACCTCCAGTGAGTCCGTACTTTCAGACTGCGCCAGCCACGGCAGTCTCGAAACCGTGGAAACACGTGTCCTCGTTCGAGGAGCCCCGTAGGTAGTCATGGGTAGTCAGCGGCGCGTTGATCCAGCGCGTCCGTGGGGGCAAGGCAATGGTCAGTCATCCTTCACGACGACAGCTGCCGGCGGATGGTGCGACGTTGGCACGCCGGGGGCGAAGGACCAGCCTGCACTGGCCAGCGCTGAGCAGGCCTCGCTACCCGTGCTGCAACGGCGGTCAAATCCATGGCATGTTGCTGCCGGTGGCACGAGGAAGGAGCTCCCGCGTCTCCTTCTGCACGGGGATGCCTCCTCGGTACACCAGTCACTCTGGACGGCGGCCGAATATAGATGATAATCTCAATTATTGATATTCACACCTTGATGTGGAGCAGCCTCAATGCACAACCAGGGGCTAAGATCGTGGCCCGCCGGGCGGGCTAGCAACTGCCAATACCGGCCCACCGTCGCCTTCGCACACACTGGCAGTGCGTCCGTGCAGGCGGCCCGGCTCACCCCCCTACGACCCGATATCAGAGTTTCTCCCGCATCGCGGGGCGAGATCCGGGAGGCCGGCGAAAGTCGCCGGCCGCAGCGGCGCGGATCGTGCTGTGCTCGGGCCAGCGAACCGCGCGACGTCCGCGTTGCTGGCGGTTCCGGACACAACGATGGTCACCGATGTGCCACCCCAGCGCCAGCCGAAGTGACGATGTATGTGGATGCCGCAAGCCCGAAGGAGCCGCGATGGACCCGTTCAGCTCGGCAGTGACGATCGCCAACGCGATCCGCTCGCGCCAAGTGAGCCCCACCGAGGTCGCCGAGATGTATCTCCACCGGATGGATTGTTACAACGGCGAGCTCAACGCCATCGTCTGGCGGAACGACGACGAGGTTAGAGCGGCCGCAGCGGCGGCCACCCGGGCGGTGACAGCTAATGCAGATCTTGGATCGTTCCATGGCGTGCCCTTGCCGATCAAGGACCTCACCTCTGTTGCGGGGCAGCCCAACACGATGGGTTCCTTCGGCGTCTCCGACGCGCCGCGTACCTGCAGCGAGCCGGTCGTCGACCGGCTGATCGAGGCCGGCTGCATCCTCATGGGTCGCTCCAATACATCGGAGATGGGCACGCTACCGGCTACCGAGAATGCTCGCTACGGCCCGACGGCGAACCCATGGAGCCTGAGCCGCTCACCCGGAGGATCCAGCGGTGGCGCGGCCGCAGCGGTGGCCGCTGGCCTGGCCCCGCTGGCGCACGGCAACGACGGCGGCGGGTCACTGCGGATGCCCGCGTCCGCTTGCGGCCTGGTCGGGCTCAAGCCGAGCCGGGCCCGGGTCCCCCAGCTGGTCCAGTCGTGGTGGGAGTACTGCACCACAGAGGGGATGATCACACGGTACGTCGCGGACGCTGCGGCGATTCTCGACGTCATCTCCCGGCCTGACCCGCATGGCTGGTTCCAGGCACCTGCGCCGTCGCGGCCATTCGCGCAGGAGCCGGGGCGCGGCTGCGGCCGGCTTCGCATCGGCCTGCTGCTCGACGCGCCCACCGGCCTACCGGTGGACCCGGAGTGCGCGCACGCTGCCACGGCCGCCGCCACGATGCTGGCCGCGATGGGCCACGACGTCCGGCCTGTGACGCCGGAGCTGCTCAGTTCCCAGGCAGCGCTTGCGTACGTCGACATGATCATTCCGGGCTCCCTGTACGCGCACCCCTTCGACCACCCAGACAGCGCCGAGCCGTACAACCGATACCGCTGGGAGCGGCTGCAGAAGGTGCACGCCGGCGAGTACGTGCAGGCGTCAGTACGGTTGCAACTCGAATCCCGCCGGATCGTGGCGCAATGGGGACGCGACTTCGACGTGCTTCTCACCCCCACGCTGGCCTGTCAGCCACCTGAGCTGGGCCTGATCCGGGACGAGGCGAACCGCGCCGTGGAGGTTGCGCAGCCCAGTGCGCTGTTGATGGTCTCCTTCACGATGCTGGCCAGCGTCACCGGCCAACCGGCCATCAGCCTGCCGGTGCACACGGCGCCGGGCGGACTGCCTATCGGTGTACAGCTCATTGGTGCACCCTTCGACGAGGCGACCCTGCTACGCCTGGCCGCCGCACTGGAAGCCCAGATCGGCTGGCCGGGCGCGATCCCGGCCCGATATCGCTGATACACCCGCACTTGAGTTAGGAAAGCGCGCCATGCCATACCCCCGACCTACCCGCCCACGGCCTGTGGGCGTCCTTCTCATCGCCCTGCTGTGCCTCTCACTCGCGGCCTGTGGCGCGTCGTCCGGCGCACAGGACTCGGCCGCGTCGGTCACCTCACCTCAGGTCATCGCTCAAGCGACCGCTGCGGTGAATCAGGCGTACGCGGGTGACTACGCAGCGCCACCCTCGAAGGCACCGAGGCCCGAGCCGGGCAAGAACATCTGGATCATTTCGGCCTGGCAGCAGGTTCACGCCTTGGTCTATCAGGGTGAGCAGGTGGCGGCAGCAGCCAAGGCGCTGAGGTGGCAGGTCCAGGTCTGTGACGGTCGCAACAACGAGAACGGCGCCCAGGCCAGCTGCGTCCGCCAGGCCACGGCGGCCAAGGCCGACGGCATCGTGTTGCTGGCGGTCGACTGCGCCCCGGTTCGGCAGGCACTGGTCGAGGCCAAGCAGGCCGGCGTCAAGATCGCGTCCTTCAGCAGCTTTGATTGTGACGACCCTACCCAGGGGGGCAGCGCTGCGCTGTATGACGCTCCGGCACGGCACTTCGCCGGTGACCCGACGGTGGCTGGCTTCTACAGCCGGCTGGGCCGGCTGCGCGCAGACACCGTGATCGCCAAGACCCAAGGAGAGGCGAAGATCCTGCACGTGGCGTTCAGCGACGTGGCCATGGGCGACTACCAGGCCAAGGGCTTCACCAAGCGGATCGCCGACTGCGCCGGATGCCAGATCGTCGGCACGCTGAAGATCTCGCCCGCTGATGTGCCCGCG
>NZ_JBQQCB010000301.1:0-3186 GCF_052246675.1 Nonomuraea sp. KM90 | reverse complement strand
CACAACCGCAGACGCTGGCAGCAGACCAAGGCACCCCCATCCGACGAACCGGTCACCGACAGCTGAGCACCCGCTCTACACGGCCAGGCTGTAGTTATCGGTGCATTGTGCTTGACAGATCTCCACGGTGTTGCGCTCCTTGTAGAGATCCGGGTCATGGCGGACCGGGCGGCCGCCGCGAGAGCCGCGCTTCTTGCGGTTGGCCGCCTGGTCGGCCTTCTCCGGGATGACCGCTTTGATCCCACGCTTGCGCAGGTAGGCGCGGTTGCCGCGAGAGGAGTACGCCTTGTCGGCGGCCACCGCGCCCGGCCTGGTGCGCGGACGGCCGATGGGCAGGCGGATCCTGATGCGCTCCAGCACCGCGCGAAACTGCGGGCTGTCTCCAGCCTGACCGGGGGTGAGAACGAAGGACAGCGGCCGGCATCGCCGGTCGGCCGCCAGATGTACCTTGCTCATCAGCCCGCGCCGCGAGCGGCCCAGCTTGGCCACCTTCAGCCGGAACCTGTGCCGCCGTCGCAGGCGACGGCGTGCGGTCCCCTCTCTGTCGCCGGGGCCATCGTCACCGGCGTTTTGCCCCCTTGGCGCAGCCCCTTTTCCTGCTCGGCCGCCTCGTGCAGCGCTGCGGCCAGCTCGCCGTCCAACGCCATCCCAGCAGCATGGTGATGGGCGCGGGCCGTGGTGGAGTCCACGCTGACCAGGTCGAGGTCGACCTGCCCGCGGGCCACGGCCTCAGCGATCATCGCCTGCATCAACTGCTCGAACACACCGCTCACCGCCCACGAGCGGAACCGGTCATAGACCGTGGACCAGGGCCCATATTCGGCGGCGGGCAGATCCCGCCACGGGCTGCCGGTCCGAAACCGCCACATCACCGCGTTGAACTGCTGCCGCAGATCCGAAATCGGGCCTCGCTCGCCCAGCGGCAAGTGAGGCTCGATCAAGGACCACTCCTCGTCGGTGAGGTCTCCACGCGCCATGCCGAAGGCCTACCAGGACCGCAGACCGGAGCGCGGGAAATCCCTCTGATCTTAACTCCGTACAGGCTCTAGCGCTGACCCGAACGGGCCACGTGCCGACGGGCAGGCCACGGCCTCGGGCATGCCGGGACACTGTTCCTGCTGATCGATCTCGCGGTGGATCTGGCACAACCTCCACGCCATCCGGGCCGCGTTACATGTCACTCGTCCACCGGCGCGGACGTGTGCCTCCTGGCAGCTTGCCCGCTGTCAGGCAATGAGGTGGTAGGCCAAGCTGCATGTCGCGGCACCGAGGATGGCGCCTGCGATGACCTCGGGTACGGTGTGCCCCTGCTCTCCATGGGTGCGTCGGTGCGTGCGGACGCGAGACCATGCCACCGCTGCTGTGAGCAGGGCGGCTATGACTCCCGCCATGACGCCAACGGTCAGCAGGGTGATGCCGGCTGCCCCGGCGGCGCTTGCCGCGTGGATGGACAGGTCCCAACCGCGGCGGCCGTCGGGTCGCCGCCATTGCGATGTGACGGCTATTCCTACCAAGATCCCGAACAAGCCGGTCGAGCATGCCAGCACCGTTGATGGAGCGGAACCGGCCATTAGCACTCCCAAGCCCGTCAGCACCGACATCGCCGATCCCGCTACCAGAACGATCGGTTTGCCGGATCCTGCGCGGATAGGTCCTCGTCGCTTGACGTACCGATCCAACATCCAGGGCAGAATTCCGCAGAACAGAGCCGGCACCAGACCCCACCACAGGCCAGGAAGACCATGTACGTATGCGCCGATCCCCATGGGCAAGCTGACAGCAATGAAGATGGGCGCAGGCATCGCCCGCGACCGGAGCAGCCTGGTGAAGTGAATGATATTGCCGGCGCGAGCAGGGCACATCGCATCCTCCGGATAAGCAGTGACGGGAAGGAACAGCCGACCAGCCAGCGAAGATCCGCCACCAGCACCGGCAGCGGGGCGCCGACCCGGCGATAGGACCAGCCCACCGCCTCGCACGCCCTGCGGATGGGCTCAAAACCTCCGTGTCGTCCATCGATCCGATCGTCTGGGCGGAAGTCGATCATCAACCCCGCTCCGTCTTAGAGGCGCGAAGTAGTCCCGAGCGTGCCCCCGCCGCCGGCCGTCATGCCAGGTCAGCCAGAACTGCTGTGAGGAGAACGCCATCACCTCTAGCGAGAAGCCCGGTAACACGACCTGGCCGCGCTCCAGCCCACGACTCCAACTCCACCAGCTCACCCGCGGTCGCCGACTACCACTCGCCGGGGAAGTTCCACCGCTTCTGATGCGTGGGAAATTGCTGCACCGGCGCCGTCTGGCCGAACCGGATGTCGTACGCCGCCGCCAACGGCAAACATCGCTCGAGAACCTGAGCATCCAGGCCATCGAGGAACTTGCAGCCCGGGTCCCGCATGTGCAGGATGCCCCCGCGTACCCGCCATCGGCAGTACCACGTAGCCCACCCGGATATCCGCACCAACCACCAGAGATCATTACCGCAGCGATCGCGTGTCAGGCAAGACGGAAGTATCGACAAATGCGTCAGAATCACCGTCAATGCGTCAACTGGGATAGGAAGCGATATCCGGACTGAATTTCCCGGCTGTCCGTTCGGATATTCTTCATCCGCATGTCAAAGCGAATATCGCGGATCAACGCATGGCAGACGTAAAGATCAGAACTTAACGACAAGCTATTGGACCTGCCTAAAGTTGCCAGCAGGGATGCGCATACGGGTGACGTGAATGAGAATCATTAATGTACTCCCAGGCCGTGCTTGGTGTGCGACATCGCCACCTCCGGGCTAGTCGAATGAGCCCCTCCTGAATGCGATCTTGTACCATGCACAGCCGTCGATAAAGCTCGGAGAGTGTCAAAAAAGGACGTTTTCCTGCCATCGCCGAGGCTGCCGTGGCAATGCCATCGGCCGCCTCCGTGACCCTCAAAACGCGGGAAATCGGCCGACCGGTGCCGTCCGATCGGAACTGGTCACATCGCCATGATCGATCTCATGAGCGCCGCCTCACCGGCTAGAAACACCCCACCTGGCGCGGCACCTGAACCCGGAACCAGACAGGACTAGGAGCTGTTTCTTAGATCTCATGACGGTGGGTGGCGAGGATGTCACGCTTGGCGTATGGGTCGTGGTGATCTGACGAACTCCGAGTGGGAACGTCTCAAGCCGCTGCTGCCCGCGGGCGGCACG
>NZ_JBQQCB010000300.1:0-3256 GCF_052246675.1 Nonomuraea sp. KM90 | reverse complement strand
CCGCATCTCCACCCATGCAGGAACCCCGGCGGGGGAGCGCTACGTCACCGCTGCGCGGGAACTGTTCGCCCTCCCGGCCGACAGCGGGCAGCGAAGCGGGAACGGATGGCCACAGTGACGGCCACCGGCTGGGCGTCATCGGCTTCATCGACGCCCTTACCGAGCCGATCATCGGTAACATCTGCGCGGCGGGCGCGGATCTGGCCTCCTACCAGGTCATCCCCGAAGGGCCATGGCGGGTGGAACGCGCCCTGGCCGAAGACTTCACCCCCCTGCTGGACGCCTACACCGCCGCCGCAGGCCGGGCCGCGGCCGCCGGCGCGCAGTGGCTGGTCTCCGCCGAGGGCATCCCGCACGAAATCCTCATTCATTTGGGAGTGCGCGAACTGGCAGGGCTGCCCCTGATCGATCCGCTCGGCCTGGCCATCGCCACCGCCGAGCACCTGCACCGGCTGCGCACCCTGGGCATCATCGCCCGCCCCGAGACGGGCTACGCCCGCCGCCCACCGCGCCCGGTTGTGGAACACGTCGAACGCGTGCTCGGCGCGATGGGAGCGAGCCGATGACCGATCCGTTGTTGCACCGGCCACGCCGCTCGCGCCGCACCCCCGCTTTGCGACGCATGGTTGCGAGCTCCCGGCTGCACCCGGCGAACCTGATCCTTCCCGTGTTCGTCAAGGAAGGCATCGCCGAACCGCAGCCCGTGGCCTCGATGCCCGGCGTCGTCCGGCACACCCGCGACAGCTTACGCAAGACCGCTGCCGCGGCCGCCCAGGCAGGAATCGGCGGCTTGATCATCTTTGGTGTGCCCAGGGCTGACCGCAAAGACGCCCTGGGCAGTCAGGCCTGGGCGGTCGACGGCATCACCCAGCAGGCGATCGCCGACGTGGTCACCGAAGTGGGCGAGGACCTCGTGGTGATCGCTGACCTCAATCCTGACGAAGCCACCGACCACGGCAACGTCGGCGTCCTGGGCGCGGACGGCGACGTCGACAACGATGCCACCCTTACCCTCTACGCCCAGATCGCCGTCGCCCAAGCGCAGGCCGGCGCGCACATGGTCGCTCCCAGCGGCATGATGGACGGCCAGGTCGCCGCGATCCGCCGGGCGCTGGACGAGGCCGGCCACACCATCACATCGATCATGGCCTACTCGGCCAAGTACGCCTCAGCCCTCTACAGCCCCTTCCGCGAGGCCGTCTCCTCCTCCCTGGTGGGAAACCGCGGTAGCCACCAGCAAGACCCCGCCGGGCCCATCCACGAGGCGCTGCGCGAGGTCCGCCTGGACCTGGACCAGGGCGTGGACGCGGTCATCATCAAACCGGCCATGTTCTATCAGGACATCGTCCACGCCGTGCGCCCCATCGTGGACGTGCCGCTCGCGGCCTACCAGACCAGCGGTGAGTACGCGATGGTCGAGGCCGCCGCAGCGCGCGGCTGGCTCGACCGGGAGAAAATCGTGCGTGAGAGCGTGCTCGGAATCCGTCGCGCCGGCGCCGATCTTGTGATTACCTACTGGGCCGCAGAGGTCGCCCGCTGGGTTGAGACATGACCCCACATCGATCGCAGACCGACGTTCGCGCCGGCCACGTCGTCCTGTGACCGGCGCGGCCGGAGGCGTTGGCTCGGCCGTCACCGGTACCATCCCCGCCGAAAGTCACCATCGCCACCGCCTATTTGGCCGACGAACCTGTGCGCATGCCGGCGGTGGCGGTGCCGAAGGCCATGGTGTATCCGGCCGATGTCGCCGACGAGGTCGCCACCGTCGCGCGGCACGCTCACGCCATCAACGGCAACGCCGCAACTGTTGAGGCGGCGCTGTGTGCGGCGCAGGCCGTCGCCGACGATCGACAGTCCTACCCTGACGAGCTCGATCAGGGGATCCGGGGCGAATTCGCGTTCAACGAGGCACGTGCCGCGCCCTGTGCGGCCGGAGCCTGGCCGCACATGCGCGACGGCGGGCAGGCAGCCAAGCACGCACAACGGGCGCTCGACGTCTACGCCGCCATGCCCTCGAACTGTCATCCGTTCTCACCGATCGCCGGAGTGACGATCGACCCCACCAAGCTGCGCGAGGCCATGGTGGATGGGTACGTCGTCTCCGGCCACCTGCGCACCCCCGAGGTCATCGGCGCCTTCCGCGCGGTCGAGCGCCACACGTTCATCCCCGACGCCGACGTGGAGGCCGCCTACGTCGACGCGCCGTGCCGATCAAGCACGCACCGGCGGTGAGATGATCTCCTGCATCTCCGCGCCGTCCATCGTCGCCACCCAACTGGAGCAGATAGACGCCCGCCCCAGCCACAACATCCTGGAGGCCGGGGACAGCCACCGGCTACAACGCCGCGCTCCTCGGCCACCTGGTCGCCCCCACCGGCCGCGTGTGCACGATCGACGTCGACACCGACCTCGTCGACACCGCCAGCACACACCTGGAAGCCGCCGGAACCGGCAACAGCTCTTGCAGGAATAGTGGCTCCCACCGTGGTGCCCTCGCCGGGCACGCCGTTGACGCTGAGGCTACCGCCGAGGCTTACAAACGCGGCCCCGCGGCTGCCTAAACGGGCTTTGTATGCCTCGGCCGACGTCCCGAAGCCGTCGTCACTGACTGTCAGTCGCAGTCCGCTGGCGGCAACGGTCAGGGCTATGGCGACGGTGCGAGCAAGCGCCTGTCGTTCCACCTCAAGCAGGACATCCTGGATGGTGCCGCAGACGATCTGCGCAATGGAGGCAGGAAGCGGCTCTGCCGGCAGAGCCCAGATCTCCACCTCGACACCCGTTCGCAGCGACCACTCCTGCAGCGTTTGCATGGTCGTACGCTCGCCTGATTTGCTAGTGCTGGTCATCTGATCTCCCCCTGGATATCGGCGCACGACTTCGGTGTTTCCGTTTCCGACTCATCACCAAGGTCACGTCAGTACGCAACCAATGCCCCTGACCGCAACGGGCGTCCATCGTTCCCCGTCATAGCCGTACGTTCTGGCCGCAGCGGCGCACACGAAGGGCCTTGTGGAACGAATGCGTAAGGTTCATGAACACGTAGCCATTCTCGGCATTGGATAGGGCCTATAGGCATCGTTGGTGCAAAATGGCATAAATATGACGAATGATGGCAAAAGTGGACCAGAGGGGCATGTCGGTGGAGATGGTGAACTCGTGGTGGCGGCCCATCTCGCTGCCCTGATCCCACGTCAAGGAGCGCTTGAGATGGACGGGTAGCGTCGCGACGGTGCCCAGCAGGGCGTCGCACATGCGC
>NZ_JBQQCB010000299.1:0-3279 GCF_052246675.1 Nonomuraea sp. KM90 | reverse complement strand
TGGCAGATTCATGGCAAGAACATCGGGCGAAACTCCGGCGCAAAGGAGGCATCGACGAGATGGCGGATCGGCAGGAGCCGCAGACAGGAGCACCGCGTTCATGACCGTGAATTTCGACGCCCGAACCGCCGGGTCGCCGCCGGCCGATCCCGCCCTGGCCGCCGCGCTGACGGCCGACCCTGACGGCTTGCACATCGGCCAAGCCCGCGCGCACTGCGAGCTCCTTATGCGCGCCCATCCCCAGCTCGGCCTGACCAGCATGGCGGCCTGGCGGAACCTGCTGACCCAGCCCGGCATCACCCTCTGGGCCGAGTCCGGCTACCAGGTCTTGCCACAGGAACTGCTCGAGGAGATCACCGACCCGCGGTATCGGCGGTTCGGCTGGCGCACTCCGGACCTCCGCGACGAAGGCGTCGCCTTCACCACGGCGGCGTTCCAATGACCCGGGCGCACCGCCACACCCTGACGCGCGCTTGTCGAGGGGTCGGCCTGACCACGCTGGAGGCCTTCCAATGACCCGGCGACGCCTCCTACAGGAGGGCACACGCACACGTGCCGTCCCGCCGATCCCAGACCCCTCCGCTTCGGCAGCGAGCCCAGAGGCCACGGAGTTTCGTAGCCGACCCTGCAGCGGAGAGCGCGTGTGCCCATGGCGGACCGATGCGGACCTGACCGCGTTCTCCGAGGAGGACATGCTGCGGCTGCAGCGCGCTCAGCAGGGCGTGATGCGCCCGACTGACACCAGCGAGGCCGACGTCGCCCGGCTCACCCATGCCCCCCGGATGGCCTGCCACAAGGACCAGCCCGACACCGCGCACCCGATGCGGCTGTGCGCGGGCTGGCTGGCCGTGGTCGGACCCGACCATATCGGCGTGCGGCTCAGCGTCTTCGAGGGCAGTCTGCCGCCTGAAGCTGTCGAGCCCGACACCCATACCTGGCCAGCCTTGCACGCTAGCCTGGCCGAGCTGCTGGCCCGCCGTCAGGAGCAACTGGCCGCGCAGGAAGGCGACGGAGCACCATGATCAGGGTGGACCTGGCCAGCACAAGGCAGGCACAGTCGCGGCAGGACGCCGGGCGATCCAGCAGCCGCTGCGCGGCGTGCCCGGACGCAGGCGCCACGGCGAGCAGGGGACGGCCATGACACCTCGCCGCTTCGGTCCACGCGCAGAGGAGGCGTTGCGCCGTACGCTCAAGGACATCGCCGATGGCCACCCTGACGCTTTGGGTGCGTGGCCGCTTCTTCGACGAGCACACCGGCGCGCGGCTGGACCCGCCCGAGATCCAGGTGCTGCCCGACCGGCAGCCGCAGCCCGGCGTGCCGGACCCGGGTGGCGCCTGGTGGCCGCCGCTGCTTCAGCGCGGCTGGCTGGAGCTGCCGCCGCCCGGGCCGTCCATGCGTTACCTGCTCACCGACGCCGGCCGCGCGCTGACGGTGTGCGAAGGACTGGCGCCTGACCTGCTCCTGGCGCAGGTGACCCGCGCCGACCTGCGCCACCATGGACGTCCCCTGACCGATCGACCTGCAGCACGGTGGCAGCCGTGGGAGCTCGCGCCGCAGGTGCGCGCGAGCGCGCCGCGGGTGCGAACCCCGGCCGCGGCCCGTCTGCTGGAGCCGCATCGTCATCCTCCGCCCGCAGCGCCGGCATCGGCACCCGCTCCTCTCCCTCCGTCGTCAAGGAGCCGCCCATGATCCGCCGATCCGACCGGCGTACCGCCGACCATGCCCGCTACGCCCGCCAGGTGGTCCAGGCGCTCGCCCCGCATTTCGGCGACCTGGCCGATCCGACGACGGCCGCCACCGTCGAAAGGTCCATCACCGCCTACCTCGCCGCGCCGTTCGACGGCTGGGAGGTCATCCTGGACAGCCCCGCCCTGGCCAACTGGCGGCTCAAGCCCGACACCGGCGGACGTATCCGGGTGGCCTGCACCCGGATGCCGCCCCGCACCCCTGACGCGGTGCAGGAGCAGCGCGACCTCGAGCGCGAACGCGCGCTCACCGCACTCGTCCAGGAACACGGCTCATGAGCCGCGCGGCGGAACAATGGCTGCTGGAACAGGCCGGCGCCATCGCCGGGATGTGGCGCACCGGCCCATGCCGGGCAGCGCGACACCTGGAGCTTGGCCGGCCTGGCCGAGCTGCTCCTGGCCCAGGGCCGCCTGTTCACCCCGGCGGCGCGGCCGGGCGGGTTCGCCGCCGGCACGCCGGGCACCTGCTTCGCCACCGCCAGTCGCATGGCCGACGAGCACGCCGACCTGCTGTACGTCGAAGGCATGGTGCTGGCCGACGGCGTGCCGTTCGCCTTCGACCACGCCTGGTGCGTCAGAGCCGCGAGCGATCACGTCATCGAGTCCACCCTGCCCGACGGGCCGGCCTGGCCTACCTCGGCCATCGCCCTCACCGACGACTACCGGCGCGAACAGCAGGCGCTGCGCGGAGTGAACGCCGTCATCACCGGCGGCGGCATCAACCTCGCCGACAACGCCGACGCGCTACGCGGCGGGCTGCCCAGCCACGCCTGGCTGCCCGTCGGCCGCCCGTTGCCCTCCACCACAGAAACGTCGGCACGATCATGACCACGCCACGAGCTGTCCCATCCTCTTCCGCCTCCGACGCACTCGCGCCGAGCACGCCGCCACCCCTGGCCACGGCACAGCCGGACCCGACGCGGCCGATGCTCGCCGTGCCGCGGACCTGCCCGGTCAGGCCGGGCCCAGGCCGCACCGCCAGGATGAGGCCGAGCCGTTGCAGCCCACACCGCGATCCTGCGACCCGACAGCGGCTCGCACAGCGGCAACGGTTACGTGCAGACAGGTGCGCGCCTGCTCGAGGCCGCCGGACGCCGGTTCGGCCAGGAGGCGCCTCCGCCGCCGCGGGCGCTGGTGAGCAGTGTCGGCGAGATCGCCGGGCTGTCGCCACGGCGCCGTTGCAGAGCTCCGTGCGTGTTCCGCTTTCTGGATAGACGTTTCCGGACGGTATCGTGCCTGGTCGCTAAGGTGTCAAGGCAGGTTTACGTTTCTGGACGGAGGACCTCCCATGACATTCATCTATGACGGCCAGCGCCCAATGGTTTTGCGAGCACAGATCGACGGCAAGGACGGATACGCCCTGCTTCCCGATCAGGACGACTCCGCAGGTGTGATCTACTTCTCCTGAGGGCCGCGGTCCTGAGGATCAGGGTGGTGTCCAGCCCCGGGATTGACAGGTGAGAAGCCCGACAATGAGCGCGAATTGCCATATGGAGGTGGTAACTGCCACGGCAGGCACCTTACCCGGGGGCC
>NZ_JBQQCB010000298.1:0-3366 GCF_052246675.1 Nonomuraea sp. KM90 | reverse complement strand
CACCTGGGCGCCCGCGGGTGGACACGCTGGAGGCCGCGGGCGCCCAGGTGGCCGTGTGCACGCCCGCGCACCAGTTCCCGCTGGGCACGAGCATGTCGGCCGAGCGCCGCTCGGCCCTGCTGGCCTGGGCCGACGAGCACCTCGGCTGGATCGTGGAGGACGACTACGACGGGGAGTACCGCTACGACCGGCACCCCATCGCCGCGCTCCAGTCCCGCCGCCCGTCCCGGATCGTGTACGCCGGCTCGACCAGCAAGACCCTCGGCCCCGCGGTCCGGCTCGGCTGGGTCGTCTGCCCGCCGCCGCTGCTCGAACCGCTGGTGGAGGCCAAGCGCCGGGCCAGGCAGTACAGCCCGCTGGACCAGCTCGCCCTGGCCAGGATGCTGGACACCGGCGACTACGACCGCCACCTGCGCACGGCGCGCCGCGGCTACCGGCGCCGCCGGGACCTGCTCGCCGGGGCCGTACGCGCCCGCCTGCCCCGGGCCCGCCTGCGCGGCATCGAGGCTGGCCTGCACGCGCTCCTGGAGCTGCCGCCCGGCCTGAGCGAGGCGGAGGCCGTGGCCGCGCTGCGCGCCGCCTCGGTCGGGGCGAGCCCGCTCGGCGACTACGTGCGCGGCGACCGGGACCGCCACCCGCCCTCCCTGGTCGTCGGGTACGCCGCACCGCTCGCCCACGCCTACCCCGCCGCCGTCGAGGCGCTGGTCCAGGCGATCGCCCGCCCGGGGAGCCGCCCTGCCGGGCCGCCTACCATACGCGCATGACCACGCACGGATTCACGCTCACCGCCCAGGGCCCGTTCGACTTCGCCGATTCGCTGCGCTTCGTCGAGGACTGGCCGGCCACCAGCGCGCTGCCGTCCGACGGCCGGGCGCTGCGCTTCGCCTACTGCGCGGAGTCCGACTGGCGGCCGATCGGCGTGCGCGTGACGGCCGCGCCGGACGGGGTCGACGTCGCCACGACGCGGGCCGCGGGGCCGGGCATCCGGGGCGAGGTGGCGCGGATCCTCTCCCTTGACGTGGACGGCGCCGGCTTCGCCAAGCTGGGCGAGGCCGATCCGGTGCTGGGCGACCTGCAACGGCTGCGCCCCGGCCTGCGCCCGGTGTGCTTCTGGAGCCCGTGGGAGGCGGCGTGCTGGGCGGTGATCGTGCAGCGCTCGTCGATGCTGATCGCCTCCCGGATCAAGCAGCGCATCGCGGAGCGGTACGGCGCGCAGGTCGAGCTGGACGGGCAGGCGTACCCGGCCTTCCCGCCGCCCGTCTCGCTGCTGGACGCGGGCGGCCTCGGGCTGCCCGCGCAGAAGGAGGAATGGGTGCGCGGGCTGGCCCGCGCGGCGCTCGACGGCGTGCTCACCACCGAGCACCTGCGCTCGCTCGCCCCCGAGGAGGCCCTGGCGGAGCTGCGCGCCCTGCCCGGCGTGGGGCCGTTCTCGGCGGGTTTGATCCTGATCAGGGGCGCGGGCGCCCCGGACGCGTTCCCGGGGGACGAGCCGCGGCTGTTCGGGATCCTGCGCGAGGCGTACGGGCTCCCGGAGGACGCCTCGCCCTCCTCCTACCGGAGGCTGGCCGAGGCGTGGCGGCCCTACCGGTCCTGGGCCTCGTTCCTCTTCCGGGCGACGGCCTACGGCGTCATGGAGGATCGGGCACCGGGCCGCGACTGATCAGGCGTCCTGCCGGGAGGGCAGGTCGTGCCGGGTGAACATGTCGATCAGCAGCCGGATCGGCAGGCCGGCCTCGGTGGGGTAGCGGAAGTGCTGGTCGAGGTTGACGCTGTAGCGGTTGCGCCGTCCGATCCGGTCACGGTTGAGGTAACCGTCCTCGTAGAGGTCGCGGACGATGCCCTGGACGGCGCGCTCGGTGATGCCGACGCCGGCGGCGATGTCGCGCAGCCGGATGTCCGGATCCCGGGCTATCTCCACGAGCACCCGCGCGTGATGGGTAAGAAATGTCCAACTGGACTGACGATCATCAGTATCGCTCACGGCCTTCGCCTCTTCGGCCCTGGTCCTGGCCCCGCTGGGCGGACGAAACTTATTACACGAAGATCTTATGACGAACTGTCTTTCCGGTATCTACCTTCGGGACTAGAGTAACCGCAACGGCAGGCGTCGCCGCGGTATCCGTTTCGACCCCCATCGGCAGCCCATCGCCAGGAGTGCCTGTGAAACTCACCTGTCGCCACCTGTCCGGGGCCACCCTGATCACCATCGCCGGTCAGGTGGACACCACCAGTTCCGCGCGGCTGGAAGACTACATCGACGAGCAGCGGCGGCGGCTGGACGAGCATGTCATCGTGGACATGAGCCGGCTGTCCTTCCTGGACAGCTCGGGTCTGGCCGTCCTGCTCGCCGCCGCGGCCCTCGCCAACGCCCACGGTGTCGGCCTGCACCTGGCCGCGCTGCAGTCGATGCCGGCCAGGTTGCTGGAGATCACCGGCGCGCTGCGCGCGGTGACGGTGTACGACCACGTGGAGCAGGCCATCGCGGCGATCGAGGACGTCGACCGCGTCAGCCCCTCGGAGTCCGGGTAGCGGCCCCGGTCACGCCGGCCGGCGGTGCACCCCGACGAGCGCGCCGTTCTGCCTGATCTGGGCCTCGTCGTACGGGCACAGCGCGCGGGTCACGTAGGACTCCGCGATGCTGTCGGCCTCTCCCCTGTCCACGCCCCAGCCGATCGTGTGCCAGCGCGCCTGACCCTCGCCGCCCGTGGTGTCCAGGACGGCGATCTCGTAGAGCTCGGCGGCGGCAGGCGGCGTGCAGCGGACGTGGCCGTGCGCTTCGGTGCGGACGTCCCGGCTGCCGGTCACCCGCTGGTCCATGTGGATCTCCCTCCGGTCGCACGATGCGGTCCGGAGATGCATGCCCCATCTACCGGCCGGTCACTCATGCCGCAGGTAGCGGCCGGCGGGCACCGGGCGGACGGGATCCTTACCGAACGCTGAGCCCCTGGCGAGAGCGCGCAGAGGTTGGTCCGGGAAGCCTCCGGTAGGCGGGCACACCGCATGTTCTCGACCGTCAAGGAGCGGACGCAATGACCTTCAACCCACTGCGCGAGCGGGGTATCCCGCTGGACAGGCAGCTGCGGAACTGGCGTGAGCTGAACGTCACGCCGATCGATCCCGACCATGCCGATCCGTACACGCGGTGCCGGATCATCACGATGAACGGGATCGAGGTGGAGGCGATCCTGTTCAGCCACCAGCTCGCCCGGCACTGCCCGGACCTGGAGATCAAGCAGCAACTGGCCCGGGTCCGCTACATCGAGGCCCAGCAGCAGAAGGTGGTCAACTGGCTGCTGCCCGGCCTGGCCTCGGTGCTGGAGACCACCATCGCCTACGAGCAGGTCGCCGTCGACCTGACCGCGTGGG
>NZ_JBQQCB010000297.1:0-3434 GCF_052246675.1 Nonomuraea sp. KM90 | reverse complement strand
GATCCAAAGCGGCCTCGACCCTCAGCCCGGCCGAGGTCGTGGTCGCCGCGATCGTGTTGAGGACGACTTGATGGCTGGTCAACGGCCGTCCCCGCCAGTTCATCGTGATATGCGAGAACAACCGGTGGTGAAGTCGGCCCGGAGCGCGGTGCCGGTCTTTCAACCGGCCCGTTTCTCCGAGCCGCTTCCCGCACCCGGCGTGCCACTTTCACGGCACCGGGCGCTCCACAAGTCCCGTCGTGGCGCCCACGTTGTTGATCGTGCTCAGCCAGCGGTCGGCCAGGGGCTGGGTATGCCAGCAACGCCCCGGTATCGGTAGCGCGTGGTGCTCACCTTTCCCGGGTCGAACAGTTGCCTGTTCTGGCTGGCCGGCCACCACTGACCGCCGCCGTAGCGGCGTCGCAGTTCCTTCCATGAGGTCCGACGATGTTTGCGTCGTATCCACTTGATGACGCGCTTCCACACATACGAACTGAGGTACTGGAAGGTCGCGCTGGACACTCCGGGCCGGAAGAAGTTGCACCAGCCTCGCAGCATCGGGTTGAGCCGAAGCAGGAGAGTGTCCAGCGGCAGGTGAGTTCCTGTTGTCCGGCACAGCGTCTTGACCTTGGCCATCACCGCCTTGAGGGCTTTGCGTGAGGGATAGGTGTAGACGTAGTACCGGATGGTGCCTCGTTTGCGGCGACGTTGGATGTGCCAGCCGAGGAAGACGAGGCCCTCGTCGATGTGGGTGATCAGGGTCTTGTCCGGCGATAGGCGCAGGCCCATCGGGGCCAGGACCCCGGCGATCTCATCGCGGAGGCTTTCCGCGTCGGCCTTGGTGCCGTGCACCAGCAGGCACCAATCGTCTGCGAATCGGACCAGGCGACAGTTGGGCAGGTCATGCCGCCGACGCTTGCTCCTGTCCCACGCACTGCTCGCAGGTCCTCCGGGCAACTGGGCGATGTGTTCGTCCAGCACCGACAGGGCCACGTTGCTGAGCAGCGGCGACAAGATCGATCCTTGTGGTGTACCAGCGTGGTTCTCCCGAAGCGCGCGGTCCTCGCCGAGGATGCCCGCCTTCAGGAACGCCTTCACCAGAGCCAGGACGCGTTTGTCCCCGACTCGATCTCGAACCCGATCCAGCAGTGCCGAATGCGAGATCTCGTCGAAGCAGGCTTTGATGTCGCCCTCCACAAGCCATTCGTAGGACTTGGACGTGAAGAAGCGCACCTCAGCGACCGCGTCATGAACCCGGCGGTTCGGGCGGAACCCGTAACTGCACGGGAGGAAATCCGACTCGAAGATCGGCTCCAACACCAGCTTCAAGGATGCCTGGACTACCCGATCGGCGATCGTGCTGATGCCCAGGCGGCGCAGCTTCCCGCCCGCCTTGGGGATCATCCGTTCTCTGACCGGGAGCGGGCGGAAACTGTGGTCCTTCATCGAGGATCTCAGTTCGTCGAGGAAGGTCTCGACGCCCATCCCCCAGGCGATGGACACCACGGTGCGGCCGTCCACGCCTGCGGTCTTGGCACCCTTGTTACGCCGCACCCGATCCCACGCCACCAGCAGGAATGCGGGATCTGTGACAAGGTTGAACAGGTCATCGAACCTGCGATGAGGATCATCACGGGCCCACTGGTGCAGCTTGGCCTGGATCTCCAGTACCCGTCGCTCCGCCCTGGTCAGGGCGTACTCCAGTTCGTCGGTATTCACCAACGACCTCCCGGCATTCCAGTATCCGTACTGCTGACTTGCTGGTCCCCTTCGCCATGCACACGCCTCTCGCGTGCTCGGACTACTACGAGACCTCCGCCACGATCCGCCGTCATCGGCTGACGACACGCCTGCCCACCGCCAGAAGCGGAGAGGGCGACAGTGGATCGCTTCCCACGTTCACCACCGCTCGGTCGACCGGTGAGGCGGCCAGTTCTACCCCGGCAGCATCGCCACGAGTACGCCGCAGGCTTTCCTCGTGGCCTCCCCACCGGCATCGAGCGACCGGCTTCGAAGTCGCCGCTCATCCAGGCGGCGTGCGCTGCATTCCGGCCCATATCCGTCAGGTTGGAGCCGGTGGAACAGTTACGGGGCGTCAAACACTGGTTCCTCTCGTCCACCTTCCGGTCTCGCTTGCCGGACCCAGATCATCTGACAGTTCTGATCTGTCCCGGCGTTGTCAGGGCTGCTCCCGTCCGCATCCGTGTCTCCGGCTGCGAACTGCCCTCAGCTTCTCCACGCTGCTGCGACAGCGCAGAGGCGGGGCCCTTTTCATCCCCGCCCGAAACGGTGACGCCTCGTGGCGCACCTCGATCTTTGTTCCATTTCGAGGTGCCCGGCCAATGCCGTTGCTTGACTAACGCAAGCGATCCATGAGGCTCCAGAGGGTGACGTTCTTGTTGGTTCTGTCGATGTCTCGATATGCATCCGTGGATCGGCTTGTCCGAGGACGTGCGTCTGGGAGTGCTCACCGAGCGAGTCACGCCCGAGCTTGTGGATCACATACTGGCCCAACACGACCGTGAGGGCGGCAGGCCGGGAGCGTTGCCGCCGCGGTTCATGGTCTACTTCGTCTTGGCGCTGGCGCTGTTTCAGCAGGACTCCTATGACGATGTCGCCGAAAACCTGGTGGGAGCGCTGGGCGGGATGGATCAGTCGGTCCCGAACAAGTCCTCCTTCACCCGTGCCCGGCAACGGCTGGGCGCGGGGCCGTTGGAGGGCCTGTTTCGCGCGTTGGCGGGATCGGTGGCCCCGGAAGGGCTGTCCGGGTCGTTCTATCGCGGGATGCGCTTGGCCGCGGTCGACGGGTTCGTCCTGGACGTGCCGGACACCACGGCCAACCGGGCCTTCTTCGGCGGCCCGAGCGACGCCAAAGGCCGGGACGTGGGGTTTCCGCAGACGCGGGTGGTGACGTTGACCGAGACCGGCACCCACGCCTCCATCGACGCGGCGGTGGGGCGTTCAACGGCGGGGAACCGGAGCTGGCGACCAGGCTGGCCGGCAGCGCTGCCGGCATGCTGGTCCTCATGGATCGCGCCTTCCCCGGCGTGGCGTTGTGGAAGGCATATACCCAGGCCGGAGCACACCTGCTGCTCCGCGCTCGATCGTGCGTGGCTAAGCAGCCGATCCAGATCCTGGCCGACGGCACGTATCTGGCACGGATGAGCTTGGCCGGCCAGCGGGCGTCGCATCCGGGCGGAGTGACGGTCCGGGTGGTGGAGTACCGAGTTGACGGCGGCGAAGTGGTCCGCCTGCTGACCGATCTGCTGAATGTCGATGTCTATCCCGCCGCGGAGCTGGCCGCGCTGTATCACGAGCGATGGGAGGCGGAGATCTGTCAAGCACAATGCACCGATAACTACAGCCTGGCCGTGTAGAGCGGGTGCTCAGCTGTCGGTGACCGGTTCGTCGGATGGGGGTGCCTTGGTCTGCTGCCAGCGTCTGCGGTTGTGGTA
>NZ_JBQQCB010000296.1:0-3492 GCF_052246675.1 Nonomuraea sp. KM90 | reverse complement strand
GGCGTACATGGCCTCGTTGACGCTGTTCATGCCGCCGTGCGTGACGAACAGCGCGGCCCGGGCCAGCACCTCGTTCTGCGGGACGAAGCGGCGCGCGATCACGTTGTCCGGCAGCGGATCCAGCGCGGCCGGATCGGTCTCCCCGGTGGAGATGATCACGGTGCCGCCCAGCGGGGCGAGACCGGTGACGAAGTTGCGCAGCAGCTGCGGGCCCGCGTTGAACACCGTGCCCAGCGAGGCGTACAGCACGGGGGTCCGCAGGCGATCGAGCGGGAACGACGGGTCGGGCGGGCGGGAGCCCAGGCTGGGGCCGACGAACCGGAACGACTCGCCGAGGGTGCCGGCGCCGGGCTGGAAGTCGCGTGAGGTGAAGACCAGGTTGAGCGGCTGGCGTACGTTCGGGAAATCGAACCGCGGCAGTCCGCGGGTGTCGTAGCGGCGCCGCAGGCTGCGCCGCCACCGCAGGTAGTCGCGGGTGTTGCGGGGATGGGCCGCCGCCTGGGCCAGCAGCTTCCACGAGACGCGGGTGGGGCTGGGCGCATGCCGGTTGTACGCGAACGTGGTGAACAGCGATACCGCGGGCACGCCGAGCTCGCGGGCGGCGACCGCGGCCCAGAGGCAGGCCGAGTCGTGCACGATCAGGTCGGGCCGGATGTCGCGCAGCTCGGCGAGCACCTGAGGCAGCAGGCCGACGGTGGTGCGCGCGATCCCCTCCAGCATCGTGACCGGCATCGGCGGATCGGCGAGCGGCCGGTCGGCCTCGGGGTAGAGGCACACGGTCGCGCCGGTGGCCGCGATCTCCGCCGAGAACTCGGCGGAGATGTGGTAGGTGACGGAGTGACCGCGCCGGACGAGCTCGGCCACGACCGGCAGGGTCGGGTTGATGTGCCCGTGCATCGGGATGTTGAGGAACGCGACGGTGCTCATCGGCCGGCCCCCGCTGCCGGGGCGGGCAGGCCGGCCGAGGCACCGTTCACCCCGTAGAGGCCGGGCCCGTTGACGCGCAGCCCGTCGAGAAAGCGGCCCGCCGCGTGGGCGGCGGTGATGATCAGCCGCTGGGACTGGCGGAAGTCCCACGGAGCGGGCCAGGTCTTGATGCCGGTCGGCAGCACGACGGTCGGGATCCGGGTGGACACCTCGCGCAGATCGCGCTCGATCTGACGGTGCCCCAGCAGCAGCGCCGCCCTGGCGGCGACCGCGTCGGCCCGCCGGGGCGGCAGGGCCGGGCTCAGCGGCCATTCCGGCCCGGCCGACAGCACCACCACGCTGGCCGCCCCCGCCTCCTGCGCCGCCCGTACGGGGACATAGGCGATCACCCCGCCGTCGATCAACGTCCGGCCGTCCCGATCCACCGGGGGCAGGACCCCCGGAATGGCCGCGCTGGCCAGCAGCGCGGACTCCAGGTCTCCCTCGCTGAGCAACGCCTCGGTGCCGGTGGCCAGATCCGTGGCCACCGCGGTGAAGGGAATCTCCAGCTGCTCGATGCGCCGCGGCAGCTCGGCCCGGGCGATCAGCCTGCGCAGGCCGCGATCGGCGACGATGCTGGCCCGCGAGGACAGGAAGCCGAGCGGATACACCTCGCGGCGGCGGACGCGGGTCCACACGTGGTCCAGCCGCGACGCCGCCGTGCCGGGGTGGGCGGCCACGATCGCGCCGTTGAGGGCCCCGACCGAGGTTCCGATGATCATGTCCGGGACGAACCCGCGCTGCTCCAACGCGTACCCGATGCCGACCTGAGCGGCCCCGAGCACGCCCCCGCCGCCGATCACCGCCGCCACGGGGCGGGGCAGGGCGCCCAGGCCCGTTGATTCCGGTCGGTCCGACGAGGGCGCGTGCATCCCCTCATCGCGTGTCATGGCCTGCGCCTCCCGTGGCCGCGGCCATCCGGCCAAGAACCGTGGAAAGCCGAGGAGGCCGATCTCCGGCGATGTGCCACCCACATGACCCGCCCTTCTCACCAGCGCGCTGAATCGGATAGGTGCCTCACCTAAGACAGGACAGCCACCGGACATGTGACACCCCGCGCGGCTTCGTGGGCGGTCTGGGGCCGGGCGTCACACGGCGGGCCGGTGTCCGGTCTTAGGACACGGGTCGAGCATCACGCGCTCGGCTGCGGCTCCGGCGCGCACCGTCTCCGCTCTCCCGTACGCCGGGGCCGCTCATCCCACGTAGAACAGGACAGAACCATGGTCAGTCCCCTTGCTCAGGCGGCCCGCCACACCATGAGATGGCCCCTCACCGCGGTAAGGAGGGCCACCGCGGTCGCCCTCATCCTGGCGAGCCTCAACCCGGCGCAGAGCGCCGCCGCCCAGGACAGCCGGTCGCGTACGGCGAAGCCCACCATCGTGCTCGTGCACGGTGCCTGGGCGGACGCCTCGAGCTGGAGCCGAGTGGTCGCCAGGCTCCAGGACGACGGATACACGGTTCGGGCGCTCGCCAACCCGCTGCGATCGTTGTCGGGTGACGCCGCGTCCGTGAGGGCCTTCCTGGAAACGCTGACGGGACCGATCGTCCTCGTCGGCCACTCCTACGGCGGGGCCGTGATCACCAACGCGGCCACCGGGAACCCCGACATCAAGGCACTCGTCTACGTCAACGCCTTCGCCCCCGACGCCGGCGAGTCCGCGACCGCACTCGCGGGGCCGGACTCCGCCCTGTCGGCCCCGGACCCGACGACGGTGTTCGACCTCGTTCCCGCCGCCCTTCCGCCCACCGCGGACACCGATCTGTACCTCAAGAAGTCGACGGTCCTGACGTCGTTCGCGAGCGGGCTGAGCCCCGATGACAAGGCGCTGGTGGCGGCCACCCAGCGACCGGCCACGGTCGGGGCACTGAACGAGCCGTCCGGCACCCCCGCCTGGCGGACGATCCCGTCCTGGAGCGTGATCGGCACCAAGGACCTGATCATCCCGCGCAGCGCCCAGCGGGCCATGGCCAAGCGGGCCGGCTCCACCATCACCGAGTACGACGCCGGGCATGTCGGCCTGATGACGGATCCCAGGACCGTCACGAACGTGATCGAGCAGGCCGCGAGGGCGACCGCTCAGTAGCAGGATCCCGGCCGGGACATCGACCGTCGCGGGTCGGTGCCCCGGCGGTTCGTGGCAGCACGAGATCGAGGCGTGGCAGATGCCGCGCCTCGATTTCGTGCTGCCGGTCGCCGTGTCAGCGGCCGTGTCAGCACGGCGACAGCCCGGTATCAGGGTGGTCGGCGATGGTGGATGCCATGGGCGGTCAGGATGTGCGGTTCCGGGTGGTACCTCAGCTATTCAACGTTGCTATGTACCAGTAGTCGGTGTTACTTTGTACCGGTAGTCAGCAGCATTAAGTAGCTGAGGGGGTGTTCCGTGGGCAGGCAGCTGACGGAGATGCTCAAGGGGACGCTGGAGGGCATCGTCCTGGCGTTCCTGGCCGGCCGGCCCGCGTACGGCTACGAGATCACGGCGTGGCTGCGGGATCGGGGCTTCTCCGACATCGCGGAAGGCACCATCT
>NZ_JBQQCB010000294.1:0-3518 GCF_052246675.1 Nonomuraea sp. KM90 | reverse complement strand
GATCTCCCAGCAGCTCGCCAACGAGCCCGACGCCACCTACGAGGAGGGGCGCTTCACCCGGCTCGTTCCCCGGCTGCCGGCCGTGTTCGCGGCGGTATACCCGCCGCCGTGAGCTGCCGCCCGACCGGCGCCGCGCCCCGCCGGTTGTCGACCTCCAGATACGGTACGGCCGGCGGCTCGTCCACCCGGATGTTCCGCAGGTAGTCGCCGAACGCCGCCAGCTTGCCCGCGTCCCTGGCCAGCCCCCTGGCCAGCAGCCGCTCGCGCAGCGTCGGCCCGTCGGAGCGGACCCACAGCAGGCGCACCGGCGGCCCGCCCAGCTCCGCCACCCACTCCGCCCACCGGGCCGCGTCGTGCACCTGCGTGGTGAACGGGCCGCCCAGCACGACCGGGCAGCCGTGCTCGCGGACCTGCCGGGCGATCGCGGTCAGGCCGGCGTACTCGTGCCGCTTGACGTGCTCGTCGTACCAGGGGCCCTCGCGCTCGCCGTCCGGGCGGCCGTGGGCGCGCAGCACCTCCGCCACGATGCCGCCGTAGACGGTGTCCTTGTCGAGCAGGGCGGGCACGGGGGACAGGCGGCGGAGCAGCTCGGCCGCCACCGTCGACTTCCCGGCCCCCGGCGGCCCGCTGATCACCCAGACGGCAGCGCTCATACGATCAACCTACGGTGTGCCGGGATACGCGGATTCGCGTACACGGGTGCCTCGTCTGAGCGGACGACCCCGCCCCGGCCCTCGGCCAGACTCCTTGCCCATGCTGACCGTCTTGACGCGGGCGTTCCGAACCCCGGAGCTGCGCCGGAAAATCCTGTTCACCCTCGGGCTCATCGGCCTGTTCCGGCTGGGGCAGGTCATGCCCGCGCCGGGGGTGGACGTGGTGGCCGTGCGCGAGTGCGTCGGATCCGCCACCGGCGGCGTGTTCGACATGGTGCAGATGCTCAGCGGGGGCGCGATGCTGCAGCTCTCGGTGTTCGCGCTCGGCGTGATGCCCTACATCACCGCCAGCATCGTCATGCAGCTCCTGTCCGTGGTGGTGCCCCGCCTGGACGCCCTCAGGAAGGAGGGCAAGCAGGCTAAGATCACGGAGTACACCCGCTACCTGACCGTCGCCCTCGCCGTCCTGAACGCCGGCACGGTCGTCGCGCTGGCCCGCGCCGGCCAGCTGCTGCCCGGGTGCTCCCGGCCGCTGCTGCGCGACGAGGGCCTGCTCGCCGTGACGGTGATCGTGCTGACCATGGTGGCGGGGGCCTGCGCGGTCATGTGGCTGGGCGAGCTGATCACCGAGCGGGGGATCGGCAACGGGATGTCGCTGCTGATGTTCACCCAGGTCGTGGCGGTCTTCCCGGCGTACATGTCGAAGATCTTCGTGCTGAGCCCGGTGAGCTTCGTGGTGATGATCGTGTCGGGGCTGTTCCTGGTGGCGGCCGTGGTGTTCGTGGAGCAGGCGCAGCGGCGGGTGCCGGTGCAGTTCGCCAAGCGGATGGTGGGGCGGCGCATGCACGGGGGACAGAGCACCTACATCCCGATGAAGGTGAACCAGGCCGGGATCGTGCCGGTCATCTTCACCAGCTCGCTGCTGTACCTGCCGACGCTGGCGGCGCCGCTGCTGGGGGCCGAGGCGCGGGCGTGGGTGGAGCTCAACCTCACCTCGGGGACGCATCCGGTCTACATGCTCGTGTACGTGCTGCTCATCGCGGGGTTCGCCTACTTCTACGTGTCGATCACCTTCAATCCCGTGGAGGTGGCCGACGGCGTGCGCCGGTTCGGGGGGTTCGTGCCGGGGATCCGGCCCGGGCGGCCGACGGCGCAGTACCTGGCGTACGTGCTGTCCCGGCTGACCGCTCCCGGGGCGGCATACTTGGCGGTGCTGGCGCTGCTGCCGCTGGTGGCGTTCGCGATCCTGAAGGATCCGGGGACGCAGCAGAACTTCCCGTTCGGGGGGACCAGCGTGCTGATCATGGTGGGGGTCGGGCTGGACACCGTGAAGCAGGTCGAGGCCCAGCTCCAGCAGCGCAACTACGAGGGTTTCCTCAAGTAGCCGCGCGCCTGGTTCAGGCGGGGAGGGCGAGACCCGCCCGCATGGCGAACACCACGAGCTGGGCCCGGTCCCTGGCGTGCAGCTTCACCATGGCGCGGCTGACGTGGGTGCGCACGGTGTCGGGACTGATCGTCAGCTCCCCGGCGATCTCCTCGTTCGACCGCCCGGTGGCCACCCACGCCACCATCTCCCGCTCGCGGGGCGTGAGCGTCTCGATGCCCTCGACCGGCTCGGCGCCGTGCCGGCCGAACAGCCCGATCACCTTCCTGGTGATGGCGGGCGACAGCAGCGCCTCCCCGGCGGCGACCACGCGCACGGCGTTGACCAGCTCGTCGGGGGCGCTGTCCTTGAGCACGAAACCGCTGGCCCCGGCCTGGAGGGCGGCGAAGACGTACTCGTCCACGGCGAACGTCGTCACCACGACGATCCGGGTGCCGCGCAACCCGGGGTCCCCGGCGATGGCCCGCAGCGTGGCCAGGCCGTCCATGCCCGGCATGCGGATGTCGAGCAGCAGGACGTCGGGTCTGGTCCGGCGGATCAGCGCCAGCGCCGCCTGCCCGTCACCCGCCTCCCCGGTGCACTCCATCCCGGGCTCCCGCTCCAGCAACGCCCGCAACCCCATCCGGACGACGGCCTGATCGTCGGCGATGGCCACCCTGATCATGCTCTCCCCGGGTCGGCTCGCGGAGTCGCGAACGCCTTCCGCCGGTCGGCTCGCGGAGTCGCGTACGCCCTCCGGCGGTCCGCTCGCGGCGTCGCGCACGTCGTCTGCCGGTCCGCTGCTGGGGCCGTTCACGCTTGGACCTGCGGGAACCTGGCCACCACCCGGAAGCCGCCCCCTTCGCGGGGCCCGGCGGCGAAGTGGCCGCCCGCCTCGGTCACCCTGGCCCGCATCCCGGCCAGCCCCCGCCCTTCGACCACACCCGCCCACCCGGGACCGGTCGGCCCGGTGCCGGCCGGCTCGGGGTGCGTCCGGGCGGCGCCCTGGTCGGACACCTCCAGCACGAACTCCCGCGGATCCGCGACCGCCCGCACGAGCGCCCTGGTCGGGCCCGCGTGCCGCAGCACGTTGGTGAGCGACTCGCGCACCACCCGGTAGACGGCACCCTGAAGGTGAGCGGGCACCACCAGGTTCGCGGGCTCGACGTCCACCGGCAGGCCCGCCGCCCGGACGCCGTCGATGAGCCCGGCCAGGTCGCCACCCGGCGGGTCGATCCCGTCGAGCGCGGCCCGCAACTGCGCGAGCGCCGTCGTGCTGGTCTCCCTGATCGCCTGCAACGAGGCCCGCGCCTGCTCGGGGTCGTCGTCGAGCGTGACGAGCGCGATCCCGGCCTGCATGGCGATGGCGGCCAGCCCGTGCCCGGCCGCGTCATGCACCACCCCGGCGATCCTGGCCCGCTCCGCCGCGACCGCGTCCACGGCGTGCGAGAGCGCACCACCGCCCCGCCGCGCCCCACCGAACAGCCCATCCGGCCCGGCGG
>NZ_JBQQCB010000293.1:0-3583 GCF_052246675.1 Nonomuraea sp. KM90 | reverse complement strand
GTTCCACACCGCGTCCACCACGACCGCCGGGTAGGGCTCGTGCCCGGCCAGGATCTTGTCCAGCGCCCGCCGGACCACCTCGCCCTCGGGGGCGCGTACTTCCCGTTCGGGATAGACCGGGGCGAACCCCGCCGCCACCAGCAGCCTGTTGCGGTGCCGCAGCGGCACCCCCAGCTCCTCGGCCAGCCGCATCACCATCTCGCGGCTCGGCCGGGCGCGCCCGGTCTCCAGGAAACTGATGTGGCGGGCCGAGACGTCGGCCCCGATGGCCAGGTCGAGCTGGCTCACCCGCCGCCGCTGCCGCCACGAACGCAACAACTCACCAAAGACCTCTTCATGTACGGCGACCGCTCCCATGCCGCACACGTTATCGAGTGGAGGGAAGGGCCTCGATTACCCGGGAGGTAATGCGGGACGCGAAACGCCATCCTTGCGCGGGGAATCTCCCAGTCTTCGGCGACTGTCGGTGCCGCGTGGCACGATGGCCGCAAGCGAACATGGGAGCGATGCTATGAGTGACGCAATGCTCGCGATCGGCACCCGCAAGGGTCTGTTCCTCGCCCGTTCGACGGACGGCGGCCCCTTCGAGATCCAGCCGATCCAGTTCTCCACGGTCGCGGTGCCCTCGGTGGCGATCGACACGCGCGGCACCACACCCCGGCTCCTGGCCGGCATCGAATACGGCCACTTCGGTCCATCCGTCATGTATTCGGATGACCTCGGCCAGACCTGGAAGGAGGCGGAGCAGCCGCCCATCGCCTTCCCCGAGAAGACCGAGGCGACGCTGACCCGGGTCTGGCAGCTCGCCCCGTCCCCGTCGGAGCCCGAGGTGGTGTGGGCGGGCGTCGAGCCGGCCGCCCTCTTCCGCTCCGAGGATCGCGGCGTCACCTACCGGCTCGTCGAGGGCCTGTGGGAGCACCCGCACCGCGAGCACTGGCAGCCGGGCGGCGGCGGCCTGTGCCTGCACACGATCGTCAACCATCCCACCGACCCCGACGTCATGGCGATCGCCGTCTCGGCCGCCGGCTTCTATCGCACGACCGACGGCGGCCTGTCGTGGGAGGCGGCCAACAAGAACATCCGGGCCCCGTTCATGCCGGAGGGGCAGCAATATCCCGAGTACGGGCAGTGCGTGCACAAGGTGTCCATGCACCCGTCCCGGCCCGAGCGGCTCTACCTGCAGCACCACTTCGGCGTCTACCGCAGCGACGACTTCGGCGGGAGCTGGCACGACATCGGCTCGCCGCTGCCGTCCGACTTCGGCTTCCCGATCGCGGTGCACCCGTCGCGGCCCGACACGATCTACGTGCTGCCGCTGACGGCGGACATGGACCGCACGCCGGTCGACCACCGCTACCGGATCTACCGCAGCGACGACGGGGGCAAGAACTGGCAGCCGTTCTCGCAGGGGCTGCCCGAGGGGCCGGTCCACTCGAGCGTGCTGCGCGACGCGATGACGGCGTCGGAGGCGGGGGTGTTCTTCGGCACGCGCGACGGCGAGGTCTACTGCTCGCGCGACGACGGCGAGACCTGGTCGCTGGTCGGCCGGCACATGCCCGACGTGCTCACCGTGCGCGCGGCGGTGCTCTAGTCGATGACGAAACCGGTCACGATGGTCGTGTTCGTGCTGCCCAGCTCGCTGCGGAGATGGGTGAGCGGGCGGACGGAGGTCAAGGTCTTCGCCATCGGCGCCGACCGCGACTCCCCGCCCACCCTGGGCTCGGCCCTCGACATGCTGCGGCGCACGCATCCGATGCTGGAGGAGCGGCTGCGCGACGACTACGGGCGCATCCGCCGGCACATCAGCATGATCGTGTGCGGGGAGAACGCCCGGGGCCTCGGCGGCCTCGACTGCGCGCTGCCCCCGGGCGCCGAGGTCTACGTGCTCCCGGCGCTCGCCTGACCCGCGCCGCGCCGGCTCGCTCGCGGACGCGGCCGGTTGCCGGCCTCTCTTCCGGCAACCGGCCGCCGTGGCGCCGGCCATCCGCGCCGAATCCGGAGGCGGATGTGGCCGGCCGGCCGCCGCGGCGGCGATGGGCGGCTCAGGGACAGACGCGGCCGTTGGCCTCGAAGGCCGCGTGGGTCAGCGGCATGAGCCCCGCCCACAGCTCCTCCATCTTCTCCGCGACCATCTCGATCTCGCGCTGCGGGAACGAGGGGAACGCGGAGTCTTCACGCTTGACCCGCAGCGACAGGAAGTTCATCAGCGCCCGCGCGTTGCAGGTGGCGTACATCGAGGAGTAGAGGCCGACCGGGAGCACGGTGCGGGCCACCTCCCGGGCCACGCCCGCCTCGAGCATCTCCAGGTAGGCCCGGTAGGACTGCCAGTAGCTCTCCTGGGTCGCCTCGGTCACCAGC
Organism: Nonomuraea sp. KM90; assembly: GCF_052246675.1. Lineage (NCBI taxonomy): Bacteria > Bacillati > Actinomycetota > Actinomycetes > Streptosporangiales > Streptosporangiaceae > Nonomuraea > Nonomuraea sp. KM90. The sequence goes on along the minus strand of NZ_JBQQCB010000293.1, from coordinate 1,225 downwards.
TTGTGCTGCTCGGCGGTGCCGTCGGTGAACACGTATTTGCCGGGCTTGCCCTCCTGGACCAGCTGGCGGTCCGGCCCCGGCACGTAGAACACCGGCACGAGCTGCCGGTATCTCCCGGACTCCTCGTTGTAGGAGAACGTCCGGTGCCGCATGAACTCGCGGAACACGAAGATCGGCGCGCTGACGTAGAAGGTCATCGACGAGTGCTCGAACGGTGTGCCGTGCCGGTCGCGCATCAGGAAGTTGATCAAACCCTTGGAGCGCTGCGGGTCGGCCTCGATCTCGGCCAAGGAGCTCTCGCCCTTGGTGGAGACGCGTGCCGCCCACAACACGTCGGCGTCCGAGGCGGCGGACTTGATCAGCTCCACGTCCATGTCGCTACGGAACTTGACCTCGACCTCCGGTTCGACCTTGCCCATGCAGAACCCCACTCCGCTCGATGATGTGTCGGTTCCAGCAAACCAGGTCCCGAGGCCGTGCGCGAGTCGGCGCCCGCCGTCCCCCTCACAGTGGTACGGCGGGCGCCCGGCAGGTCAGCGGGGGTGCCGACCTGGCTCGGTCCGGGTCAGCAGCGGCGCCGGTCCCGGCGAGCCGGACGAGCGTGCCGCCACCGCCCGCGGCGAAGGACGCCGGGACACGACACCGCCGATCATCACAGCAGAATTGACAAGGAGACAAATCACAATTCGATCAATCGAATTCGGAAATATCCATTTCTGATTTCGCCACGTTACTTGTTGCTTCAAGTTTTCAGGTCTACAGTCATGATTCCACTGATACTTGAAGGGTCAAGCTTATGGACGCCATCCTCTGGATCCTGCAGATCCTGCTCGCCGTCGCCTTCGTCGTCTCGGGCCTCGGCAAGTTCGCCGACCTCGGCCCGCGCTTCCGCGAGCAGCAGGCCTACCGGGAGGACTTCAGCCCCGCGCAGCTCAGAGCCGTCGGCGCGCTGGAGGTGCTCGGCGGCGCGGGGGTCGTGCTGCCCTGGGCCACCGGCGTCGCGCCGATCCTCACCCCGCTCGCCGCCGCCGGGCTCGGCCTCCTCATGATCGGTGCCGCCCTGGTGCACCGGAGGCGGAAGGAGGGCATCGCGGTTAACCTCGATTCTTCAGCGGGCGGTGCTGTGTGAGTGGCTCCGCGATTTGCCCGTAATGTCCCCGACGCGGTTGGGGCGGGCCGTCGCATGACGCTGCGGGGGCGCCGGGTTCCACGGACCCGGAGCAGG
>NZ_JBQQCB010000292.1:0-3601 GCF_052246675.1 Nonomuraea sp. KM90 | reverse complement strand
TCCACTTGCGCATCGCTGAGCCGGCAGCGCTGCCCACCCGGTCCTTTCGACTCCAGCGCCTCGGCCCCTGCCGTGCGCCAGACCTTGTGCCAGACATAGGCCGACTTGCGGGAGACCCGCAGACGCTTGGCCACCGCAGGCGGCGACATGCCCGCGGCGAACAACCCGGCGGCCTCCAAGCGGACCCGTTCACGCTTGGCTCGCGCCGCCGGGCTCAGACCACCACCATCCGGATAACGCATCCCACCGGCATACTCCCCAGCCCCGCCATGAGCACGCAACCACGCCGTGTTACCTCAGACTTTCAGCCTCTGTAGTACGTACCTTTCGTACTTTAATGCTAGATAACGCCACATTACTTGGAGGCAATAAAGACGCGACACTCCGCAGGGACTATCGAATCGTCCCACAAGGCAAATAGATAAGGGTGAATAGATCCCATAGAAACGGACCTAGCCGGACACTCTCGTTCTTGATGAATATTCTCCTGCGGCTATCCGCTAGCTCGTCGGCCTGTCATTCTTAAGAGCGATAGTGAGCCGATCGATTCAAGATGCTCGCCGATGATTTCATCCTCATCGCATGGGATATGACTGGCTCAGGCAAGCCCTCGCATGCATCTCAAGGGAATCTCGCTCGGTCTAGCCGGCGCACTAAACGCAGAACTCGTGCTGCAATTCGAGGACCGTACTGTTTCGATGGAACTCCCGCCGAGAACAACACTTTAACGGATATCGTAATCCGAGCCATAAAACAACTGATAATTCTGTCATACTCCCGGCTGAAAGTGGAGCCGCCTTCCTGCCAATTGCCGCTTGTTTTCAGCCAGTGATGCTCGCCGACAAGAAATTGTCCTGCGGGAGTATGTCGAGCGCTCAGCTGCACGGGACAGGCGGTTGTCTGTCACGGCCGATGGAAGAGGACTGGCTGGCCATGCGGGAGCAGTGCTCCTGCACAAGATCGCTGACCGGGTGAGGCTGACCGAGGAACTGGCCGGACTGTGGCCGGACGGGCAGGCCGTCACTTGGCGCGACCGCACGCACGTGCTCGCCTGCCTGGCCGTAGCGACCGTTTGCTGCGCACGCAGCCCGCTGGAGGCAACGACTGCAAGCCCCCGGCGACGCTGTTCGGGCCCGCACTGCCGTACTCCACCACCCGCCGTGCACTGGCTGGCCCGCCGCCTGGAGCCTGCATCTGCCCGCGGCTCCGGCAGCGGAGGACTGGGTCGCCGGCCACGCCCTTGCCCTGCTGGCCGGGCACACCGGCCACGTCATCACCGCGCTAACCGCGCAGGCCACCACAGCTGGCGCGCAGCGCCGCGACGGCATCGACGCCTGCATCCGCTACCTGACCAACAACTTCGAGCACCTGCGCTGCGACCAGGTGCTCGAAGCGGGATGGCCGATCGCGACCGGCGTGATAGAGGGGGCGTGCCGTCATCTGATCGCAGACAGATTCGACCTGGCCGGGGCACGCTGGGGTCTGGCCGGAGCAGAAGCGGTGCTGAAACTCCGCGCTCTGATCGCGAACGGTCACCTTGAGAAGTACTGGCATTTTCACCTCGCCCGGCAACACGAACGTGTCCACCAGAGCGACTACCAGGACGGATACTCCCTCACGGCTTGATCGCTGCACTGTCGGGTAGCGGCGGCACGTTGCCGTGCCGCCGCCCCCTCAGAACCGGGCGAGCGGGCTTTCCCCGCACCTCGGCTCAAGCAAGCCCCGAGGGCTCGGCGGGTGAGAATGTGGCCGGTCTCCTGCGGTTGCGTGCCCGGAGGCTGCGGTAGCAGGAGGTGTGCACCATGCGTGTTCGCTTGCCGTCCGGTGTGCCGTGCCGCTCGTGGGTGAGATAGTCGGCGGCAATCGCCCGCCGAGCAACACCCAGCCACCAGCGTTCCCACTGGTTCGGGGACTGTGGCGGCTGGTCGGCGGTCAGAAGGTGCTCCCCGCAGAGCGGGCAACGCCCGTCCTGCTTGGTCAGCAGGGCGAGGTTGTAGTCGTCCAGTGGGGGCGTGACCTTTCTGCGCCGCTTGGCCCAGTATTCGATCAGGTCCGGGTCGTCGGGGGACGCTCCGGGCCGGACGAGCTGGTGCCGGACGATCGGTGTCCAGGAGAACTAGACCAGGTAACGGGCGTGATCGCCGACCCGTTCGCCGAACACCCAGTGGTCGTCCCGGAACCGGTTGTGCTTGCCGAAGTAGCGGCGTTTGATCCACTTCTTCGACTTGTTGGGATGTTGGCGGACGGCCCACCGCCAGGTGAGCCACCACACGTGGTGGTCCAGCTCGTTGAAGATCTGAGCGGCCACCACACCCCGGTAGTAGGCGGCCCAGCCCCGGATGATGGGGTTGAGCCTGGAGATCAGCTCCCTCACCGAGGAGCCCCGCATCCTGTGCGTCTCGTCGGTGAGCCTCTTGCGAATACGCTTGACCGCGTCCCGGCTTGGTTTGATCAGCAGCTTGCCGTTGGAGTAGCGGCGAACGCTGAAACCCAGGAAGTCAAAGCCTTCGCCGGCGTGGATGACCTTCGTCTTGTCCTCGTTGAAGATCAGTCCTCGCGGCTCCAGCCACTGGGCCAGCCGTTTCTTGACCCGGTAGGCTTCCTGCTCGGAGTAGCAGCAGACCACCAGGTCATCGGCATACCTCACCAGAACCGGAGTCCCCTCCCGCGCCCGACCGGCCGTCACACCGGTCATGCGGTAACGGACCCCTGCGGCCTCCTCCAGCCCATGGAGTGCCACGTTCATCAACAACGGACTGATCACACCGCCCTGGGGCGAACCCTCGTCAGTGGGCGTGAACATCTCGCCCTCGACCACCCCGGCCTTCAGCCAGCGCGCGATGAGGTCCCTGGCGGGGAACCCGCCGAGCGCGTCGAGGAGCTGTTCGTGGTTGATGTTGTCAAACGCGGCCGACAGATCGGCATCTAAGATCCACACCCGGTTGGCCCGAGGGCCGCGAAGGGTGACGAACAAGGTGTCGATCGCATCAGCGCAGCTTCGGCCCGGCCTGAACCCATACGATCTAGGCTCGAACTGGGCTTCCCATTCCGGCTCCAATGCGTGACGGACCCGTGCCTGGTGACACCGATCCATGATCACTGGAATGTCGAGCGGGCGGAGCTTTCCATTGGCCTTGGGAATGTGCACGCGCCGGACCGGCAGCGGATCCCAGGACACTCGGGTTTGGTGCACGTGCACCGCTGCCTCCGCCCTGGCCTGCGAGGTCAGAACGACCTCGCCGTCGATCCCGGCCGTCCGGCGCCCGGTATTGCGCTGGGTGACCTGGCGGACGCTGACCAGCGTGTTCGACCAGGACCTCAGCATCATCTTCTGCAAGGACCGGACCGTGGCCCAGTCCTGTTCCCGCGTCGCCTTGAAGATCCTGCGCCGCAGCCTCACTACGTTCTGCTCATGGGTCCGCCAGTCGATGGTGTCCCAGTCGAGAATGCCCTCGGGTCCGTTCACCGTAATGGTGTCCAACTTGCCCCTCGGTTCGAAAGGCTCTCGGCCTCGGCGTTCAAAGGCTCACCTGCCCACGTCAGCGCCCTTTCGGGCCCGGACGCTATGTCCGGCATCCGGCCGGTTCCCCGCAACTGGCCG
>NZ_JBQQCB010000291.1:0-3603 GCF_052246675.1 Nonomuraea sp. KM90 | reverse complement strand
GCAAGCGATGGACCATGCGCTGGAAGGCACCCTTGAACGCCTTCCAGATCGCCTTCGAAGGCCGCCTCACCCCTGCCAACCTCTGAACACTTCAACACCCAAGATCAGCCGTTAAGTTGACACTCCCCCAAAAATGAGTCCTGATCTTAGTCAGGGCGCACTGTCGTGCATTGCTGGCGGAACTGGCGTGGAGAAACGCAGTAGGTCCTGCGGAATACCTGGCTGAAATGGGCGGGGTTGGTGAAGCCCCACTGGGCCGCTATCGCGTGGATCGGGTGGGCGGCCAGGCGGGGGTCGGCGAGGTCGCGTCGGCAGTGCTCCAGGCGCCGTTCGCGAATGCAGCCAGCGACGGTGTGCCCGTCCTGGTGGAATAGTTTGTGCAGGTAGCGCAGGGAGATGTGGTGTGCTGCAGCGATCGCTTCCGGGGTCAGGTGTGCATCGCCCAGGTTTGCCCGGATGAAAGCGTGGATCTGGGCCATCAGCGCTCGCCGCCTGCTGTGGGGCGGCACCGCGCTGTGGGCGTCCAACGCATCGGCGAGCGCCACGGTCAGCACATCGAGCGTGAGGGTGGACAGCCGAGCGGTATCGGACGGGCTCAGTTCGTGCATGCGCCGGGCGAGCTGCAGTAGGAACTGGGACGACAGCGCACCGACGCCCCGGGCACCGGGGATGCGAACTGCACTCAGGCGCCGCAGCTCCCGAGAGGGTAATGGCAACAACGAGCGCGGGAACTGCAAGAGCAACAGCTGGCTCGCGGGAACATCCGGCACATGCTCGGCCCAAAAGGGATGTGACGTGTCAAATAGCGTCAGATCTCCGACCCCGAAATCCGCATGCCGGCCGTCTTGCGTCATCATGCCGCCGCCTCTCACGACGCAGCTCAGCTTGAACACCTCAGGATCGGCTTGGCGAATGAGCTTGGACGTGCGGCGGACCGTGTGCGGTGCCGTGGTCAGCAGCGTCGCCTGCACGGGGCCGAACTCGCTGATGCCGACCCGCGCCTGGAATTGGCTCTCCAAGGCCGGGTCGCAGCGCAGATCGTAGGGCACCCAGATCTTGGCATGCACCTCGCGCCAGAAGGCGAAGCGCTCTTCCGGCGGAACCTCGGCGGTGCTGATCACATCCATGGCCCCCACCGGTCATGTTGTCGCTGCCGGGCCGGATTGGTATCGCCGCGGGGAAGGCGGCGAACGCACCCCGTCACCGCCCGCCCTACCCGTCTCATCGGGCCCCGACCATTACTCTCTATACATTTTCACCCAGCGAGTTTCATCGTCGCGTCACAACGGGCTCACCGCTGCTCGACGACCAGGGGAGAACCGACCCACAAACCGCGACGGTCCAGGATCAAAGACACCTTCTAACCTCGGGTATTCAGCCGAGGGAGCCGGCTCCGCCTGAAACATGAGAACTGGTGCCCCTGACCTGCAAGGATTTTGGGTGTCGACGCCATATCCAGTGCAGAAGCAGGTGCACCTTTCTGGTGAGCGAGCGTACCGGTACTACATTCGTAGATCTGGCGGGAGTGGATCGCCGCGTTGCCGATAGTGGCTGGTAAGGGCGCGTGTCTGGTGAAGCCTCCGGAATCTGGACCAGGCCAGGACGTGATCGATGGCATTGGCCGCAGGGATGAACAGCCGGGCCAGAACACGGCGGATCTCGGCGAGGGAGAGCCGCAGGAGCCTCAACGCGGCGATGCCTCCAGAAGCGGATGGTCTTTTCCCTCGTCAGTGGCCTCATCAGCATCGGCGGGCAGGGTGGCGCGCGTGACGGCCAGGAACGCCAGCGCGAGCATGGCGATGGTGACGTGCCGATGCCAGGGCGTCCACTTGCGGACCTGGTACTGGGTAAGGCCGAGCAGGTCTTTGCCGTGCTCGTTGTACTCCTCGATCTTCCAGCGTATCCCGGCCGCGTCGATCAGTTCGGTGACCGCGGTGCCCACCGGGGCGTGGGTCAGGAAGAACTCCACTTCGGACGGGGTGCTGACCGAGCGGCGCAGCAGCAGGGTGTGGGCGTGCCCGGGGGCGGGAGCCTGCCCGGCCACGGTGATGGCCAGGGCCGTCCAGTCGTAGACGCGCTCGCCTTTGGTGCCGTTCCCGCACGAGCGGCGCTCCCAGATCTGCGGCGTTCCGCGGGCCAGTAGCCGGTCCAGCACGTGTCCGACCGGCTCGACTCCGCCGCGGAGGGCGAGCAGGGGCAGATCGACGGGCACCGCCATGACGTAGCCGATCGCGCGCTCGTGACAGAAGGCGCGCAGGCCCGGGTCGCGGCCGTAGCCGGAATCGGCGCACAGGTAGCGGAAGGGTGTGCCGGCCGTGATCTCTTCGGTGAGCATGTCGATCACCAGTTGGGGCTTGGTGCGGAAGAGGACGTGCTCGGGCACTCCGGCCCGTTCTCGCCGTGGCCGGTCGCCGCTCCAGGCCTCGGGCAGGTACAGGCGCCGGTTGACGAACGCGTGCCCGGATGTCGAGGCGTAGGTGAGCATGGGCATGACCTGGCAGTTCCACCTGGCCGGTCAGTCCGCAGTACTGGTCGGCCACGCCGACCGACTTATCGCCCTTCTTGATCGCGGCTGTGTCGTCGGCGATCAGAACGGCATCGTCGCGGCCCAGGTGTGCCAGCACGTAGGAGCGGACCTCGTTGCGCAAGGCGTCGGCGTCCCATTTCGCGCGGTCCAGCAGGTGCTCGAACCGGTAGGCGGTGGCGTGCCCGATGTGGTCGGCAAGTTGCCAGGAGTTCTTGCGCGGTACGTCGGCCAGCAGCGCGCGCACCAGATCGGCGAAGGCCTGCCGAGGCTCGGGGCGGGTGAACAGGGGGTCGGCGATCCGCTCGGTCAGCGTTGTCAGTTCCGCATCCCAGGACACGACGAGATCGTAGGTCAGAGCACACGTCACGCACCGACATTGGGTCAACTACAGTCCGTGTCGGAGCCGAACGAATCAAGATCTACGAATGTAGTACCGGGTGGGACCGCCGGTTGTCTGTCACAGCCGACGGAAAAGGGCTGGTGGGTCATGCGGGAGCAGTGCTGCTGCACAAGCTCGCCGACCGGGTAGGGCTGACCGAGGCGCTCGGCAGACTGTGGCCGCATCGGCAGAGCGCGGCCTGGCGGGACCGTGCGCACGTCCTGGTCGCCCTGGCCGCGGCGATCGCGTGCGGCGCGCGGAGCCTGCTGGAAGCCGAACGGCTGCAAGCTCACCAGGCGGCGCTGTTCGGAGCGGTACCATCGGTCTCCACCACGCACCGCGCCCTGGCCGGCCTGGACGAGGCGATGCTCGCCCGTATCGCCAAGATGCGGGCGCAGGTACGGCGCCGCCTCTGGCGGCTGCTGCACCTGCGGCCGGGCGGCTTTCCCTGGCTGACGGTGGCCGGCAAACGGCTGCGCGGCTGGATCGTCATCGACATCGACGCCACCATCATCACCGCCACCTCCGACAAGCACGGCGCGGCGGTCACCTTCAAGAAAACGTATGGCTTTCACCCGCTGGCCTGCTGGTGCGCCAACACCCAAGAAGCGCTGGCGATGCTGCTTCGGCCCGGGAACGCCGGCAGCAACACCGTCCCCGAGCACCTGCGGATGCTCACCGACGCGCTGGCCCAGAT
>NZ_JBQQCB010000290.1:0-3615 GCF_052246675.1 Nonomuraea sp. KM90 | reverse complement strand
TGCTGCTGCTGGACGAGCCGCTGGCCGCCCTCGACGCCCACACCCGGCTGGAGATCCGCTCCCAGCTGCGCCGCCACCTGGCCGACTTCGACGGCGCCACCGTCCTGGTCACCCACGACCCCCTGGATGCGATGGTGCTGGCCGACCGGCTGATCGTCATCGAACACGGCGCGATCGTCCAGCAGGGCAGCCCGGCCGAGGTGGCCCGCCGCCCGCGCACCGACTACGTGGCCCGCCTGGTCGGGCTCAACCTCTATCGCGGGACTGCCGACGGTGCCCGGGTCAAGGTCGGCGAACTGCTGCTGCACACCGCCGAGCAGCTTGGCTCCGGCCACCTGGACGGGCCGGCGTTCGTCGCCTTCCCGCCCGCCGCCGTGGCGCTGTACCGGACCCGCCCGGACGGCAGCCCCCGCAACCTGTGGCAGGCCCGCATCGACGGCATCGAACGGCACGGCGACAACGTCCGTGTGCACCTCGACGGGCCCGTCACCGCCTTCGCCGACATCACCCCCGCCGCCGTCGCCGACCTCGACCTGACCCCCGGCCAGCAGATCTGGGCCTCGGTCAAGGCCACCGAGACCCACGCCTACCCCGCATGAGCATCCAGCGAGGCGACGGCGGCCGCGGTGCCCACGACTGCAACGCCATCTGTCTCGGTGGGCCCTGTCACGGCCTGCTAACCCACGTCGAGCAGGACATCGGCTTCCTGGCCATCCCCGTGCCGCGCCGCCGGCCCGATGAGCCCGAACAACTCGCCGGCTACCGCATCACCCGTGAGCGGGTGCGCTACTGCGGCCAGGCCACCCCGTACATCGCCCTGCACTGGGCCGGCCCGCCGGCACCGCCCTGCTCCTGCGAGCGCTCAGCCCCATAACCGGTCATCGTCGCGCACCCGGATGTCGGTGACCTGGCTGATGTGCCGGGCGCCGCAGCGATCGCCCGGCATCACCAGGTGCGGGCCTTGCTCGTCCAGATCCCGGCAGTCCATGCTGACGGCCAGCAGTGCCGCGGTGTTGCCGAACTCCGGATCGATCTCCCCCCACGACAGCACCGCGCGATGACCGTCTCGCCCCAGCACCGCGATCACGAAGCGGAGCCGGTTCTTGCGCTCACCCGGATCGAACCGCGGCCCGGCCGAGCCGATCACGTCGATCAGCAGCGGCCCGCTGAAATGGTGCCGCCGCAGTCCGGAGGTGCGGCATTCGAAACTCACCGTCATCTCCCGCTGCGGCATCGACCGCAGCACGGCCATGCTCAGCCAGACCGGCTCGCGCACCTCCCCGGTCAGGCAGACCAGACCGTTCGTCCCCAGCTCGATCGACGTGGGCTCCACCGGGCGCCTCCTCGCCTGACAACCGCCTGATCCAGCCCATGCCCGGCAACGGAAGGGCTCACACTCACCTGCAAGGCATCAACCCCGTTTCCCTGGCATATGCCAAGCATCCAGGCCCGCAGGGCCGCGTATGAGGAGTCCGTCTCTTGATTCCGTCCTGGCTGGGCGTCACAGTGGCACTACCGGCCCAGATCGGCAGGCGTGGGACGTCAAAGACCCCCGGGCTGTTGGGAAAGGCGGACCGGGACAGGCGGTGGGCACGGCTGGCTTGTGCCAGGCGGGAACCTGCACATCCACCGGCCCGTGCCCGCCGCTCCTCGCCCGGCCGATCGCAAGCCCCAAGCCGCACCCGGTGGGTCACTGACCTGCGCCGCGCCAATGGCCCCGGATTGCCCTCCCAAATCTCTCACCGGCCGGGTCGATCCGCTGGTGTCACGTGGGAGCAGCTTGCCCCGGTGCTGCGGGTCGGCGACCGTCGCGCCGCTCAGCGTCGGTACGTCCGGCGCCGGAACAGCGCAGGTACCAGGTAAGTCGGCTCGTTCCACCCATATTTGTCAACGTGTGGAGCTCTCGGGCATGTGTTCATCTGGGCTCTTGTGGGAAATTCTGAACGGCCTGGAGGAGAACCTGGTGCTGGAGTTGCTCCTCATCGCGGCCTTGCACGATGAAGCGGAGCGGCTGACCCATGACCGCGGTCCCAGGGTTGCCGTCGCAGGACGGACTGCCGGCCCGCTCACCTGCCTAACCTGATCGGCATGACCCAGGAAGACGCTGCTGTCCCCGCGCGTGTGGTCCGCTCTCTGCCGTCAGCCTTCGCCGCCGGCGCGGCGGTCGGCGTGCTGGGCGGCATGATCGGCCTGGGCGGTGCGGAGTTCCGGCTCCCGCTGCTGATCAGCTTGTTCGGGTTCGCCGCGCTGGCGGCGGTCATCATGAACAAGACGATGAGCCTCATCGTGGTGCTCACCGCGCTGCCTGCCCGGCTGGTCGCCGTCCCTGCTGCCGAGCTGGCCGCACACTGGATCGTGGCGGCCAATCTGCTGGCCGGCAGCCTGCTCGGGGCCTGGGCGGGCGCGTCCTGGGTGGTGCGGATGCGCACCGCCACCCTTTACAAGGTGCTCGCGGGCCTGATGGCGCTCATGGCCGCCGCCCTGGTGCTCACCCACACCAGCAGCCTGAGCGCGCTGGAACTGCCCGGCCCGGCTCAGGCCGTCGCCGGAGTGGCGGCGGGGTTCGGCATCGGCGTGGTGGCCGCGATCATGGGCGTGGCCGGCGGCGAGCTGCTGATCCCCACGATCGTGCTGCTCTACGCGGTGGACATCAAGACCGCCGGCAGCTTGTCCCTGGTGGTTTCGCTGCCCACCATGCTGGTGGCCTTCGCCCGCTACAGCCGCGACCGCAGCTTCGCCGTCCTGGGCGCCCACCTGCGCTTCGTTACCATCATGGTCGCCGGCTCCGTCACCGGCGCCCTGCTCGGCGGTCTGCTGCTCGGCGTGATCCCGGACCTGGTCATCATTCCCGTCTTGGCCATCGTCTTGCTGATCTCCGCCGTCAAGATGGCCCGCCACGCATGACCTCGACATAGCCAGGGCCCGCGCGTCGCGCGGGCCCTGGCTCGTCTTGTGGGGTGCGGCTCTGTCGGTGATCGGTCACGTGGTGGTGGTGGCCTTCATAAGGCGTTGCTGAGGGTGCGGCAGGTGCGCAAAAGCGGGGACATGCTGGTCAGGGCAGGGTTGCCAAGGGCGCGTAGAGTCGTAGGTGACTGTGCTTGAGCAGCGTGTTTGTTGATCTGGCTGGATGTGGCGGAGAACGGGTGCCGCCGCTTCCGGCGGGTCAGGCGCGCAACGAGGTGCGCACCCTTTGCTAGCCGCCTACAGTGCCGAAGCGTGACCGACAGGCTGTTCGAGCAAATGATCTTGATTTCGTCCTCTTCAGGCTGGAAGCGAAGCTACGGCTGCATGACAGAGCCCACCCGCCCGGCCGGGTGGGCGGGCGGGCGAGGGCACCTGCCGCAGGTGAGCGGCACGTAAACCCGAGCCAGGCCAAGGATCACGACAGGCACGGCAAAGCACGGCCCTGCCCCCGGGGCGGGCTGACGGGTCAGGGCGAGGCGCCAATCTAGACTCCGATCAGTGAACCCATCGAAAACACCCCTGGCGGCACAGCGCACGGAGCCGTCCCCATGATCACGGTCATCGTCTTCGGCATCGCGGCCGTCACAGCCCTGGAAATCACCCTGATGGTGGCGCTGCTCGCCATGGCCACCACCGAACTGGCCGCCTTCC
>NZ_JBQQCB010000289.1:0-3642 GCF_052246675.1 Nonomuraea sp. KM90 | reverse complement strand
TCCGCAGCATAATCACGAATGGTCGTGTGCCCACACTTTGGGACTCCGGAAGTTATCCACAACCATGCCGACCAGCACTTTCGCTCAACGATCAAGGCTTATGTGCCCGCGAACTGCGAAACTCGGGTTTAAGACGCGGGACATTTGCGGGATGATCACGCAAACGGTCGAGGCCATGAAGGGCGTTCGCGCAGGTCAGGCCATGCTAGACAGAATCAGAGCTACCGCTCTCCTACAGCGTGTGCTGTGTAGAGCCGCCACGCCGCTACAGGTGCTCGGGCCTGGCGGTTCTGGACCAGGCGTGCGGTTCCCCTGATGTGCGCCCATGCCAACCGGCGCCTTGATCGGCCAGGACTTGGACGCTCATGCCGTGGTGCGTGTGTTTTCGGGAGTCGCAGGCCCGCTCGTCGGCATGGCGTCGATGGGGTCCGGGTGCCGTCGAGGATGGCGTAGGCCAGCCGGCAGGCGCGTGAGACGGGGCGCGGACGTTGTCGGGGTGAGCGCTGCCGCGGCCTCTTCGTCGCGCCTTGCCACCAGACGACGGGAGAGCCTCGGGGATGGAACCCCGCCCGTCATCGCTCTGGAGGTGACGATGCTGTGCTCCCCGGGCACGCGGGGATGGTGCTCATGGGTATCTCAACCTGCTCCATCGGCCTGGTAAGGCACAGTGGGCCGAATGCCGATGTACGCGTCGCCGCGCGGTAGGGGCGGATCCACAAGATCGGGAATCGGCCATTACCGCTTTCGTCCTTGTGTTCGATATAAGGGAAATGTAAAGATCAACTCGCCCTTCCCTCCACACCGATCGAGGTGAACTTGAACACATCAAAACGATCACGTATTGCTCATTCTCGATTACTATTCGCAGTGATGGCGCTGTCCATGACCGCGTCATTCCTTCCCACAGACGCTGCCATCGCCCAGCCATCTCCTGCGGCGAGCCCCTCTGCTCAGGACACGACACCCCTTCCCCCGGTTGACTCGGCCAAGGCAGAGGCGAAAAAAGTTGGCCGTCAGGTGGAGATCCCCAGCCTGCACACCGAGGCCTCAACCACCTACGCCAACAGCGACGGCAAAACTCTCGCCACCGAGTTCTACACCAACCCCATCCGCTTCAAGCAGGGCGATGCCTGGCAGTCGGTCGACACCACGCTGGTGGCCGACAATGGCATCATCAAGCCGCGCGCCACCAAAGCCGGTTTCACGCTCTCACCTGGCGGCGGCACCGACCTGCTCACCACGGCGAGCCAGCGCGATGGGTCGACGATCAAGATCTCGGCTCCCCAGAAGCTGCCCGCTCCGAAGCTGTTGGGCAACAGGGCTGAATACGCCAACGCCTATGGCACAGGCATCGACCTCGTCATCACCGCGACGCCGACGGGATTCCGGCAAGAAGCGGTCATCAGGCAACGACCGGTGAGCCCGCTGAAACTCCCGGTCGCCATCCAGCTCCCCGCCGGCCTCGCCTTCGGCGAAACCTCCTCGGGCAAGCTGGCGCTACACGACAACGCCGCCAAGACCAAGGGTGGCCGCACGACCGAGATCCCCGCCCCGCTACTGGTGGACGCCAGCGCAGATCTCAGCATGGGTGAGGAGGGGCAGGTCGGCAAGGTGACCACCGCGGTCGAGAAGACCGCTACCGGTCAGACGCTCATGTACAAACCCGACGCGCATTTCCTCGCCGATCCGGACGTCACCTACCCGGTCACCCTCGTCGTAGCCGACGACACCGTCTGGACCCAGCTGCCGAACGCCAACGACACATTCATCAACAACTCCTCCTACCAAAACGGCTACGCCAATAGCGGCGCCTACCACCTGCAGGCCGGCATGACCAACAGCGGAACCGTCCGCTGGCGAACCTACATCCGCTTCGAGGACATCCCCGAGGACTCCCCGCTGCGCGGCGGCCAGGTGAAAAACGCCGACCTCGTCCTGTGGAACATCGACTCCAACGACTGCGGCCTACCAGTCGGCTCCGGCATCACCGCCCGCAGGATCACCCAGCGATGGGACGTCTCCACGCTCACGTGGAGCAACCAGCCGACGGTGACCAGCGAGGGCGCCGACACCGAATACGGCGCCTACAAGCCAACGTGCACCCGCGGCTACATGGATTACGAACATGACCTGATCCACTTTGTGAACCCGATCGCGCAGGCGTGGGCCGACGGCCAGCCCAACTACGGATTCCAGCTCACCTCGGGCAACGAATCCGAGAACACCAACTGGCGCGCGTACCGCTCGAAGGAGTACGGCGAGGACGGCAACGGCTCTCACGGTCCCAAACTCATCATCGGGTACGAACCGGCACAGACGCGGATAGCCACTCTCTGGGGGCTCTCCGCAGACGCCTCGGACGCACAAATCTCGGCAGCGATCGACCAAGCCACAGGCACTGCGGAAGCACCTCCCCCGATGATGACGCCTGCCCAGGCGAGAGCCGCAACCTCGGCCACAGAGGGATATACCGAGACCATTTCGGAGAAGATGTTCATCCCAGATGGGATGACGCCTGAAGAGCTTGCTACGGCCCTTGACCCGGACGCGTCCCCTGGAATGCCACCAGAGGACGCAATACCTCCAACCGTCACCCAGACGGAACCCGCTCGCTCGCAGACCGATGTGGCCGTCAATTCTTCGATCAAGGCGTCATTCAGCGAACCTGTCCGGGCCGCAGACGTGACGCTCAAGGATCCCCAAGGCAACCTCGTCACAGGCGTCCTGGACATGGAGCCCGGCGACGAACGCGTTGTGTTCACGCCGGCTCAATCCCTGGCCGTGAGCACCGTCTACACTGCGACTGTCAGCAACGCCGTCGATGCCAGTGACAATGTCATGGCTGCCTATTCCTGGTCCTTCACTACCGCGGGACCCGACACAACGCCACCTGCAGTAACCGAGACGAGCCCCTCGTCGAACGCTATCAATGTGCCAGTGAACACCACGCTCAGCGTTACGTTCAACGAGCCCGTGTCCGGCACCGAGGTCAAGGTCTCAGATCCAGCAGGCGCCTCTGTCGCTGGAGCTCTCGCCCCTGACGCCACCCGAAAGATCTGGACATTCAAGCCCGCTGTCTCATTGCCAGCTGAGACAGTCTTCACCATCGAAGTAACCGCCGCGAAGGACGATTCGGGCAACTCGATGGCGTCGTACACGTGGTCTTTCACCACGGCGCAACCCGACACAACAGCACCGACAGTTACTCTGACCAGCCCTCTCAACAACGCTACGGGCGTAGAGCTGGGTGCTCCCATACAGGCGACGTTCAGTGAACCGGTTTCCGACGCGAAGCTCACCCTGAAGGACGGCACAGGGGCGCCAGTGAATGGCACGGTGGACATGATGTCGCCGTCTATCGTCCGCTTCACCCCTGAGCAGCCACTGCCTGGAGAGAAGCAGTACGTAGCCGAAGTCAGTAGTGCCAAGGATGCTGCTGGAAACGTGATGGCGACCTACTCATGGTCGTTTACCACCAAGGCTGAAGATCCGCCGCCTGGTTCCCCGGCTGTGAGCCTCGCCTATGTAGCTCCGACCAGCGACGCCGACGGCAAGGTCACCAGCAAACTGACACCGACCTTCTACGCCCGGCACACAGATCCCGAAGGCCGGGCTGCCACCTTCACCGTCGAGGTCGAACAC
>NZ_JBQQCB010000288.1:0-3654 GCF_052246675.1 Nonomuraea sp. KM90 | reverse complement strand
TGCACGTATATGGCGCGGCGACTGGCGGAGATGATCCCAGGGCTGTATCTAGCCCATGTGTGGTGTGCCCTGCCCCACGGAGCAAACCGCACTCGTGTTACTCGAGCGGGTAGCCGATCTCTCGGAGGTCAGCGCGGACGTTGCGCAGGCCGATCTCCGGGTTAAGCGCTCTGATGACCTCTTCTGTTAGCGGCCGGAGCGCGAAGATGTGCGCGACCGGCTCCACCGGCACGGGCGGCTCCTCCTCGTCAGTGGCCGCCCATGCCACGTAAGCTGCCGACGAACGATCGATGAGCAGGTCGAACATCTGGTCCGAGCCGTCCCTCTCGTAGGTGGCGCGTCCAGTGCGCCAACGGTCGTCCGATGTGGTGCGCCACAGGCAGCAGGTGATGAGCGGGACGTCCTCGAGTGTGAACGCCACCTCGTCGAGCTGCGGTCTGAACACCTCGGGAACGTCGTCGACCACGCCCGGCCAGGGGCGAAGGTCATCGCTGGCGAACGGCGAAACAGGCGACTCGTGGTCAAAACCGCGGATGTACACGCCAGCAGGGCAGAACACGATGGAATAGTCGTCGCCCGCACCGCTGCGCCACGAGGCCATCTCCTCCCCTGGCGCCCAGCGGGAGTCGAAAGAGTACTCGCGGTACTCCCACTCCGGGATACGTATGGCATCCACCATGGCAAGGGCGCGACAGTGGTCGCGCAGGACCTCGACGGGAGGCAGGGCGGCGGCCACCTCGTGCACATTCTTCATGCAGAGATGTGTACCGCACGGCACTGACACTGCAAGCCGGGTCGAGCACGGTGGAGAGGTGTCTGGTTGCTGGAGCGCCCGGGATTCGGACCCGGAGCCTGCGGATTAAAAGATCCAGTTCGAGCCGTTCCAGATCGTTCAATGCAGGTCAGAGGGCATGCGCGGTCCATCCTGCACGCCTCTGAACGCCTCTGTATTGCAACCCGAACTGCAACCTGGGCGCCCTTGGCAGCCCAGCCGGTACGCCACGGCTATTGTGCCGAACGGACGAGAAGCCAGACTGAGGAGTGAACCAGTGAGCAGGAAGCTGGCGACCGATCCGACGGCTCTCCGAAGCGCCGTGAATGATCAACTGGCGGGAGCGGCGGGAGCATGGGCCGGCGGGGCTACCTCTGTTGACGGGTTCCTCCGGCGGGTCGTCGCTGATCTCGACCGAATGCCGACGTTGAGCGTTCATCATGCTGAGTTCTGGCATTACGGCTCTGGATATGCGTCCTACGTCGATGTCTTCATCACCAAGCGCGACGGATCGATGCGCCGCTCCGAGAACGGCTGGACAAACGTCTGTCAACGACGGCCGAATTCTGGATCAGGCACACTTTCCGTGATCGGATCCGTTGAGTAGATCACGGTTCGGGCGTTCTGGCCGGTAGCCGTGCCTCTGATCACGAGCATCTGCAGCGTGTTGATCAAGGAGCTGTTCGCCGTCCTGTTTCCTCATCTGGTCGGTGTGTGCGTTGAGCAGGTCTTCCGGTCGGGAACCATGGTGCGGATCCGGGCAAGGACCGGCACGGTGGAGGCCGCCTGCCCGGCCTGTGGAACGTCGTCGCAGCGGGTGCACAGCCACTATGAACGACGGCTCTCTGATTCCGCGGTTGGAGGTCAGGAGGTGCTCATCCACCTGCGGGTGCACCGGTTCTTGTGCTGCGCTTCCACGTGTGCGAAGGCGACGTTCGCTGAGCAGATCCCGGGGCTGACCGTCCGATACGGCCGCCGCAGCATCCGAGCGGTCAGGGCGTTGCAGGCCATCGCGCTGGCGTTGGGCGGCCGGGCCGGAGCCCGGCTCGCCGGCCGGCTGGCGGCCTCGGTGAGCAGGATGACGTTGATCAGGCTGATTCGCGCCCTGCCGGACCCGGCTCTTGAATCCGGTCCGCGGGTGCTCGGCGTGGACGACTTCGCCCTGCGGCGGGGCCACTCCTACGGCACGATCCTGATCGACATCTCCACCAGCACCGTGGTGGACGTGCTGGCCGACCGGACGGCCGACACCCTGGCAGCCTGGCTGCGCACCCATCCCGGGGTCGAGATCGTCTGCCGCGACCGGGCCGGCGCCTATGCCGAGGGCATCGCCCGAGGCGCGCCGCACGCGATGCAGGTCGCGGACCGCTTCCACCTCTGGCGCAATCTCGGCGAGGCCGTCGAACGCACCGTCACCCGCCACCGCGACCACCTCCACGACCTGACCACCGCGCTCAGCACGCGCACCGAAACGTCTCCACCTGCGGCGCCGCCCGCCCCGTCCCCCTCGCCCGCCGACCGCCAGGACCGCACCGCCACCCGGACCCGCGAACGGCACGCCGCCGTTCACGCCCTGCTCGAGAAAGGCCAAGGGCTGCGGGAGATCGCCCGCCTGCTGTCCCTGGGCCGCAACACCGTCCGGCGCTTCGCCCGCGCCGCCAGCCCCGAGGACCTGCTCGTTCACGACGGAACGGGCCGGCGGCCCAAGAATCTGGAAGCCTACGACTCCTACCTGCGCAAACGGTGGGCCGAGGGGTACACCAACGCCGAACTCCTCTACCAGCAGCTACGAGCTCGGGGCTATCACGGCAGCGGCACCACCGTCCGCCAGTACGCTCGCCCCTGGCGCGACGGAACGCCTCCCGCGTTAACACCAGCGCGCCCGCCCACCGTCCGGCAGGCCACCGGCTGGTTCCTGCGCAACCCCGCCCGTCTCAACCCCGACGAACATCGTCAGCTCCAGGAGCTTGCCACCACATGCCCCCAGTTGGCGGCGCTTCGGGAGCACGTGCGCCAGTTCGCCGAGATGATGATGCACCGCCACGGCCAGAACCTGGAGACCTGGATGGACGCGGTCCTGGGCGACGACCTGCCCGAGCTGCACTCCTTCGTCACCGGGCTACGCCGGGACCAAGATCATTGTGGAGCGATCCGCGCCGTGCACCTGGCACGCTCCGGCGCGGTGAAGGCCCGCACTGCGTGCGTCAACGAGCTCCGCAGCCTACTGATCACCGCGCCCGCCCAGTTACGCGAGCAGATGACGGGTCTGTCGGCCGAGATGCTCGCCACCACGTGCGCACGACTGCGTCCGGCAGCCGATATCGCCGATCCACTCCAGGGCACCAAGCTGTCCCTGCGGGGCCTCGCCCGTCGCTACCAGGCTCTGACCTCTGAGATTGAAGACCTCGACGTTCATCTCAAGGCCTTGGTCCGCCAAGCCCGTCCAGACCTGCTCGGGGTGCACGGAGTCGGGCCCGAGACCGCGGCCCAACTGCTGATCACCTGTGGCGACAACCCCGACAGGCTAACCTCCCCAGCGACCTTCGCCGCCTTGTGCGGAGCCGCCCCGATCCCCGCCTCCAGCGGCAAAACCGTTCGCTACCGGCTATCGCGCGGAGGTGATCGGCAAGCCAACCGTGCCCTCTATCTCATCGCGCTCGCCCGAATGGCCTGGTGCCCGCGTACCCGCGCGTACGTCACCCGCCGCCCCACCGAAGGCAAGTCCAAGAAAGAGATCATCCGCTGTCTCAAACGCTACATCGCCCGCGAACTGTTCAAGGTCCACCAGGCAGAAGACAACGAACAACGATCTCCCAGCACCCACTTGGCAACCATAGGAGCATCGGGGCGGTTCAGAGAACGTCATCTACCTCGCGATGACC
>NZ_JBQQCB010000287.1:0-3655 GCF_052246675.1 Nonomuraea sp. KM90 | reverse complement strand
TCTACGCTGTGGCTCGCGGTCACCGCACGATCTTTGGTTGTCTTCACAAACTCCGAATGATCACGCGGTGGCCGTCGCCATGCGACCCCGACCCCTCAAGATCGCAAAGTGTCGCTGGAGTACTAGGGGCGAAACGTGGCAGAGCTGCGGGATGTGCTCGTCGTCGGTGGCGGTCCAGCAAGCGCGGCCGCCTTGCGGCCGAACAGTCGCGTCCGCAGGCCGACGTCCTGCTGCTGGACCGCGAGGACTTCCGGCGCGACAAGGCGTGCGGGCCTCCGCGACGGTCGCCGCAGGCCCGCTGGCCTCGACGGAATTCTCCACCACCCCCACCCCCAAAGGGGTATCTCTGACCAGCAGTTCAGCGTTCGACTGCCCCTGCCTCTCGTACTTGCAGAGTCTGATCAGACGGGTGAACGAAGAGTCTCGATGAACATCGAATCCGAGGGACATCCTGGCTTAACGGGCAACCAAGGTGGGCCGTTTGGAACTCTCGCCGACATCAGGGACCCCAGGTGGGGTGGGCAGCGCCTGGGCCGGCAACTGGGGATAGGTGACGAGATGAGCCACCCCTGTAGCAGCCGGGCGACGGCCGTAGCTCGATGGTCAGGTACGGCGACTGGTGCACAGCGGAGAGATTCGGAAACAATGGCGCTGTTGCGACAGCCTGCTGCTCGGTTGTCCACGCATAAAGAGACGTTGTTCCGATCACGCATACGGACACGGAGTTGCTGACGTACCAGCCATACCCAGTGACGGTTCGCATTCCCCCGCCCGCGTTTGACCGAACAACGTCCACGAAAACGCGGATGAGGGAGATGTTGTCCAGCGAGCCACCAGGCAGATTGCATATGTGGAAATCATCGCCAACCATGACGAATGTATAGAACAGTCGGACGTCCGGCTCCCATACGCCGAACGTGCAGGTGAACTGCGCCTGCGCAGCGGCGCTGGTCCGCTTTTCTGAGCCCTCCGCTGCGAGACGCATCAGGGAGAGGCCGTCCGGATCCACGGACGACGCAATCATCTCACCGTCTGCGTTCATGGAGAATTCGAGTGTGGGGAATGTCTTCGCGACGCCATCGGCCGCAAGGGACCCCGTCTCGCTGGACATCCTTCCCACCCAGGTCTCGTTGGGCAGGGGAGTGAGGTCGACGAAGCTCCCCGAGTAGCCGCCGGCGCCCGGCGATCGCGCAGCCGTCAGCAGGAAGCGATGCGTTTCGAGGTCAGGGGCGCCGCTTTTTACCGGGGCTGAATCTTTTCCCAGGTAATGCATTTGTGCAGCCGGACCAGCCAGTCGGATGTCGGGACGATTCGCGCTTTGCGCGAGATGGCGAACGCTGTCGAGCACGCTTGCGGGCACATTATCCGGCGCGGAACTCGCCGCCGCAGAGGTGAGCGGCGCAAAAGTGGTGGCTGCTAATAAGGTGAATGCCGCGCATCCACGCAGCAGAGATCGCGCACTGATTCGCATCGCCAGGCTCCTTCGAACGAGCCCCCCTCACAGATTCGCGCGCGTGTTGCAGAGATAAATCTCTGCCTGAACGCCACCCCTGTCAACCCCCAGTGCCGTTCAATAGCGATTTGATCGCGACTTCGCCGTCCCGGTGCGCTGGCCGAAATCCACCCGCCGCCAGACGGCTCATATAGGAGGTCGGCCCACATATGCCCAAAACCCACATTCGGGCCGATAAACCTGAGGGCCGCCGTTGGCACCGTCGTACCAGCTCGCCGGGCCTTGACCGGCCACCGCATCCCGAGGGCTGAACACCGTTCGCCTGGGCTGCTCTCGGAGGCGCTGCCGAGCATGCATCCCGCATCGATCCCCTCATCGAACGCGGCCCGTTCCGCCGGCCACCAGAGGTCAGGCCGGGCGGAGTCTGCTTCCTTCCGGCGTGAAGGTGAAAGCGTCCTGGAATGCTCTTCTTCCCAAGCGGACGGCTCGAGTACGTCGGTGTGTGTGCGATCCTGAGCAGCCCCGCAGAGGAGTCTCCGTCGTAGGGACGCGTGCTCCTCCGCCGTAAGGGTCGTGTCGGGCTGTAACCATCCATGATCGTGGGCGAGTTCGGCGTAGATCGAGGCGACGGCGTCCTGGCAGGGAACAGGCAGTACGGTGCTGAGCGCTCCGGTCACGCCGAGACAGTTGAAGACGCCCCGGGATTCCAGCGTCCGCAGTTCTCGCGCCCACTCCTGATCCTGGTGTTCGGCGTAGGCCAGGTGATCGAGCAGGAGGCGCAGCGCCATCTCACCACCGAACATGCCGGGCCTTGAGGTGGGCGCGGATCTCGGCCGACGAGCGCGGGCCGGGGAAGGTCGTCATGATGCTCATTCTCATGTCACAGCCGTCCGGCGCTTCCGCGAGGCCGGTGCGGGCCCGGTGCGGGCCCGGCATCGGCGAAGCCTCATCCCGCAGGACGGCTCACGGCGGGTGAGGTGTCCATGCGCCAGGCCTGCCGCAGGATGACCGCCAGGCACACCACTTCCACGGCGGCCAGGACCAGGTAGTGGGGTTTCGCCGATCCGCCGCCGATGATGAACGCCGCGGTCAGCGGGACCGCCACCAAGGTGACCCGCCGGGTCACCGCCGGTTTCAACACACGCGACAACACCACCATCACGATCGGGATCTCGACCATGACCGCGGATCCCACCAGGAGCAGCGGGGTGACGGGTACGCCCTCGGCATGCCCCGCCATGAGCCCTCGCAGAAATCCGGCGTCCAGGAAACTGAGGACATCCGCGTAGAGCATGGTGAACATGACGACGATCCACAGGGTGGAGAGTCTTGCTCGCACGTCACTCATTTCGGCCTCGGCGCCTTTCTGGGTCGTTGGACGGGGGGTCCGGGGATTCCCGGCCGGTTCCGCGCGGCTGCCGGCGATGACGGAAGCTGCCCGTACCGGTCATGGGGACAGGCTGGCGCGACGGGCGGGCGCATCGCTACGGCCGCAGGTCGGCGCCCGGATGGCCGAAGGTTGGCGGTACGGGATCTACTTTGGTCGGATTCCGCTGGACCCGGGGCGGCCGTACCCTTTGGTCGTGACGACCCCGGCAGGCCTGGACCATCGGATCCTGCTCCCCGCCAGCGCGCTCAGCGGGCCCGAGCCCGCACCGGCGCGCCCGGCCGGACGCACCAGGCGCGACTGGGCGGCCGATGTGGCGTTGTTCCTGCTGGCCATCGGCCTCACGGCGCTCGGCGTGGTGGAAGGCCTCGGCCAGCGTCCCGCACCGGTGCCGTTCGCGGTGGACGTCGCCCTCGGCGGGCTGAGCTGCCTGGGGATGTGGCTGCGCCGGCGCCGGCCGGTCGGCTTCGCGGCGGTCGCGGTGGCGTTCAGCGTCTATTCGATGTCGGCCGCGGGGGTGGCGCTGATCGCGCTGTTCACCGTCGCGGCGCACCGGCGCGTGGCGGTGGTCGGCCCGATCGTGGCCGGGTGCGTGCTGGTGCCGTTCCTGACACCGCTGGTCCGGCCGGACGTCCCGGTGCCGCCCTGGTGGCAGGTCCTGCTGGGCTTCGCCTGCGTCGCCGCGGTGCTCGCCTGGGGGATGTTCGTACGAGCCCGGCGGCAGTCCCTGCGCGAACGGGCCCGGCGGGTCGAATCCGAGCGGGAACTGCGTCTCGCCCAGGTCCGCCAGTCCGAACGCGACCGGATCGCCCGGG
>NZ_JBQQCB010000286.1:0-3675 GCF_052246675.1 Nonomuraea sp. KM90 | reverse complement strand
CAAAATGCCAGCTCGCTGGCCCCTCCTTGAGGAGGCTGAATGCGGTGAATACTGCTCAATCCCTACATCTCGGGCCAGGGCGAAATCTGGACGAACTATGACAGGTCATCATCGGATGCCCACTCAGGCCCCCGTTCGATCCGCATCTCCATCGTCAGCCCTTCGCGTGCGTGCCGTCCGACGCGGATAGGTTCATCACATGACTGATGTGCGAATCGTCTTTCGAAAGTACGGGGGTGCCTTGCACTGGAACCACCCCGGTCGGCTGCTTGGCGAGGATGAGCACGGCGTATGGGCGGAAGTCCCGGGGGGAACAGTCGCCCGTAAGGGTGAAGGCCCGCCTGTCACGTGGGAGTCAACCGCGATCATGTTGTTCCCCCGGGACGCCTGGTGGACCGCATCCTTCAACATGCCACCCCACAAGAGCGAGATCTACGTCGACGTCACCACCGTTCCCGAGTGGAAGGACGACGAGGTCACGATGCTCGACCTCGACCTGGACGTGATCCGCCTTAGGGACGGACGCCTCATCCTTGACGACGAAGACGAATTCGCCGAACACCAACTCCTGCTTGATTATCCACCCGAATTAATTACACGAGCAGAAGAAACCGCACACTGGCTAGTGGACGCAGTCGGAGGAAGAAAAGGCCCTTTCGGCGGCGCACATCTGCAATGGCTCGCAAGAGGGACCTAGTCCCATTCAACCCAGGTTTCGGCACTCACAGCCAGCATCGCACGGATAATCACACGACCACATTCACGACAACAAAGCCACGCAACAACCCAAACGATCGGCCATATCACCTAAGTAATGGCCATTGCCTTGATACGGCCACAATCACGCTATCACCACGATCTCGTTGTTCGGCAGGTCCTGGCCCGGTAGGGCGGGGATGGTCGCATGCCGGCTGCGGGGTGCGCTGCGCGGTGGGGCCTTCCTCGCTGCTCTGGCCTGCGGGGATGTCGTGGACGCAGCCCCCGGGGTGCCAGCGCGAGTTCCTCGATGGCTTCGCTGAGGTTCTTCAGCTGGTGCCAGGGGTCGGCGCCCTGCGCCGCCCGCGGCGCGCCCTCGCGGCCGCTCGGCCGCGTCCGCGGTCGAGCGGTCCCGGCAGATGAGCTGAACTGCGGGATGCTGTTGCAGCCAGTGGGCGAAGGTGACGCCGAGCCGATCGGACAGCACGTTCAGGCATCGATGCGTGACGGCATGATGATCGTGGCATACCGCTGATCCCGTTTGGTCGCGAAGTCATCGACGCCGATCGCCGGCGGGATGGCCGACAGCGACTCGCGC
Organism: Nonomuraea sp. KM90; assembly: GCF_052246675.1. Taxonomy (NCBI): domain Bacteria; kingdom Bacillati; phylum Actinomycetota; class Actinomycetes; order Streptosporangiales; family Streptosporangiaceae; genus Nonomuraea; species Nonomuraea sp. KM90. Next base: position 2,381 of record NZ_JBQQCB010000286.1, on the reverse strand, counting down.
GGCGGCTCCGGCAGTGCCATCAGGGCGCTCAGCACGCTGGTGCGGCTGAGCGGGATCGCGATCGTGGCCAGCAAAGCGGCTCCGGCTCGCCCGGCCAGCACCAGCGCGCCCGCGATCACCAGTCCCGTCGCGCGCGGCGTGCGACGCCGAAGCGGCCGGCCAGACCCGGCACCTGCTCGTGGACGGTCTGCCGCGTGCCATCCAGGTTGATGGACGCCCAGCGTCGTCACCTCAGCTCGATCACTACCAGCAGCCCGTCCACCAGGCGATCGGCCAGGCGGCGCCGGTGACAGCCGTGCGCCTTACCCGTGGCATCCGCACGAGGGGCAGGGCACGGGGCCGCCTCGCGTGCGGGCCGTCACCTGGATCTGGCCTTCCTTGACGGTCTACCTGCTCGATCTCCACTGCGACCAGGTGCGGGTGAGCACGTTCACCATGTCACGGTTGCACACCGTTCACGATCTCATCCAGAACAGCAGATTGTGGATCGATCGACACAATCTGTCACCACTATAATCTTGGCAGAGCCCCTGAAGTAACAACCACCAGCAGGGCTGAAGCGCTCTCGGCTGGGGACGCACAAGGGCGTGAGGCGGACGGTTAGCTGAGGGCACTCCCCCGGGCATGGAGCAAGTGACCTTCGAAGGGCTCCAGGAACGAGACGATGGAGTGCCATCGACGCCGACAACGTGCGCAGTAGCTACGTGAGCGCACGGGAGGCGGTCGTCGTTGACATCATCGGTCGCCGGGCGAAATCTGGGCCCTCATGTGCCGTGCGGTGCGGAGTGCCGTGTGCCCCGACGAAGTTCAGTAGACACTTGGGAAGCAGCGGTCAAACAACCCCTCTGTCTCCAGGTCGAAGATGATCATTCCGGCAACGGGGGCGAGTCCCGACGTGACCACGACCACTCCCATAATGGTCCGTAGCAGTCCTGATGGATCGGGGCGTCCAGGCAGGATTCGGGCTCTGGCCAGCAGGGCGAAGCAGATGCAGGCGGCCACCAGGACCGGCAACAGGATGATGCGGGTCACCAGCAACACGTTCAGATACTCTCGCCCACCTGCGTCGAGCTGCTTGAAGCAGTCCAGCCATGCCTCATACAGCAGCCATTGGTCAAGCAACGCCCCCCAAAACCCGAGACCTACGGAGGCGACCAGCACGCAAACCGTAGTGTATTTCGCACTCCGCACAGGGAGGGGCATCGGAGAAGGCGGCGCTTCGCGCGCCGAAGTGGTGCGCGGAGGGTGTGGCAAAAATGTCGGCCGGAAGTGGTTATTCACCGATATCTTCCCCTCGCTGACATCACTGGGCGCCTCGGCTGGAAATAGCGATTGCGAGCCCAGGCCTGGCTGCATGCGCCGCGGGACTGGATCGGCGACGACGGTCGCCGATTCGAGGTCAGTTCCAGGTGGCGTGCTTGATGGCGTCCGCGAGGCCGGAGGTGTCCCAACCGTCCACTGATGACGATCTTCTTCTTCGTCAGGTACCACTCCCGCTGGACGAATTTCCTGGTCACGCGATGCTTCCTATCGCATAACCCTCGCCGGCCCATTCGTAGTATCGGGCCTTGTGGCCCTTGCCCACCTGCCGGTGGCCGGACAGCAAAGTCTTTCCGCCGTGGCTGCCGGGGAAGAGCGCGACCTCGTTTCCATAGTTCACACTCTTAAGGCGGCAGGAGGTCGCACCGGGGGCAGGGTGGTAGGGAGGGCGGCCAGGGTCGTACGTCTCCCCGATCCTGTTGAGGTCCTTGGGCCGATCGATCTTCCTGGGGCTGGCGATGTCGAAGTGTGGGCAGACCGACTTCCTACGGTCGCAACCCGCCCAGGTATGCACGAGGAGAAAGTCCTCAGACTTGTAGTGCGTCACCTTGCACGCGGACGGGACGGTCATGCGCATGCCCCGGTAAGAGATCGTCTTCGACTTAGCGGCGGAGATGGACGGGGCCGCAGTGGCGGGCAATGCCGTGAAGACGGTCACAGGGATGCCCAAGACAGCCGCAGGGGTCGCCCATGCCGTCACACGCTTGATCAATCCTGGTTTCATGGCGGATTAGACGCGTGGCGCATGGAAAGATTGCGGCTTCACGGGTGCCGATGAACTGCTTGGCAAGAATACGGCCTATTTTGGCACTTTATCTGCGAAGCAGGCTCTGCAAAGATCTGCCTTTGGGCGTCACATCGGGTGGATGGGGTTGCAGGGCCCGATGCGTCCTCGAGTAGTGGGCGCGTGCGGGGAAGACGCGACGGGGCTTCCCCCAAGGCCAGGTAGTTAAGGTCGTCGTGGTGCTGTCAAGCGCGCGAGTTCTCAGGACGTGGGAACGGAGATCCAGTAGAACGGTGATCTTCCACAATCAGCCGTCGAAAAACTGGATCTCCGTTGA
>NZ_JBQQCB010000285.1:0-3709 GCF_052246675.1 Nonomuraea sp. KM90 | reverse complement strand
CCGCGACCCGAGCACGGCAGGTGCCTCACGCTCTGAAACCAAGGCCTCTACCTGCGGGAACGGTCCTCGTCGACGAATTGGACCGAGAAATGATCACCAAGAATCAAGCCGTGGATTCAGGCTAAGGATCCACCCTCCATCTGGCCAGGCGGCCGGGAAGGCGGGACCTCGAGCCAGTAATGACAAAGTGCCAGGTACCAATTTGACGTGGACTCAAGCATTCGAAAGAGGCCAATGCGCTGGCGCGGTAGGCATTAGGAGCTGCATGGTAGCCAGGGAGTTGGCCACCGATGCACAGAATCTAACCAGGAAATGGTACGGGTATGACAAGGACGATGATGGCACGTGGCGAAATGCCTTCTTGCACACCCTGTGGTCGGCCCTGATGATGACCGTGCTGGGGGAGCGCACCGCCAGCCTGATCGGCAACATCCATGAAACGACAAGCGACAAAGGGGGCTATTGGTCGGCGGCCGACGAACACAACAACAGAACAGGTAGAAGTTTCGGGGCACTGTTCACGCTCAACTACGGGGAGGGTACCATCGTGACTGCGGCAGGTATGGGTAAATTCATAGTGGAACGGCGAAAGTATAAGGTTGAGGGGCAACCTGACCTGTCATGGAAGTGCACGAACGGCAAAAAGATGTGGACATGCTGATCGCGCCAAGCAGGGGCGCGGGGCGGCCAGAGCGTCTGGCTTGATTCGTCCTCGAAACCAACAGGCGGCACAGATGCCGCCGCCTCTCCGCAGTCAGCAACGCCCTCGATGTATCCGCGCACCGGAGGTTGGCGCAACACCCACCCGGCGGGGCCGCAGTCAGTATGAGTCAAGTCAGCTTGGTCCAGGTCGAGCATGGCGTGTGGGAGCTTCCTGGCCGATCCCCGATGGCCGCAGTCCAGGGGGATGACCCCTGCCGTCCACAGGCTCATCTCGGGTCAAGCGGCGGACCGCGTACCGGCACCTGCGGGTGGCAGTGATCTCGTGCTAGAGCAAACTAGCTGTACTTTGCGTACGCACCTGAACCTAACGCTAGGTGCCTTAGTAAGCTGGCTGTGACCTGGCGGATCGGTTGCGTGAATATCCAGGAACGGAACTCTGTGGGTGATAGTATAGGAATTTACGTCGTTCCAGTGGTGCGGCCTCCATTTCTGAGGCAGAAAGCAGGTAGTTGGTAGTGGAGGGAGGGTGGGCCATGCGATCGCGAATGGCGGCAGTCGCTGTGCTGCTGCTATGTGTGTCCTGCAGCAGCACATTACCCGCTAACGGGAAGTGGCTTGCGGCAGTGCAAACAGGGTCGCTGGATGCTGGCAAGAATTACCTCGTGTCCGTTGACGGCAAAACTCAGACGGACGTTGAGCGCTGTTCGGCTGACTCTGACATAGAAGAGCCGGTACTTAGCCGCGATGGCAAATCGGTACTTTTTCTCGGATGTTGGAACAAAGACGCTCCAGATGGAGGAGAGTATGCTGTAAAAGCTTATATCGACGGCCGGATCGTTCAGTTGAATATGAACGCTTCTGCCGGTGTGTGGATTGACGGATCTCAAGCGGTCATCAGCGACTCGGTAGGAACTGTGCACCTCGTGGACTTCTCCGAATCTCCCGCACGCGTTTCAGTAGTTAAGCGCCTTGAAAGTGACGTCAGAACGGTTGATGTAAATCCATCCGGGCGGGATGTGGTCGCACTGTCCGCTCGCAAGGAGGGGTCCCTGGGTACCGGAAAAACATACGCGATTGTTATTTCGCTGCAGTCTGGCTCGGAAAAGCAGGTCCCCTTGCCGGAACGTGCGTCAGCGGCCTTTTGGAAGAGCGACGATGAACTCGTTGTGGAAGCCGGGGATCAGTGGCTGACTGTCGATACCGCGACGGCCAGGACAATCGACCGGAGGCCACGTCCTGCCGAATCACAATTGTCCAGTAGGGCTGAAGGCCATTGCCGTCTGATCGACTCAGTCGATGCAATCATGGTGGGTTGGTGTGCCGAGGCGGGCCGGGTTGTCGGATGGGACGTGGAAGGCAAGGCGTCCACGATTGTGACCGTCTCCGAGGATGGGTCTTCTGCTGCAGTGAGCATCGCTTCAGACCTGGTTGCTGATTCGATCAACTGAGTCGACATGGTCCGCCAGTTGAAGGCCGCCGACGCGATCGGCCTGTACCGCGTCAAAACGCGCGCGTATGGTCTGATCTGGGGTTTCGCCGCGCGAGCTACAGAGGATGAAAGTTCGGGGGGTCATGTCGATCTCGGGTCCGTAACCAGGCCGGTGTGCGCCAGGAAGGCGTTCAACAGGTCGGGACGGTATTGCATCTGCTTGAGTCGGCTGCGGATGATCTTGGCGAGGTCGTCGAGCGTGCAGGGGGCCAGGTTGCCCAGCCCGCGTTTGAGGTGTGACCACACGATCTCCACCGGGTTGAGTTCGGGCGCGTAGGTCGGTAAGTAGAACACCGTCAGCCACGGGCGCGCGTCGATCAGAGTACGCATCGCTGCGTCGACGTGGGTGTTGACGTTGTCCCAGATCAGCACGATCGGCCCGCCGAGCTGCTGGTGAGCGGCATCCAGCAGGCGGGCGTAGTCGTGTGGGTGCCGAAAACTCGGCCGTTGGGACTGACCTGGAGGTTTGGTGTTTCAGCGCTGGCAGGCATGATCGCTTCCATGGTGCTGCGACTGGTTTATCTGATCTTCGTTCGGCTCTCAGGCTGGGTGGTGCTGCTGGGTCGCTCGCAGAGGTCGAAGGACGCGGAGATTCTGGTCCTGAGACATCAGCTCGCGGTGTTGCGTCGGCAGGTTGCAAGGCCTCGCCCGTCGTGGGCGGATCGGGCGGTGATCAGTGCGCTGGCGCGCCTGCTGTGTCCGGCCGGTCGTCGGCGGTTGTTCGTGACGCCGGGCACGCTGCTGCGCTGGCACGCCGATCTGGTACGGCGGCGCTGGACCTTCAAGCGCCGCGCCCAGGGCCGGCCGCCCACGCGCACCTCCATCCGGACCTTGATACTTCGTCTGGCCCGGGAGAATCCGCTGTGGGGTTACCGGCGGATCGCCGGGGAACTCGCCGCTCTGGGCTATCGGGTCGGGGCCTCCACCGTGTGGCTCATCATGAAGAGGGCCGACATCGATCCAGCGCCGCGACGCTCGGGACCGACCTGGGGCGAGTTCCTGCGGGCTCAAGCTGAGGGGATCTTGGCGTGTGATTTCTTCCACTGCGACACCGTGCTGTTTCAACGCCTGTATTGCCTGGTCGTCATGGAGGTCAGCACCCGCCGGGTGCATGTGCTCGGTGTCACCGAGCATCCGACGGGGCCGTGGGTGGCGCAGCAGGCAAGAAACCTGATGATCGAGCTGGGGGACAGGGCGGAGGGGTTCAGGTTCCTCATCTGCGATCGGGATACCAAGTTCACCGCGATGTTCGACGAAGTCTTCACGGCCGAGGGCATCCGCATTCTCAAGAGTCCACCTCGGGCTCCGCGGGCCAACGCGTTCGCCGAACGCTGGATCGGCGGCCTGCGTCGAGAACTCCTTGATCGGACCCTCATCGTCAACTCCCGCCACCTTCGACGCGTGCTGGCCGCCTACGAGACCCACTTCAATGAGCCCTTTTCATCCTGAGTAGCGGCCTTCTTCCACCAGCTGCAGCACGAGGATCGCCTGCACGAGTGCGGTCGCGCGATGCGGGCAACAGCGCAGCCTGGTCAGCACCTTCCAGGACTTCAGGGT
>NZ_JBQQCB010000284.1:0-3885 GCF_052246675.1 Nonomuraea sp. KM90 | reverse complement strand
CAGTACTTCAGCGTCTTGTTGTGAACACGAACGCGGGAGGCGGAGAAGCGATGGCGCTTCACTGAACGCGGTGCTGTGTGAGAGATGGAGGTTTGTTGGCCCTCCAGAGCCGCTCTGCGGGGAGAGGCTCTAAACTACCCCGAGCTGCATTGGCTGATTGTGTCCTGAACGTGAAAGGGAGTTGGTCGTAGGACAGCTTTCTGAAAACGGTGCTGTGCGAGAGATGAAGGTATGGCCCTTCGAAGCCGCTCTGCGGAGGGAGGCTTCAAACCACCTCATGCTGCGCTAGCTAATGACTGCCGTGGTGAGCGATTGAGGAAAAGGCGTTGTAAGAGGCGTCAGGTGGGGATCGGGAAGACGAGCGCAAGCGAATCGTTGCTGAAGCGTCGTTAAGCAGACAGATGGCATCGAAACCGGGGTCTTTAGCTAACTCCGGGATGAGCCTGGCGGCTATCCGCTTACTGGCCAGGTGGTGTCCGGCGTGTAGACGACGTGAGCCCGGTCTGCCGCTCTCGCATGGAACAGGAGAAGGCGCGCTTCGATACCGTCACGCCGTACGGCGGGCGAGAGGGAGTTTCCCAAGTGGCGGACACCACAAGGGATCGAGTACCGATGCGGGGCGCGCTGGCGGACCGGTTCGTAGTAGTGATGAAGCTCCTGTAACGGGAGTGGAGCGAAGGGGCCGGGCCATTCGTGACGTGGTTTATCTAGACAACCGGGATTCCTGGGAGGACCTACATGAACGCGTTGAAGTCATCAGGCAAGCCGTTTGATATTTCGAAGCGGGAAGTCTGGGAGGCGTACGAAGGAGTGAAAGCAAACAGAGGCGCACCCGGCGTGGATAGTCGTTCCATTGAGGACTTTGAGAAGGATCTGAAAAGCAACCTTTACAAGATCTGGAACAGAATGTCGTCAGGGACCTACTTTCCTCCGCCGGTACGTGCGGTGGAGATCCCCAAGTCGTCTCCCGGAGGCGGCGTGAGGATCTTGGGCGTGCCCACGGTGGCCGACAGAATCGCCCAGACCGTAGTGGCCAGGCATCTGATGGAACGGGTCGAGCCCGTTTTCCATGAAGATTCCTACGGCTACCGGCCTGGACGGTCGGCACTCGATGCGGTGGAACGCTGCCGTCAGCGCTGTTGGAAGAGGGACTGGGTGATCGATCTCGATGTCCAGAAGTTCTTCGACAGTGTCCGGTGGGACCTCATCGTCAAAGCCGTAGAGGCACACACCGATGCCCGTTGGGTGATTCTGTATGTGAAGCGATGGCTCCAAGCGCCGCTTCAACTGCCCGATGGGACCTTGCAAGTACGAGACCGAGGAACCCCACAGGGCTCAGCGGTTTCACCCGTGCTGGCGAACCTGTTCATGCATTATGCGTTCGATACGTGGCTGGCGCGGAAGTGGCCGGGTATCACGTTTGAGCGCTATGCCGACGACGCTGTGGTGCACTGCGTGTCGGAGCGTCAGGCCCGCGACGTGCTGGCCTCGCTCATGGACAGGATGGAGGAGGTCGGGCTGCAATTACATCCCGACAAAACCAAGATCGTGTACTGCCGGGATAGTAAGCGCCGACGGCCCTTCGGGCAGACGGAGTTCACTTTTCTCGGGTACACGTTTCGCGCGCGCACGAGCCGGAACAAACACGGACGGCGGTCCACGTCATTCGCGCCGGCAATCAGCAAGGAAGCTCTGAAGAGGATCAGTGCGGAGGTCCGCAGGTGGCGGGTCCACACCCGTTCCGACCTCTCCTTCGCAGAGCTCGCACGGCGGATCAATCCGATCGTGCGGGGATGGATGCAGTATTTTGGCCGGTTCTACCGGTCAGCACTTGCTCCCCTCCTGATGCGCATCAATGCCTACTTGGTGCGGTGGATCCGCCAGAAGTACAAGAAGCTCGCGGCGCTGCGGAAAGCACTCCAGAAGATGTGGGAAATCGCCGCACGGTATCCCCATATGTTCGCGCACTGGAAGTGGACCACAGTGCCGTCCGTGGCCTGGTGATCAGAGTGGCAAGAGCCGTGTAACGGGCGACTGTTACGCACGGTTCTGTGAGAGCCGAGGGGTGAGATTCCCCTCGGCTACTCGGCAGACCGTTGTGGTGAACGTCGTGGGAAAAGGCGCGACCTGATCGCGTCAGGTGTGGTCCGGGAAGATGAGCGATGGGCGCAAGCTCTCTGCCGTCGACGTGTCGAAAAGAAGTCAGATGAGATCGAAACTGGAGTCGCAAAACTACTCCGGGATGAGTCTGGGGGATACCCGTTTACTGCCCAGGCGGTCTCCGGCATATAGGCAGCATGAGCCCGGACAAGGCTCTCGCATGGAACGTGTGAAGGCGCGTCCCGATACTGTCGCCGAACTTGGTGGCGAGAGGGAGGACTCCAAGCGGCAAATCCGCGAGGAGCAGAGTACCGATGCGGAGACGCGCCGGCGGACTCGCCCGTAGTAGCTGGGAAGCCTCTGCGTATCGCAGTGGAGGTGGAGCCAAGGGGCGGGGTTGTCCTGGCGAACGAATGCGATCAACCGAGAAGGGAGGAATCGCATGAGTGAGCCGAAGTCTCAGGTCAAGTCGCACGACATACCAAAACGTCTGGTGTGGGGTGCGTGGCTGAAAGTGAAAGAGAATGGAGGGGCGGCCGGGGCCGATGGCGTGACGATCGCCCAGTTCGAGGAGAAGCTGAAAGACAATCTCTACAAACTGTGGAATCGCATGTCCTCGGGCAGCTACTTTCCCGGTCCAGTCCGCGCGGCGGAGATACCAAAGAAGGGTGGGACGCGGGTTCTTGGCATTCCGAACGTGGTCGACAGGGTGGCGCAGACGGTGGCGGTCATGGCGTTGGAGCCGGACGTGGAGAAGGTGTTCCACGACGACTCCTACGGCTATCGCCCCGGACGGTCACCGCTGGACGCGGTCAAGGTGTGCCGACAACGGTGCTTCAAGAAGGACTGGGTCGTCGATCTGGACGTCAAAGCCTTCTTCGACTCCGTGCCGTGGGATCTGATGCTGAAGGCGGTCGAGCGGCACACGGACTCGAAATGGGTCCTTCTCTATGTGGAGCGCTGGCTCAAAGCACCGATGCTGATGTCCGATGGCACCCTCGCCTCCCGGACGAAGGGCACGCCACAAGGCGGCCCGATATCTCCTTTGCTCGCCAACCTGTTTCTGCACTACGGCTTCGACATGTGGATGGCTCGGGAGTTCCCAGCCGTCACATTCGAGCGGTTTGCAGACGACGTGGTGGTCCATTGTGTGACCGAGCGGCAAGCCCGTCAGGTATGGGTGGCAATAGAAGGTCGGTTCGCCGAGATCGGGCTGGTCCTCCATCCCGATAAGACGAAGATCGTGTATTGCAAGGACAGTAGACGCCGCTTGGAGTTCGAGGCGGTGACGTTCACGTTCTGCGGGTATGCGTTCCGTCCGCGGATGGCGTTCGACAAGACCCGGAAACAGGTATACACCGGATTCTTGCCAGCGGTGTCTCCGGACAAGCTGACCGAGATGAGCCGCAAGCTAGCGGCCTGGCGGATCCACCGGCGCACGAATCAGACACTCAGCGAGATCGCGCGATGGCTGAACCCAGTCCTGCGGGGCTGGTTCAACTACTTCACCGTGTTCTATCCGAGCAGGGTGAAACCCCTCTGTGAGCGCATCGACCGCCATCTGATGCGCTGGGCGATACGGAAGTACGAGCGGCTGAAACGCAGCGAAAAGAAAGCGCGGCAATGGCTGAAAGTGGTCCGGGAACGGGCTCCCCGGCTGTTCGCGCACTGGGAACTGCGGTATTGACCTGATGATTGGACGGCACGAGCCGGATGAATCGAGAGGTTCACGTCCGGATCTGTGGGGGCGGGCAGGTGAGATTCCTGCCCGCTACCCGGCAAGCT
>NZ_JBQQCB010000283.1:0-4030 GCF_052246675.1 Nonomuraea sp. KM90 | reverse complement strand
CCAACCGGCTCGTCGGCATCCTGCACGGCTGCCTCAAGACCGGCGCCCTCTACGACGAGGCAACCGCCTGGTCGCATCACGCCGAATCGCTTGCTGCTTGACAACTAAAGCTCCTGGGATGTCTTTCCTGGTTGTAGGGGCGGGTTATGGCTGGTCAGGGCGGGGCTGGTAGCGCCTGCAGACGCGTCAGTGCGGTGAGGATGTCACGGGTCCAGGGCCATCGCCCCGCGATGCGCAGGCGCAGCCGTCGGCCACCGCGCACCAGTCGTCCGGCCACCGCGAACAGCCGCAGGCGCAGGCGTTTGGGCTCGTAGCTGCGGGCGGCGGTGCCGGGCAGCGCGAGCATCTGCATCCAAGCCAGGAGTTCGCAGGCCAGGACGACGAGTTCGCACCAGATCTGGTTGCGGGTGAAGTGGCGCAGCGGCAGGTTGGCCAGGCCGGTGTCCTTGGCGCAGCGGATGCGGTCTTCGGCGCGGGCCCGGCGGCGGTGGCGCAGTTCCAGGTCGGCGAGCTGACCACGCTTGGTGTTGGTGACGAAGCAGGTGACGCGGCATCCGTCGACGTCGCTGAAGCGCAACTGAGCTCCGGGATGCGGACGCTCCTTGCGGGCGATGACCCGCATTCCCTTCGGCCAGCCCAGCAGGCCGGTCAGTTCGGCCACCCAGGCGCCGGCCCGTATCTGCCGGTCGGCGTCGTAGGCCGGCGTCCACGCGGACTTGGGCAGGCGCAGGACCGCCTGCTGGATCTCCTCGGTCAGGGTGAACCCGATCGAGTACGACAACCGTCGGCCGGGCTTGGTCAGCCAGGACAAGAACTCGTGCGTGCCGCCGCCGGCGTCGGTGCGGATCAGCACCTGGCGCCGGCGATGCCGGGGCAACTGGGCCAGAGCCAGCCGGGTGGCCTGGATGTGGTCGGCAGCGGTGTTGGAGCCGGCGTTGCCCGGCCGCAGCACCAGGGCCAGGGGCTCGCCGAGCCGCCCGCGTCGTGGTCGGCGAAGACCGTCATCGGGTGGAAGCCGAAGGTGTGTTTCCAGGTCGGTGCCGCGTGCTGCTTGTCGGAATGGGCGATGACGATGGTGGTGTCGAGGTCGAGCGGGATCAGCTCACCGTTGCTGCCCGGCGCCGCGGGCCCGGCCAGGCTCCAGGCGCGCTCGCGGGCGAGGTGACGGGCCGCGAGCAGGGCCTTGAGTGCCTTGGTCTCGTCGCGGGCGAGCCGGTCGATCAGGCGGGAGACGGTCGGGTCGGAGGCCACCGGGCGAACAGGTCGGGCTGGGCGCGCAGCAGGGCGATATCGGCCAGGCAGTCCCCGCCGAGGGCGAGGGCGACGGCCAGGTCGGCCACGATCTTGCCGGGGTCGTGCACCGCGCGGGCCGGTCGCCGGCGCTCCAGCTGCGCCGACAATGCCCGGTCCAGGCCGGTGACGTGCAGGGTCTTGAGCAGCAGCAGACTCCCGGCGTGGGAGAGCAGTCCGGTGCCGTCTGTGGAGGCGGTGATCGTGCGGTGAGGGGCGATAGTCTTCACGTGGAAAGTGCTTCTCGATCTGGCGCGGACAGGACCTTAGACAAGCCCCATCCTCCCAGCTCGGAAGCACTTTCCTCATGCAGATGATCAGCTCACGCGAAATTCACCGCGAAAGCCCGAGGCTAGCGAGCACCCTCATCGACCAGCGAAACCCTGGTCGGGACGACAGGATTTGAACCTGCGACCCCTTTGCCCCCAGTACGGCGGAGTTCTGCCGTTTTGGGAGGTCAAAGAGTGTTTGGTCGAGTGTGTTCGGTGTAGCAACGCGGGGCTTGTTCAGGGGCGGGCATGGCGTGTGGTCCTCGCTGGTCCCGACTGATCGTCAGGCGGGCGCTGATCTGATTGATCACCTCGAAGATCTGCATGAGCTTCCGTTAGCGATCGACGAATCTTAAGCAATGATCAGCTTCATTCTTCGCCAGGCTTCTGCAGGGCAGCTTCAATTCATCGATCATAGACTTATCAACGGAATAGCTCAATATCCATGCAGTTCTCAGAATGTTCGATGGGTTGTGTATGCTTACTTGCGCCCTACTGTACTGGTTCGTCACCATAGAGCCACCAATACTTTCGCGACACAGGTCCGAAGAATTGAATCTTTACTGTCCCGCTTCTTCGCAAGACCGCTTGAGCTATCTGAGCTCTAGTCTCTTCCTTGCGAAGCTTTGATGTAGTGATTTTATCTACCATCCAAACGAATGCCGCAGTTCCCATGCTGGCAGCGGCTCCGACAACGGTTGGATCAATGCCCTTCAGATGGACGAGTTGACGCGCAATCAGACCAACTGGTGCAGGGGCGCGCCACCTCGCTACATTTGCCCACTGAGAAGCCCTCTGTTGGATTTGTAGACGTATCATTCGTCCCTCGAATGCTGCCCCCGCCAAGTTGGTCAGGTCTTGCATATATATCATAAGTGCGGTTTCCAGTACGCCTGGTGCAGCAACGTCGTCCTGGTCGGCCTTTTCGAGTGAGCGAATGTAACGCTTATGCTCTTTGGATTTACGGATTCTATGTATTTGCTGGGGAGTTAAGTTCTTGGCGAGTAGGTAAATCACAGCTTCTGGTGAGCTGAGAATCTGATCGTCCGGAAAGCTTCCGGGTGTCAGTTCGATGGATCCGTCTATCTCCTGGACCGGAGTCCCTGTCCCGAAGATGCGGCCAGCGGGTTTAGAGTATGCCGACGGGACGACCAGGGGAAGATTAAAATTCTTGGCCATCACGCCAAGCGAATGAATTGTCAGCTCCACACGAATCATTTGCGCCATATCAGAGGCGCCGCGAGTGTGCAGCATCTCGGCATACTCCCAAAATTCCGTTTGGCGAAAATCTTTTCGTCCCCTCGCCCCCATGGAATCTTTGACAAACCCAACGAGATCTCTTGCTTGGGAGCGGCTCATTGGCATCTCGATCTCATCCATCCAGTATTTCGGTTGAATGAGCGCTTCTTCGGCGAGGTCATTCATTAAGTTTTGGTTGCCCTCCGAATCAGTATGAAGTATGTTCGGCTTGGCTCGATCGAGTTGCGTAGCGAACCTAGCGATACTTCTGGGTGACAGCTCTGCGTAATTTCCCCCGCGGATTGCTTGACGGCCCACGTCGGCGAAGGAATTGGCGCTGGCACGCATTGCGGGGACAATCGTTCCGTCTGTCAAGAAAATCTGATATCCGGAATCCGGTTTCGCCAGTAGCTTCAGAAGGGGTGGGGCGAATAGGATGCTCGTATCCGGCAGGAATAGGCGTCGGTGCATCAATAGATGATAATTGAGATTTCCCCGAACATCCACCAACCCTTGCATGAATCGCGATTTCCCGCGAATGGGACGATTTGACCTACGAGCGAAGGCGGGATCTCCGGCCGCCCAGAAAACGTCAGGAACTGTGGATTCACGATCTATTTCTGCCGTCGAGATCATTGCGCATCACCATTCTGCGGCGTGGTCGCACATCAGAGAATCCATAGATTGCTCCCCGGGGCCAGGTGAATCCGCGATGCCGTCTGGCCTGCACCCGGCAGAATCGACCCTCGATGCCATGGTTGGCATGATACGCCGTCGTGCGTTCCGCCAAGCGTGCACAGCCGTGCAAGTCCTGACCCCGGTTCGTGAGTCGGTAGCCGACAGTTGGTCACTCAGGAGACAAGTGAGGCTGCTTCCGATCTTCGGGAGCCTACGGCAACTCTGTGGAGGGGTGGCGATTGGCATGAAAGTCGTTAAGAGTTGATGTGGTGGCCAGGCAGGCTACCTGGTCGACTCTCGATCCGTATATGGCGGGATGGCGTAACGCGTGGTGCCGAGTGTGGGGCATCTACCCATTCGGATGATCACGAACGGTGTGGTGGATCGGGCGCTGCATGGCTGGATCGCGGACGAGTGCAGTCGCTCTGGTTGCGTCCACGGGAGTGGTGTACGAGTTTGGCCTGGTCACAGGCGTGGCGTCGTGAAATGAAGACGGCCATCGAGTGATCCTTCGAGTAGCTAGATCAAGATCGAAGGGAACCAGACGATGGCCG
>NZ_JBQQCB010000282.1:0-4066 GCF_052246675.1 Nonomuraea sp. KM90 | reverse complement strand
AGTCCTCTCGGTGGTGAGATGGTGTCGAGCAGGGAGGCACGGGCCAGGTAGTCCCGCGTGGCCGCCTGGTCGGCGGCGATGGCGCGCAGCAGGGTCATGGCGGCCTTCAGCCGGCGGGGATCCCGGTCCTCGATCCCGGCGACGCGCGCCTCGGTACGGGGGATGATCTTGTGCAGCAGGATGTGGCGGCGCCGGGTCGCCCACCCGTCCAGCGCGGCATCGGGCAGGGCGCCGCTGAGCACGGCATCCAGGAGGTCGCCGAGCTCGGCGGCCTCCTGGATGCCGGCGTTCATGTTGAGTCCGCCCGCGGTGGTGGTCAGGTGCGCCGCATCGCCGGCGAACAGCACTCTCCCGTGCCGGAAGTGCGGCACGACCCCTCGGGTGAGGCGGAAGGTGTGTGCGTCGGCGATCCGCAGCTCCTTGCCTGCTCCGGGCACGGCCTGGCGGGTGAGTGCGTCGATCGCGGAACGGGTCGGGGCGGCGTCTGCGGCGGGCAGCCGGAAGAGGAGCCGCCAGTGATCCGGCAGCTGGAGCAGACTGCACGACAGGGTGCGGTCACGCAGGTAGGCCAGCGGGGTCAGGCCCGGCAGCAGGTCTTGCAGGGGCGTGTCGGTCAGCACGCGCAGCGCCTGGGCGGGATACGGGGTCGCGGCCAGGGGCACGGCGAGCAGGGATCGGATAGTGCTGTGCGCGCCGTCGGCGGCGATGACGTAGTCGGCGCTCTCCCACCGGTCGCCGACGCGAACGCCGACGCGCGTGCCGGTGTCGGTGATCGCGTTCACCTCGGCGGCCAGGCGGACCTGGGCGTGGCGGTGGCGGGCCAGCTCGCCGTGTAGCAGCGTCAGCAGGTTGGCCTGTTCGGCGTGCAGCCGGATTGGGTGGGCGGTCATCCCGGCGAGCAGGCCCATGTCCATCTCGGCCAGCACGCGGCCGCGGCGGGTGCGCCACTGTAGCCGCTCGACCAGGATGCCGCCGGCCATCAGCGGTCCGGCGACGCCGAACAGGGCCAGCAGGTCCAGTGTGGGTGGGTGGAAGGTCGCGGCGCGCGAGTGCGAGGTCAGATTCGGGCGGCGCTCCAGCACGGTCACCGGCACACCGGCGCGGGCCAGTGTGAGCGCGGCGGTCAGCCCGACCGGGCCGGCTCCGACCACGATGACGTGGCAGCGAGGACCTGCCGTGAGACTGGTGGTCGGCCCGATGTTCGCGCCGGTGTGGGGGCCGGGGTTGGGTGCGGTCATGGGGTCAGCCCTTGAGCGGCCAGGCGGCGTAGCGGCCAGGCCAGGCTGCGCTCGGGGATCGGGCCCGCCTGGCGGCCGAGGTGGCGCAGCGCCCACCAGGCGGCGGCCACGTTGGAGGTGAGCAGGACGCGGTCGTTGCCCGCGCCGATCAGCGGCAGCACGCCCAGGGTCGGCATGCCGGTGCCGGTGCACAGCACGACCGCGTCCGACGGCAGGCGGGCCCGTTCGATCTGGGCGACCAGGTCGGCTGGCTGGAGCCGGTAGGGGGCGTAGCTGCCGTCGGCGGCCTGCACAGTGATCACCCGGACGGTCAGGCCCGCCCGCTCCCAGAACGTGCGGGCGTGCTCGGTCAGCGGTGGCTCATAGGGACTGATCAGGACCAGGTTCGTGGCCTTGAGCCACTGCAGGGCTTGCCGGGTGGCGAGCGTGGCGGTGGCCACCGGCATGCCGCGCGCGGACGTCCACCTCGCGCAGTCTTCTTGATCGCGGTCGGGGCCGAGGGGATAGCGCGATCCGCTGCAGGCCATCACGACGGCACCGAGCTGCGGGGCGAGCGGCCCGAAGGAGGCGATCATGTCGCCGACGGCGGCGTTGTAGGCCGCCAGCCGTTCCGCCAGTGGCCGGTCGAGCACCGGGAAACGGGTGGTGTGCACGGCTGCGGCGGGGGTGAGCAGGTGCGTCACTTCGGGCTCGGCGCTCGGATTGGCGGGCGGTACCAGCAGACCGATGTGGCCGGCCAGGGGCTGGTGGTCGGACACCGAGCGCATGCCTGGGGCGGTGGCCGTCACTGTGGCCATCCGTTCCCGCTTCGCTGCCCGCTGTCGGCCGGGAGGGCGAACAGTTCCCGCGCAGCGGTGACGTAGCGCTCCCCCGCCGGGGTTCCTGCATGGGTGGAGATGCGGGTACAGGCGTGCTCGAGCAGAGTGTCGGTGACCCGGTTTACGGTGGCGGTGATTTCCGCGAGGGTGGCGGCATCCAGGCGGATTCGGGCGGTCAGCCGCGCCAGCTCGTTGTCGTTGACGTGGGCGGCCTTGTCGCGCAGTGCCGCCACGATGTGGTCAGCAGAGGTCGCCTGCGGCGCCGGGGTGGTCACGGCCATGGGCGGGGTCATCAGCAGCCGGTCCATGATGCTTGGGCGATCGTGGCCCAGCGCTCGTTGCGCGCGCGGGTCTGTGGGTCGGTCTCGGCGAGGTGTACGTGGACCTGGTCGGGCCGTACCTGAAGCAGTTTCGCAGCGCGTTCGGGTAGGTCGCGCAGATAGCGGGCTTGTCGGTCGTCGGTCGGGGTGACGGCGATGTCAAGGGTGATCAGCACAGGCGTTCCTTCCTGAAGAGCGGAGACACAACAGAGATGACGGAGAGCGGGATGGGCGGGGCTGGGCCCGAGGGGCGGCCATGACGAGGGCCGCGCGAGGCGATGAGGGGGCGCAGCGGCAGAGGTGGGCCGGCTGCCAGAAGTGGGTCAGCTGCCAGAGGCTGGTCCGGTGGGCATGCGGGCTGCGGGCTGGGGCCGTGGGTGAGCGGGACGTCGTGGCGCGGTGAGGGCGGGGGCCGGGGCGGAGTGCAGGATCGTCGCCGCCACGGGATCCAGGTCGGGGTGGCAGGAGCAGCGGCGGGCGATGGCACCGGTGGCGACCGTTGGCCAGGCGGCCGCCAACGCGGCCGGCACGGATGACACGGATGGCACGGATGGCACGGATGACACCATCGACATACTCGACGGTGTCGGCGGCGGATCGGCCGGCAGGGTGTGCATCCAGTTCTCGGCGGCCTGGGCCGCCTGCAGCAGCGCCGTGTGCAGCTGTGTCAGGATCTCGCGAGACACCGGTGGCGGTGCGGGCAACGGCGTGTCCTGCGGCACGGCGGGACAACGATGCGCTCCACACTCCTCGGTGGCGGCAATCTTGGGCGCACGGCGTGCGGGGATCGCGGGCGACCGGGCCGGGCCGGGCCGAGGTCGCCGGCGTCGCCGGGGTCGGGCGGCTCGGCTGCTGGTGTAGGCGCGGGCGAGCGGCCGGGCCACGGCCAGCACGCCGCACACGCCGGCCGCGGCCAGGCAGGCGGCCAGCACCGACTGGAATCCGGCTGCCGGGCCGGACACGACCGGATGTTGCAGCAGCACGCTCGCGCCCGCCACGCCCAGCGCTCCCCCGCCTTGGCGTGCGGTCATGCTGGCCGCCGCCGCGACGGCGGCCAGCCCGGGCAGCGGCGTCTGCGATCCGACGGCGGCGGTGATCGCCGAGAGCACGCCGAGCCCGAGGCCGAGACCGGCCAGCGCGGCCAGTGCCAGCGCGCTGCCCGGATGGAACCTCAGCAGCCAGGCCAGGGTCATGCCGGCGGCCAGGATGAGCATCACGCCGGTGTAGGCGACCGGCGCTGATCCCCACCGCCCTCCCCCGGCGCCCGCGAGCGGGCCGGCCAGCATGACCGCCGCCGACAGCGGGCATAGCAGGGCGCTGGCCCACCAGCTGTCGTAGCCGGCGGCGGTCAGATAGGACGGCGCGAGCGCCAGAATGGGGTAGGCGCTCACGCCGTACAGCAGCGACATCAGCCAGCCCAACCGCCAGCGGCCGTACCGCCACAGGGCGAGCGGCACGGCGGGACGGGGATGAGCGCGCGAGCGCCGCAGCGTCGCCGTCACCGCCAGCAGACCGAGCGCGCCCGCGCCGAGGATGCGCCGCGACGTCCACCCCCAGGCGCTGCCCTGGCAGATGACCAGGACGAGCGCGCCGATGCCGACGACCAGCAGCAGCCCGCCCAGCAGGTCCGGCAGCCGGCCGGTGCCCGGCTCATCGCACGGCAGCGTCGGCAGCAGGCAGACCAGGGCGG
>NZ_JBQQCB010000281.1:0-4080 GCF_052246675.1 Nonomuraea sp. KM90 | reverse complement strand
CTCCACTCATTCTGTGGTAATATTCCGCCGAAGGAGTACGAGGACGCCTTCTATAAGACCCAGGGATCTACTACGTCATTCGCAAGTTCGCAGGAATCGTAGCCTCCAAGATTCCCGGGGCGGTCCACCACACCGTCGACACCTGCACCGGCACCATTCTCGACACCCGCCCGACCTCGGCCATGCCCGACGGCATCATCTACAAAGCCTGCGGAAACCGGCGCGCCACCGTCTGCCCCTCCTGCGCCGACACCTACCGGCGCGACGCCTACCACCTCGTCCGCTCCGGCCTGACCGGCGGTAAAGGCACCCCCGAAACGGTCTCCACCCACCCGGCCGTCTTCGCCACCTTCACCGCCCCCACCTTCGGCGCCGTTCACACCCGGCACGTCCGCACCCACACTTGCACCGACCGGTCACGCTGCACCTGCCGGCCCGAACCCTGTCACGCCCGCCGTGTTGTCGACACCTGCCCGCACGGCGTACAGCAAGCCTGCTTCGCCCGCCACCAGCCCACCGACCAGCGCATCGGCCAACCCCTCTGCCTGGACTGCTACGACCACCCCCACCACGTCATCTGGAACCACCACGCCGGCGAACTGTGGCGGCGCACCAAGCAGAGCATGGAACGCCAGCTCAACCGCATTGCCCGTAGCCGCGGACTCCCCCGTGTCCGCATCGCTCATGGCAAAGCCGCTGAATACCAGCGACGCGGCGCCGTGCACTTCCACGCCCTGCTCCGCCTCGACGGCTACGACCCCGACGACCCCACCGCCGTCATCCCCCCACCAGACGGGCTCACCATCACCGACCTGCACAACGCCATCGAACACGCCGCCACCACCACCCGGTTCACCACCGACAGCCACCAGCAACAACCCACCGGCTGGCCCATCACCTGGGGCGACCAACTCGACATCCGACCCCTCAGCCTGCGCGCAGACCACCCGGTCACCGACACCATGGTCGCCGCCTACCTCGCCAAATACGCCACCAAAGGCACCGAAACCACCGGACACGCATCCCGCCGCCTCGACCACGACTCCATCCAGCACTACGCCAACCGCACCGGCACCCACACCGAACGCCTCATCGCCGCCTGCTGGGACCTCGGCCACCCCCACAACCCCGGATTCCACGGCCTACGCCGCTGGGCCCACATGCTCGGCTTCGGCGGACACTTCTTTACCAAAGCCCGCCGCTACTCCACCACCTTCGCCGCCCTACGCGCCGCACGCGTTCACTACCGCCGCACCCAAGACAACGGCACCCCCTACTCCCCGCACGCATTCGACCGTCAACCCGACCTTGACGACGAAACGACGCTCGTCATCGGCGACTTGACCTACGCCGGAAACGGGTGGAAAACCACCGGAGACGCCCTTCTAGCCAACACGGCAGCGGCACAAGCCCGCGAATACACCCGAGCAGGACGCGAAGAACTCGCCCACGAACAGGCATGCAGTTCGTCCACACCGCTCGCCGCCTGATCACCCTTCAGACCGTGAACGGAGTACCACCATGCCAACCCGTAGCAAGACCGTCCGCTACCCGGGGGCAAGCCTTGTACGACGTCAATGAGGCCGGCGTCGTTCTCCGGCTGTCCCGCCGGTACCTCTACGAGCAGATCCGGTCCGGGCGCTTGCGCAGCGTCAAAGCCGGACGCGCTCGCCGCGTCCCTGCCTCCGCCATCGCGGAGTATGTAGCCCTGCTGGAGCAGGAAGGGCAGTCCGCCTGATGGCCAAGCGACGCAGCAGAGGGGACGGTGGACTGTACTGGAGCGAGGCTCGCCAGCGCTGGATAGCCGAGATCACCATCGGTTATACGCCCGCAGGCAAGCGCATCACCAAGAAGGCTGCCGGACGTACCAAGACCGAGGCGAAGACAAAGCTGAAGGAAGCTCTCCGCGATCTCGATGACGGGCTTACGCCGACTGCCGGTCATGACACCGTCACAACCGCCGTACGCGACTGGTTGACCTTCGGACTCTCCGGCCGGGATCCGCAGACGATAGAGACGAAGCGAATCCTCGCCGAGAAGCACGTCATCGCGCAGCTTGGAGCGCGGAAGCTTCGTGAGCTCTCGGCCGACGATGTTGATCGATGGCTCGCCGAGCGGGCGCAACACGTCTCCACGCGGACGCTGCAAGAGTTGCGCTCAATCCTCAAGCGGGCGATCACCCGGGCACAAGCCCGCGACAAGGTCAAACGGAACGTCGTTCTGCTCTGCGAGCTTCCCAAGGGTGAGTCAGGCCGGCCATCGAAGTCTCTGACGTTCACGCAAGCTGAGGCGGTGCTCACGGCCGCTGAGAAGGCCAAGCCGTGGCTCCGGGCCTACGTGGCGCTGTCGCTGCTCACAGGGGCTCGAACGGAGGAACTGCGGGAACTCGCCTGGTCGCACGTCGTTGCCTATGACAAAGCACGCCAGGAGTGGCGGACAGTGGTTGAAGCTGGTTGGAAGAATGATGACTTCGCTGTCTACGTCTGGCGGTCGGTCCGCGCTACCGGGGACACCAAGACCCCGGAGTCGCGTCGCACGCTCCAGCTCCCTCACCGCTGCGTACAAGCTCTGATGGCCTTCTGGGACGACCTGCGCGCTCGTGAGATCGCGCCGAGTCAGGGCGATCAGTCTCGTCTGGTGTTCGCCACCCGCAACGGCACCAAGATGAGCGCAGGCAATGTCCGGCGAGAGTTCCGGCGGGTGATCACGCGAGCGGGTCTGGTCGCCGCTGACTGGACGCCCCGCGATATGCGACACAGTTTCGTCTCACTGCTGTCAGCAGATGGTGTCCCGGTGGAGAACATTGCTCGGTTGATCGGACACGCCGGAGGCTCGGCCGTCACCGAGAAGGTCTACCGGCATCAGATCAAACCCGTCATCCAGGACGGCGCGACCGTCATGGACCGGATCTTCCCAGATGCCGACCATGGAGATGGACAGTCACTCAGTTAGTCACCTGGAAGATCAAAAAGGCCACCTCCCGCGTGGGAAGGTGGCCTTTGACCTTGGTGGGCGATACTGGGATCGAACCAGTGACCTCTTCGGTGTGAACGAAGCGCTCTCCCGCTGAGCTAATCGCCCGCCCTGCCGGCTCCTCGCGGTGCCGACGGGGAAAACCATACCGCACTCCGGGGGGTGCTGGCGAAGCGAATAGGCCTGGGGGCGATCATGGGGGCGCCGGGAGGGCCCGCCAGAGGGATTCGGGTGAAACGCGGCGGTTGCCCATCGGCACGGCACGCCCGTGGCATACCATCGTCGTGTCCCGGAAGGTATCGGCCACGATCTTTTGACGAGAAACGTTCATGGACGGCCCGTCCGGGGCAGGCTCCACAGCACGCAAAACCCTTGTAAATACGACCCGATTGATGCCGTTTAGCCTGGTAGATGCCTAAATGTCCAGCTGTGATGTGCGTTACAGAAGGCCCTGGAAGCGGAATCTTTCCTACAGGTTTCTTCGTTCCGCGTCATAGCTCAGGACGAAGTCCGTCAGAGCAGTGAAAGCCCCGAAGAGGGGACCTACGACGAAAAGGTTTGGCTGACGATGAACAGCACCACCGTCTCCGCCGAGCTTGGCCTTCGGCTTGTGGTCCCCGACCGTACTACCGTCCCCCTGCTCGCCGGACTGAGTTACACAGCCGACGATCCGTACGCCATCCGCATGGCCTTCCACGTAGGGAACGACGAGCCGGTCGAGTGGATCTTTGCTCGCGAACTGCTGACAGTAGGCATCGTGAGGCGTGTCGGCGACGGCGACGTGCAGGTGTGGCCCGCACGCGCCGACGGCGAACGCACGCTGCACATCAGCCTCACGTCGCCGTTCGGACAAGCACTCTTCGAAGTACCGCTGGCCCCGCTCACCGAGTTCCTCCACCGGACCTACGAGAAGGTGCCGGCGGGGCGGGAGACAGACTTCATGGATCTGGACGCCGAGTTGACCAACATGCTCTGGCCGTCCTAGGGCCTGTTTCAGAAGTCGGGTGAGGAGTCTCGGCTGAGGGCTGCGTGTGCTCGAGATGCCTGAGCGGTCCAGATGGTGACGTCGGAAGCGATACGGCTCGGGTCGGTCGCGGTATCAAGGCG
>NZ_JBQQCB010000280.1:0-4311 GCF_052246675.1 Nonomuraea sp. KM90 | reverse complement strand
CGGCGCGGGGACGGGGCGCGTGGCCGGCCGAGGCGGGTGCGGGGCTCGGGGCGCCGCCGGCGGCGGCCGGTGCGGGGTCGGCCGCGTCGGCTGCCGGGACCGAGGCGGCCCAGCCCCCGCCCAGGGTGGCGAACGCGATGATCGTCGCGATCCCGGGCCTGCCCATGTCGTACCCCCGCCTGAAAGTGCCGTCGTGCCTGCTCGACCCGGGGGTGATCCTCCTACCGCCCGGCGGGCCCGCGGTGGCGATCAGACCGCAACCAGGCATTCCCATGACCGACTCTTTACCTGGGCGGGTCACGTCCAGCGGTGCCGCTCGGTCTCGAGGTCGGCCGGGTAGAAGCTCTCCACCCGCAACTCCTGCGCCGTGATGTCCTGGGGGGTGCCCACCGTGGTGATCATCGAGAAGTAGCTCACGGTCACCCCGCCCTTCGCGAAGATGACCGGGATGATCGGCAGCACCGTGGCCGCCAGGTCGGGCTCGCGCCAGGCGGCCGGCAGGTCGGGGCGGGAGAGCACCTCGGCCAGCAGCGCCCGGGTGGCCGGGTCCGGCACGCCGCCCACGGCCTCCCGGTGCACCCGCTGGATGAGGGCGGGGGCGACCTGCTCCCAGTTGACGACGTGGGGACGCAGCTCGCGCGGGTCGAACATGAGCCGCACGACGTTGGCGGTGGCGCTCGCCGGCGGGTCGCCGCGCAGGTGAGCGAACATGACCTCCGCGGAGCGGTTGGCCTGGGTGATGTTCCAGTGGCGGTCCATCACCACGGCCGGGTACGGCTCGTGGTGCGCCAGCACCCGCTCCAGGGCCGCCCGGACCCGGGCCATGGCGGGCCCGGCGAGGTCGCTCTCGCGGTAGGCGGGGGCGTACCCGGCGGCGAGCAGCAGGTCGTTGCGCTCCCGCAGGGGCACCTGCAGCGCGCCCGCCAGCGTGATCACCATCTCGCGGCTCGGCGCCGACCGGCCGCTCTCGATGAAGCTGAGGTGCCGTGGCGAGACCTGCGCGTGGTGGGCCAGGGCGAGCTGGCTCATCCGCCGGGCCTGCCGCCAGTAGCGCAGCAGGTAACCCAGCGGGTGCTCCGTCGGCCGGAGAGCTGATGTCCTCACCCTCGACAGTCAACGGCCTGCGGCGTCCGCGCGCACTTCCCTCCGAGGGAATTGGAACGGCGCGCCGGCGACCCGACAGTGGTGGCTGCCGGCCGGGGACCGACCCGCGGCCGGAGACACCGGAGGTCTGAGATGACCGTCTTCACCGTTCACTCCGTCGACTCGGCGCCGCAGCCGTCCCGGCAGCCGCTGGACGAGCTGCGGCAGCGGGTGGGGTTCGTGCCCAACCTGGCCGGGGCGATGGCCGCGGCCCCGGTCGCCATCGACGGGTTCAACCAGCTGCAGCGCGCGCTGCGGCAGACCACGCTCACCGGGGCCGAGCGGGAGGTGGTGGGCCTCGCGGTCAGCGTCGCCAACCGGTGCCCCTACTCCGTGGCCGCCCACTCCGCCTTCGCCGGGCGGGAGGGCGCCGCGCCGGAGGTGATCGAGGCCCTGCGGGCCGGCAAGGACGACCTGCCGGAGGAGCGGGCGGCCGCGCTGGCCACGTTCGCCATGGCCCTGCTGCGGACCGGCGGGCACGTGGGCCAGGACGTGATCGACGCGCTGCTCGGCGCCGGTTACACCCGGGCCCAGGTCCTGGAGGTCATCACGCAGGCGGCGTACACGATCATGGCCAACTGGGTCGCCAATGTGACCGGCACGCCGCTCGACGCGGCACTGGCGGGCAGGGCCTGGAACGGCGCGGCCTGATCCGGCGCTCCCGGGAGAGGACAGGCCGATGGCGGAGGTCAGGAGCTGGGGCAGGTGTGGCGGTACTCCTCGATCGACAGGCCGCTGGGCGGCGGGCAGAGGAAGCGCTCGTAGCGGGTGTCGTCGTCGACGAACCGCTTCAGCCAGGCCACCATCGACTTGGCCATCGTGGTGTTGGTGGTCTGCGGGAAGAAGTGGCTGGCGTTGTTCAGCTCCAGGTACGCCTTCTCCGACGAGGACGGGATGCTGTTGTAGAACGGCTCCGAATGGGTGGTCACCGAGGCGACGCTGTCGCTCTCACCGCCGATGATCATGGTCGGGACCTGGATGCCCGACCAGTTCTTGGTCAGGTTCCAGGGCGCGAGCGGCACCGCCGCCTGCAGCGACGGCCGGTCGTCGGCGGCCTCCAGCGAGCCGCCGCCGCCCATCGAGTGGCCGGCCACCGCGAGCCTGGAGCCGTCGATGCGGCTGCGTACCGTGGTCGAACTGTCCTCGACCAGGTAGTCGAGCGCCGCCAGGAGCTGGCGGCCCCGGCTGGC
Organism: Nonomuraea sp. KM90; assembly: GCF_052246675.1. NCBI lineage: Bacteria > Bacillati > Actinomycetota > Actinomycetes > Streptosporangiales > Streptosporangiaceae > Nonomuraea > Nonomuraea sp. KM90. Next base: position 1,978 of record NZ_JBQQCB010000280.1, on the reverse strand, counting down.
GGGCTGGTCGTAGACGGAGTTGGTCTCGATGCCGATCACCACGAATCCGTGCGAGGCGATCCTCGGGCCGAGCCAGGACAGGCTGGACCACCTGGCGGTGTACCCGGGAGAGATGGCGATCGCGCCGAACGTTCCCTGGCTGGTGTCGGTCGGGTAGTAGATCGTGCCGCCGCCGAAGCCGCTCACGCTGAGCGAGGAGACGCTGGTCTGCGCGGTCGCGAACGGGCCGCGGCTGGCCTCCAGGATGGCGTCGGTGGGGTCGGGGCCGCGGTCGTACGGGCCGGCCGCCGCCTGGGCGGGGGTGGCGGCCGCCAGGGCGCCGCCGATCAGTGAGACGGTGAGGGCGAGCTTGGTCAACGTTCGCGCGCCGGATCGGGGGGTGGAGAGCTGCACGTCGTCATACTCCCTGCTCATCGGGGGCTCACTGGGGAGCTCACCGGGGGGTGACTGCTGTCTGTCGCCATTGTTCGGATGCGCAGTCAGCCGTGCATCGGTGAAATCACCGGTCCTTCGATCAGGACATGAGGCGTACCAGTTCGACGCGGGAGCGGATGCCGAGGCGGCTGAAGATGTTCCTGAGGTGGTGCTCGACGGTACGGCGGCTGAGGAAGAGCTGCTCGGCCACCTCCTTGTTGGTCGCGCCCTCGGCCACCATGCGGGCGATCTGGAGCTGCTGGGCCGTGAGCTGCCCCGTGGTCGCGTCCATGGCGGGGCGGACGGGGTCGCCGGAGGCGCGCAGCTCCGTCCTGGCCTGCTCGGTCCACAGGCGGGCGCCGTACCGCTCGAAGGTCTCCAGCGCCGAGTGCAGGTGGGTCCTGGCCGCGCCGGGGCGGCGGTCGCGGCGCAGGGCGCTGCCGTACAGGAGCTGCGTACGCGCCGCCTCGAACTCGTACACGCCCTGCCCGTGCAGCTCCATCGCCTCCCGGAACAGCTCCTCGGCCTCCCCGGGCCCGGCCAGCAGCGCGCGGCAGCGGGACACCAGCGCGCGCAGGTCGGGGCTGCGCGTGCTGCCCACCCAGCGTTCGAGCACCCGCAGCGCCGAGCGGGCCCGCTCCTGGTCGCCGGTGCGCGCGCACGCCTCGATGAGATGCGGCGTGGCCATGACGCGGATGACGACGTGGTTGTGGTTGCGCCGCTCGGCGCGCAGCCGGTTGGCGGCGTCGGCCGGGCGGCCCGCGGCCAGGTCGAGGTAGGCCAGCGCCCAGTTGCCGATGGCGCCCGCGATGCCCAGGTCGTGCGCGTCGGCCAAATCGATGGCGGCGTCCGCGCGCACCCGGCAGGTCTCCTGGTCGCCCTCGACGGCCGCCGTGATCGCCAGCCAGGCCAGGTGCTGGGCCGCGGTGTTGAGCTGGCCGGTCTCCTGGGACAGGCGCAGGCCCTGGGCGGCGGTCGCGGCGACGGAGGTGTAGCGGCCCATCCAGATCTGCGGGTAGATCATGTACTCCAGGAGCTGCGGCATGGCCGAGGCCGCGCCGCGCACGCGGGCCGCCTCGACGGCGCGGGCCGACAGCCGGTGGGCGGTGGCGTCCTCGCCGAGGAGCATGCTGGCCACGCAGGCCCAGACGAGCACGGCGGGGTCGCGTACCGACCCGGCCAGCTCGACGACCCGGCGCAGCGGGGCGGCCGCCTCCTGGTGCGAGCCGCTGAAGGTGGAGGCCATTCCGGCCAGATACTCGAACATGAGCTGCGTCGGCACCGTCTCGTCGGGGCGGCGCAGCGCGGCGGCCTGCCGGGCGATCGCGATGAACGCCCGGTTGTCGCCCGCGCGGTAGCTGGCGTCGGCGGCCCGGACGAGCGCTCGCACGCCGAGCATGCGGTGGCTCTCCAGCAGCCAGGCGGCGGCCGAGAGCAGCTCCTCGCGGGCGCTGCCGGTCTCGCCGCCGAGCAGTTCGAGGCTGCCGTGCAGGAGCTGGACGTGGGCGCGCAGCTCGTCGGGGGCGGCCAGGGTGTGAAGCCTGGAAAGGAGAGAGCGGGAAAA
>NZ_JBQQCB010000279.1:0-4377 GCF_052246675.1 Nonomuraea sp. KM90 | reverse complement strand
CCCACTTCGCGGTGGATGACCTAGAGCGGGTGGTCGATGAACTCAACTCCAACGGCGTGGAATTCGAGCGGTACGGCGATTCTGCGAACGAGACCGGGGACAAGGGGATACACGATGCCGGCGATGGTGTAGCGGCCGGAGGCGCTGGCGCGGCGGCCGGTCGAATCCCGGGAACGGATCGAGGGTCTTCGCCAGCGTCTTGCCGAGGTGCAGTCGGAGTTGGATGCCGAGGAGCGGTGGCTTTCGGAGCTGGAAATCACCGTGAAGACGATGCAGAGGGTCCTGGGTGAGGAGCCTCGGATCGCCGGGCCGGTGCAGGTGAGCGACGACGTCGATGCGGTACCCCGGGAGGCCGCGCCGGAGACCGAGTCAGAGAGTGAGGCACCGGCTGAACCGGAACCGGAGCCGGAGGTGGTGCGGCGGGGTGTGACGCTGGTGCCGCGGTGGGAGCCGGGAGTGGAGATCGCGGTGTTGCCGCAGGCGTATCGGGATGTTCTGGATGTGCTGGCCGATGCGGGTGGGGCGATGCGGGCGGTGCGGATCTCATCAGCGTTGGGGCGGGGTGAGTCGGCGGCCAAGGTCGAGGGGCTGCGCGGCAAGCTCAAGCGGCTGCGCGAGCGCGGCTGGCTGACCGAGGACGAGCCGGGGATGTTCGCGCTGGCTGAGGCGGTGCGCGGGGCGGTTGGTCGGCATCTGGGCCAGTAGCTGGGCTGGTAGGGCGTCACCGGCTCGTCACCTTGGTGGCGATAGGCGGTGGTTCGTCCTTGCTGGGAGGTTCGTAGTTGCGACTCCAACGTTCCCGACCAGCAAGGACGATCCGGTGGAACCGTATGACGACGCCGTCACCGCTGACGAGTTTGCAACCTCGAGGAATTTGTTCGATCTCCTGGTCACCGACCTGTGTGATCCCGAGACGGGCGAGCTCACCCACGCCGACCTGGAAGAACTGTGCTTCCAGCGTGGCCGCGAGGTGGTGCGGCAGCTGCTGCAGGACCACCTGGACCTGCGGGCGCTGCGGGAGGAGGCCCGCTTGGCCGCTGACCATCCGGCCGGACGGCTGGAGAAGGACCATCGCCGGCTGCTGGCCACGGTGGTCGGCACGGTGAGCGTGAGGCGCTGCGCGATCCGCGCCCCGGGGCGACGCAACCGGTATCCGGCCGATGACCAGCTTGCGCTCCCGGCCGGGCGGCACTCGCACGGGCTGCGGAAGCTGGCCGTGGCCGAGGCGGTGCGCGGGTCGTTCGATGATGCGCACGCCGCCATCTCCGCCCGGTGCGGGAACGTGATCGGGAAACGGCAGATCGCCGACCAGGTGGTCGCGGCCGCCGCCGACATCGACGCCTTCTACGCCGCCCGCGTTCCCGAGCCGCGTACCGCCGACGAGCTGCTGATCATCCAGGCCGACGGGAAGGGCGTGGTCATGCGGCCCGCCGCGCTGCGGCCGGCCACCCGCAAGGCCGCCGCGGCCCACCAGGCCCGGTTCCGCACCCGGCTGGGCCTCCGGCGAGAAACCGCACAAGAGGATGGCTACGTTGGCGGTGGTGCATGACGCCGTGGCGGCGCCGCGCCGCCCCCACGATGTGATCAGTCTCGGCGGGCGCAGCGGCGACCGACCGGCGCGGGCCGGGCCGACCGCGACCGGCAAATGGATCTACGGGTCGGTCATCGAGCCCGCCAGCACGGTCATCAGCACCGCGTTCGACCAGGCCGAGGCCCGCGACCCCGGCCATGCCCGCACCTGGGTGGCGCTGGTCGACGGCGACCCGCACCAGATCCGGCTCCTGCGCGCCGAGGCCGCCCGCCACGACGTGGCGATCCACATCGTCTGTGATCTGATCCATGTGATCGAGTACTGCTGGCGCGGGGCGCGCTGCCTGCACGATCCCGACGACCCGGACGCCGAACAACAGGTGGCCGCCTGGATCCTCGGCCTGCTGGCCGGCAACCTCGACCAGGTCATCGACGATATGACCATCCGAGCCGTCGCCCTCCCTGCTGACCGGCGCGCCGGGCTGGACGCCGCGGCCGGTTACCTCTCCCACCACCGCGAGTTCCTGCGTTACGACCAGGCTCTGGAGCGGGGCTGGCCGATCGCCACCGGAGTGGTCGAGGGCACCGCCAGGCACCTGGTCGGCGACCGGTTGGAGATCACCGGCGCCCGGTGGGGGCTGGCCGGAGCCGAGGTCATCCTCAAGCTGCGAGCGGTCATCAGCAACGGCGATCTGGAGGCGTACTGGCTCTTCCACACCGCCCGCGAGCACCACCGCCTCCACCGAGCCCGCCACCAGCCAGAATACGCACTGACTGCCTGATCAACACAGCTCCCACCGCGTTCGAGTGCGCCCAGCAGGGGTGAGGACCTTGCTCGGCTGCCCTGTCCATCTGGTCGATCATCTGCCGGTCAGCGTACGGCCGGACTCCCTCGCCCAGAGTGCGCGAACTACCGGTCTGGGCTCAGGGAGCCGATGGGAACTGGGCGGGCAGGCCGTCCAGGAGCTGGCTCAGCAGCGGGTATCCGCCGTCAACGTGGATCACCTGGCCGGTGACCGTGGCGAACGCGCCGTCCACGAGCGCGGCGATCGGGCGGGCCAGGTCCTGTGGCCGCAGCAGTGTGCCGGTCACCGACCGCTCGCCGAAGTGGCGCCGGACGCCGTCGTTGAACACTTCGGCGGTGGCGTCGGTACCGACTCCGCCGGGCGCGACAACATTGACGGTGATGCCGTCCCGAATGGCCTCGCCGGCGACCTGCCAGGCGAAGGCGTTCAGGGCTGCCTTGGCGGTGGAGTGGGCAGCGCTGCCGATGACCAGCTTGGCCGCGGTGGCGGAGACGTAGACAATCCGGCCAGACCGCCGGTGGCGCATAACGGGCAGCACCCGCCGGGTCAGGTGATAGACGCCCGCCAGCTCAGCGCTCAACTTCGCCGCGAACGCCTCCCATGGCACCTGTTCCAGCGGACCGAACGGTGGCGCCGCGGTGTTGGCGTTGCCCACCAGCACATCGATCCGCCCGTGTTCGGAAACCACCCGATCCACCAGCGCGGTCACTTGAGCCTCGTCGGTCACGTCGGCCTGGATCGCCTGCGCTGCATCGACTTCTTTGGCCACCAGCTCCGCGGACTCGGCGTCGCTTCGATAGTTGACGATCACGTGATAGCCCAGCCGGCCCAGCTCACGCGCGGTCGCGGCGCCGATTCCCCGGCCGGCTCCGCTGACCAGTGCCACCTGCTTGTCGTTCATCCGTCTCTCCTGACTCGTCATACGAGGACGTGGGAGACGCTAGGTTCTAAACTAACCTTTTGTAAGTACGCACCTCGAAGTAAGCCCTGGAAATGGCGGTAGGTGGGCAGGTGGATCACAGCGACGCCCGGTGGATCAGTGACACGTTTCACAGCGACTGCCCGGGGCGGGAGGTGATGGAGCATGTCACTGGACGGTGGGTGCCGCTGATCCTGGCGGCCCTGGCGCCGGGGCCTATGCGCTTCTTCGAGCTGCGCCAGCGCATCGACGGCATTAGCGAGAAGATGCTGTCGGCCAAGCTACGGATCCTGGTCCGCGACGGGTTGGTAGAGCGCACGGTGGAGCCGACCACCCCACCGCAGGTCAGTTATGAGCTGACCGAGCTGGGCCGCGGCCTGTCCCGGCCGTTCGCCCAATTGGTCCGCTGGATCTCGACGCACACCCCGGACGTCATCGCGGCTCAGCAGCGCTACGACGAAACCGTCGATCCCATAAGCCAGGTGGGTTCGAGTCGATAGCACCGCCGCTGACGACGAGGACGTCCCGTCCAGCCTGCGCAACCGCAACATCACGGCGCTATCTCCTCGTTCAGCGCGAGGACCTGACGGTGCTCGTCGCCAGCGGAACCTTCCCCGACTAACCGACGAGAGCCAACCCCTTCTCAACCGCGAACACCAAGCCCACGACCAGGACGACCCTGCTCTCACCACTTGATCGCCAAGGTCACCGAGTTCGAGCTACACCCAGCTGGACTTGGGAAGGGTTTGGAGCTCGACCAGCTCCCGGCCGCGGGTGACGATCGGTTCGTAGCGCTCCTGGATGACGTGCCCGATCATGGCCAGCATAGTCCGCGCTCCCCTCGCATGAGACGTGCGAGAGGAGCGCGGAATGCGGTCCATCGACACATAGTATGCACTTGCTCGCGAGGCGTGACAGTCCCTGGCAGATAAGATCTTTTTCCTCACTCAAGCGCAATCCAAGATCATTTAGGTGGATTGACGACACCCTCTCCTCTTGACTCTGTCGGGGATCTTGTTCGCTGCCGGGTCAGCTGGCGGCTGGCCAGGAACGCAAGCGGGGGTGCCTTGCTGGTCGAGGTAGTCCTGGAAGGCTGTCGGCGGTCGTGGGGGCGCGCTTTCT
>NZ_JBQQCB010000278.1:0-4629 GCF_052246675.1 Nonomuraea sp. KM90 | reverse complement strand
GGTTCTTCGATCTGGGTGGGCATTCGTTGCTGGCGACGCGGTTGATCTCGCGGGTGCGGTCGGTGCTGGGGGTGGAGTTGGGTGTGCGGGAGTTGTTCGCGGATCCGACGGTGGCGGGGATCGCGCGGCGGGTGGTGGCGGGCAGGACGCGTCCGGCGTTGGTGCGGGGGGTGCGGCCGGAGGTGATGCCGTTGTCGTTCGCGCAGCGCAGGTTGTGGTTCCTGCACGAGTGGGAGGGGCCCAGCGCCACCTACAACATCCCGGTCGGCCGGAGGTTGTCCGGGCCGCTGGACGTCGCGGCGCTGACGGCCGCGATCGGCGACGTGGCGGACCGGCACGAGAGCCTGCGCACCGTCCTGCCCGACGACGGCGGCGTGCCGTACCAGCGGGTGCTCGACGCCCGCCCGGCCGTCGTGTTCATCGAGTGCGCGGAGGAGGAGCTGGGGGCGCGCATCGGCGAGGCCGTCGGCCGGCCGTTCGACCTGGCCACCGACCTGCCGGTACGGGTGCTGCTGTGCCGCGTCGCGGCGGACGAGCACGTGCTCGTCGTGGTCATGCACCACATCGCCGCCGACGGCTGGTCGATGGGGCCGTTCTGCCGTGACCTGTCGGTGGCGTACGCGGCGCGGGTGGCGGGCGGGATGCCGGAGTGGGCGCCGTTGCCGGTCCAGTACGCCGACTATGCGCTGTGGCAGCGGGATCTGCTGGGGGAGGAGGGCGATCCGGGCAGTGTGCTGGCGGGGCAGCTGGCGTTCTGGTCGGAGGCGCTGGCCGGTCTGCCCGACCTGCTGGCGTTGCCGGTCGACCGGCAACGCCCGGCCCGGCCCAGTTACCGGGGCGATCACGTGCGGCTGGCCGTCCCGGCGGAGGTGCACGCGCGGCTGCTGGAGCTGGCGGGGGAGAGTGGCGCGACGTTGTTCATGGTGGTGCAGTCGGCGTTGGCGGCGTTGCTGACCCGTCTGGGTGCCGGGGGTGACATTCCGATCGGGACGCCGGTGGCGGGTCGGTTGGATGACGCGCTGGACGATCTGGTGGGGTTCTTCGTGAACACGCTGGTGTTGCGGGCGGACACCTCGGGGGATCCGACGTTCCGTGAGCTGATCGGGCGGGTGCGGGCGGCGGACCTGGCCGCGTACGAGCATCAGGACCTGCCGTTCGAGCGGCTGGTCGAGGCGCTCAACCCGCCCCGGGGCGGCCACCACCCCCTCTTCCAGACCTCCCTCGTGGTCGACGACGCCACCGTCGGCGACCTCGACCTCGACGGGCTCACGGCGGCCGAGGAGCCGGTCGACCTCCGCGTGTCGAAGTTCGACCTCACCTTCGCCGTCACCGAGCACGACGCCGGGCTCGACTGCGTCATCGGCTACGCCACCGACCTGTTCGACGAGGACACCGTCCGCTCGATCGGGCACCGCTTCCTGAAGGTCCTGGAGGCGATGGCCGCCGACCCCGGGACCCGCATCGGGCAGGTCGACGTGCTGGAGCCGGCCGAGCGGGCCTTCGCCGGAACCGGGATCTACGTGCTCGACGACGCGCTGTCCCCGCTCCCCGCGGGCGCGGTGGGGGAGCTGTACGTCTCCGGCTCCTACCTCGGCCGGGACCACGCCGGCGCGGGCGCCGACCGGCTCGTGGCCGACCCCTTCGACCGCACCGGCGGCCGGATGTACCGGACCGGCGACCTGGTGCGCCGGAGCCTGGACGGCGGGCTGGACCTCGTCCCGCCCGCCGGGCCCTCGGAGGCCGGGCTCCGCGAGCCGACCGGCCGCGGACCGCGCGACCCGCGCGAGGAGATCCTGTGCGGCCTGTTCGCCGAGGTGCTCGGGCTGCCCTCGATCGGCATCGACGACAACTTCTTCGCCCTGGGCGGCTACTCGCTGCTGGCCACCCGGCTGATCTCACGCATCCGCTCGACGCTGGGCGTCGAGGTCAACGTCAGGGAGCTGTTCGTCGCGCCGACCGTGGCCGGGCTCGCCGCGCGCTGGGACGAGAGCCGCGACCTGCGCCCCGCCCTCGTCCCCCTGCCGCGCCCCGACGCGGTGCCGCTCTCCTACGCCCAGCAGCGGCTGTGGTTCCTGCGGGAGTGGGAGGGCCCCAGCGACACCTACAACATCCCCATGGCCTTCCGGCTGTCCGGCCGGCCGGACACGGACGCGCTGACCCGCGCGCTGAACGACGTCGTCGCCCGGCACGAGAGCCTGCGCACCCTGTTCCCCGCCGAGGGCGGCGTCGCCCGCCAGCAGATCGTGGACGCCGACCTGGCCAGGCCGTTCTTCTCGGTACGCGCCTGCGCCCCCGACGAGTTGCCCGCGATCGTGGCGGAGGCCGCCGGGCACGTCTTCGACCTGGCCGCCGAGCTGCCCATCCGGGCCTGGCTGTGCACCACCGACCCGGAGGAGCACGTCCTCGTGCTGGTCGTGCACCACATCGCCGCCGACGGCTGGTCCGGGGACGTGCTCTGCCGTGACCTCGCCACCGCCTACACCGCGCGCACCGCCGGGCAGGCCCCCAGCTGGGACCCGCTCCCCGTCCAGTACGCGGACTACACGCTGTGGCAGCGCGCGCTGCTCGGCGGCGACGGTGACCCGGACAGCGTCTTCTCCCGCCAGCTCGCCCACTGGGCCGAGCGGCTGGACGGCCTGCCCGACCAGCTCGAACTGCCCGCCGACCGGCCCAGACCGGCCGCGCCCAGCCACACGGGCGCGCTCGTCGAGCTGGAGGTGGCCGCGGAGCTGCACGGGCGGCTGGTCGAGCTGGCCAGGGAGAGCGACGGCACCGTGTTCATGGTCCTGCAGGCCGCCCTCGCCGCGCTGCTGACCCGCCTGGGCGCCGGGACCGACATCCCGATCGGCACCCCGGTGGCCGGGCGCGCCGACGACGCGCTGGACGACCTCGTCGGGTTCTTCGTCAACACGCTCGTGCTGCGTACCGACACCTCGGGCAACCCCACCTTCCGTGAGCTGCTCGCCGGCGTGCGTGAGGTGGACCTCGACGCCTTCACGCATCAGGACCTGCCGTTCGAGCGGCTGGTCGAGGCGCTCAACCCGGTCCGCTCGGCCGCGCACCACCCGCTCTTCCAGGTCATGCTGGTGCTCCGGAACGACGATCCGGCGCCGTTCGAGCTGCCCGGCGTGCGCGTCTCGGATCACCGGGTCGGCTTCCGGGTCGCCAAGTTCGACCTCACGCTCGGGCTCGCCGAACGGTACGGCGACGACGGCCGCCCTCTCGGGCTGCGCGGCGGCCTGGAGTACAGCACCGACCTGTTCGACGAGAACACCGCGTGCTCGCTGGCCGGGCGCCTGCTCCGCCTGCTCGACGCGGTCGCGGCCGACCCGGACCGGCCCATCGGCGACATCGACGTGCTCGCCCCCGACGAGCGCCGCCGCCTCCTGGCCGGGTGGAACGGCGACCAGCCCGGCCAGGCGGCCGAGCCGGGTGGCAGTGTGGTCGAGCTGATCAGGTCGCGGGCCGGGCAGACCCCCGGTGCGATCGCGCTGAGCTGCGAGGACCGCCGGGTGAGCTACGCCGGGCTGGTCGAGCAGGCCGACCGGCTGGCTCACCGGCTGCTGCGGCTGGGCACCGAGCCCGGGCAGGTCGTCGCGGTGATGACCGGGGCCCGGCCCGAGCTGGTGATCGCGATGCTCGGCGTCATGGCGGCCGGCAAGGCGTTCCTCCTGCTCGACCCCGACACCCCGGCCCCGAGGCTGGCGGCGATGCTGCGCGACGCGGACGCCGAAGCGGTGATCGCCACGCCCGAGCTGGCGGCGTCGCTCGGCGGCGTCGACCTGCCCGTCCTGCGCCCCGACGGCCCCCCGGCCGACCCGCGGGCCCTCCCGGAGCTCGACCCCGCCGGCCTGGCCTGCGTCTTCTTCACCTCGGGCTCCACCGGACGGCCGAAGGGCTCGATGTTCGTCCACGGCGAGCTGGCACGGTACGCCGCGACGATGTCCGGCGTCCTGGGCCTCACCGCCGACGACCGCATCCTCCAGGTCGCCGGCGTCTCCTTCGACGTGATCCTGGAGGAGGTCCTGCCCGCGCTGCTGGCCGGGGCGTGCGTGGTCCTGCCCGGGGCCGCCGGGCTCACCACCGTGACCGACCTCGCCGGCCACCTGGAGGCCCAGCGCATCACCGGCTTCGAGGTGACCACGCCCTACTGGCACGAATGGGTCGACATCCTCACCCGCGAGGGGCGCCGGCTGCCGGAGTCGCTCCGGTTCGTGATCATCGGTGGCGAGCGGGTCTCGCCGGACCACCTGCGGCGCTGGCGCCCGCTGGGCGCGGCCCGGCTGTTCAACGTGTACGGCCTGACCGAGGCGACCTGCACCTCCACCGTCCACGAACTCACCCCGGCCGACCGCTCGCTGCCGATCGGACGGCCGCTGGCCGGCGTCCGGCCCTTCGTGCTCGACGACTTCCTGCGGCCGGTGCCGGTGGGGGTGGCGGGTGAGCTGTATCTAGGTGGTGCGGGTCTGGCGCGGGGGTATGCGGGGCGTCCCGGGTTGACCGGGGAGCGGTTCGTGGCGTGTCCGTTCGGGGGGTCGCGGATGTACCGGACCGGTGATGTGGTGCGGTGGCGGGCGGGTGGTGTGCTGGAGTTCGTCGGGCGGGTGGACGATCAGGTCAAGTTGCGCG
>NZ_JBQQCB010000277.1:0-4667 GCF_052246675.1 Nonomuraea sp. KM90 | reverse complement strand
CCAGCCGTGCGCGCGGCCGAACCAGCTCAGCCCGCCACCGAGGGCCACGCCCGGGACGTTGACGACGGGAGAGCTGCCGGGCAGCCCGGTCAGCCCGTACGCCGCCGCCGCGGCCTGCACGCGTCCGGACGGCACGCCCGCGCCGATGCGGGCCCGCCGGGCCACCGGATCGACCTCCAGGGTGTCCAGCCTGCCGGTACGCAGCAGGATCGTGCCCTCGGCCCGGCCGCTGGCCCCGTGCCCGTTCGGCTGGACGGCCACGCCCAGCCCGGCGGAACGGGCATGACGGACGAGGGCGGCGATGTCATCGGCGTCGGCGGCCTCGACCACCGCCGCCACCGGTTGCTCGACGGCCAGGTTCCAGGGACGGCAGGCCACGTCCAACCCGGGGTCGGACGGCAGCAGGACCCGGCCGCGGACGACGGAGCGCAGGCTGTGCGAAGCGTTCATGATCGTCCGCCCAGCGGTCGCAGCGGCGGCAGCAACGGCCCGGGCTCCGGGACTCGATCGTTCTCGTTCGTCATGATCCCCACGCTAGGGCGGAGAAAGCTCCGAGTTTGGGGGCATTTTCGGGGCAGATTCGTGGGCCAATTCGCCGGAACGGTACGTACGGCCGCCGCCTCCAGAAAGAACTACGGCGGCGACGCGTAAAAGGAGGTGAACCCCTCCAGGCTCGGTGCGAGGCTGGGCCCGTGAGCGACACGCATACCGTGGTCCTGGTCGAGGGAGCCAGTGACAAATCGGCGATCGAAGCGTTGGCCGGGCGCCACGGCCGGAACCTGGCGGCCGAAGGCATCTCCCTCGTGGCGATGGGCGGTGCCACGAACATCGGGACGTACGTCGGGAGGTTCGGCCCTGCCGGTCACGGCCTCCGGCTGGCCGGCCTGTGCGATGCCGGGGAGGAGGGCGACTTCCGGAGGAGTCTCGAGCGCGCCGGCCTCGGGTGCGATCTCGGCCGAAGCGACCTGGAGGCGCTCGGGTTCTTCGTGTGCGTCGCCGACCTGGAGGACGAGCTGATCCGCGCCCTCGGCACCGCCGCGGTCGAGCGTGTCGTCGACGCCGAGGGCGAGCTCAGCTCGTTTCGTACGCTCCAGAGGCAACCCGCGTGGCGCGGGAGCGCCACTCACGACCAGTTGCGCCGGTTCATGGGATCAGGCAGTGGCCGCAAGATCCGCTACTCCGGCCTGCTCGTCGCGGCACTCGACCTCGATCGCGTGCCGCGTCCGCTGGATCTGCTGCTGGCCCACCTGTCGGGCAGCCGGAGCCGGTGATCTCGTCATCGCCGGGTGAGGCGATCCGCGTGCGGGAACCAGCGGACCGCCCGTCTCACCACCTGCCCGGAAAGCCCGGCGCCAGGCTGGGACCAGCGGCTCGCCGGACGCTTCAGGGTCGGCCCCCGCCATGACCCGTCGAGAGCCTCCACCCCGGACGGGGAGAGGCTCTCGACGTCGTCAGCACATGCCGCCACTACCCGGCGAGGTGCTGGCGCAGAAGGTCCTTGCCCTGCTCGGCTCCCTTGCGGCTCTCGGCCTGAGCGCGGCGGAAGAAGTCAGCGAGCTTGTCGTCCCCGGCGCGTTCGGCGTCGGCGATGTAGTTCTCCAACCGCAGCACGTTGCTCAGGCACTGCTCGACGAACCAGATCAGGTTGTAGTCCTTGTCCTGAGTTCCGGTGACGCCGCCGGTCTCCTGTCGTGTCGGATCCATCTGCTTTTCCTCTGCCTCGACTGGTCGGGTTCGTCTCGCCGGCCGGCGCTCTCGCGCGGCCGCTCCGAGGGCTCCCCCCTTTCCCAAGGACGGGGTCCTATGCCTGCGCCAGGCCACCTCCTGTGTCCGGCCCATGGGTCTTGTGCGGTCGGGCCGGGGCGCGGCGTCCGTGCCGGGTTCGTACGCGACGTCCGCGCCATCCCGTCCTGGAAACCGGACTCGCGGCGGTCCTCGTTCCTTCCGCGGGGTTTCCCTTGGCGTCTTCCGTTTCGGGGACGCAGCGGTGGGCAGCGGCACCATCCATGATGCGCAACCTGCTTCGCGGCGCGATCAGCGGTGCCGTGGCCACCGCCGCGATGAGCGCGGTGATGGTGGCGGGCCAACGGGCGGGGATGATGGCCGACCAGCCGCCGAAACGTATCGCGCGTGCCGCCCTGCCCGGGCGCGAACACCGGCGCAAGCCTGGGGAGGGACTGCTGGGCGCGGCCGCTCACGTGGGTTTCGGCAGCGCCTCCGGCGCGTTGTTCGGCCTCATGACGCGGGGGCGACATGCCCCGGTCGCGCTCGGAGTGGCGTACGCGCTGACGATCTGGGTCGGCAGTTACGCGGGGTGGGTGCCGCGGCTGGGCGCCCTTCCGCCGATCCAGCGTGATCGCCCCGGCCGTCAGGCCGTCCTGGCGGCGGGTCATCTGGTGTACGGCGCCGCGCTCGCGCGCACCATGAACCGGCTGACGTCCGGAGGCCGGCATGACCGGGAATCCGGCGCGTAGCCGTCCGCGATGAATGCGCCCTCCCGGGCGGGGTGAGCCGGGCCGCGGTGACCGTTACTGTGCCGGCGACGGGCGCGACGTTCGGCGCCGCGGTGGCGGCTCCGGCGGTCGGGGGACCGCACGCCGCGCGGCCGCCAGGACGAAACCGCTGGCGGGACGGGTGGGCACGCGCCGCAGGGAGATGCTCAGGTCCTGGTCGGGGACGTCGTAGTCCAAGCGGGCGAGCCGTACCGCCAACGCCCGCACCAGTGAGACCGTGATGTCCTCCCCGGGGCATCGATGACCGGTGTCCGGATCGCCGCCGCCCTGCGGGATCAGGTCGAAGGCGCCGAGCTCGCGCCCGGCGAACCGCCCGGGGTCGAAGGTGTAGGGCTCATCCCACAGCTCTGGGTCGTGATTCTGCCCGTAGACGTCGAGCAGCACCAGGCTGCCCGCGGGGATGCGTTCCCCGGCCCACGACAGGTCGCGGACCGCTCGGCCGCCGACGAACGGCGCGAACGGATAGAACCGCCGAAGCTCGTGCACGAAGGCCTCGGCGTGGGCGGCGTCCCCGTCGCGCAGCGCCTCGCGCTGCTCGGGCCAGCGGTGCAGGGCGTGGGCGGCGAAGGTCACGTACCAGGCCACCGCCGCGGTCGGGCGGATGACGTTGAGCAGCTCCACCGCCGCCGTCCGGGCGGCGAGCGGCCTGCCGCCGGCATCGCGGTGACCGGCGACGACGTCGAACGCCGAGCCCGCCGGCGCGGTGTCGGTGCCGTCGCGCAGGTCGCTGATCAGGTCGGTCAGCCAGGCCTCGCGACGCCTGCGGGCCAGCCGGCCGCGCCAATGCCGGGGCCCGCCGCTGCCGAACCCGTCGACCATGGCCGTCAGATCGGAGGCCAGGGCCGGCACCTCGGCGTCGTCCAGCGGGATGCCCGCCCATCGGCACACCCCTCGGGTCAGCACCTCGGCGACCTCGTCGAAGAGCACGACCTGACGCCCGTCGCCCCACGTTCGGGCCGCCTCGTCCCAGGCCACGCCGGTATGCGCCACCAAGGAGCCGACGCCCACACCGGTCAGCAGCGACATGAACATCGCCTTGCGCACGCGGTGCTCGACGCCGTCCAGATGGTGCACCGCCCCGTTCCCGATCAGCGTGCTCGTGACGGGCTCGGGCAGTGCCGTACGACGGTGAACGTTGTTCTCGTCGTAGAAGAAGCGCGCCGCTTCGGGCCCGCACAGGCCCACCGTCCGGCGGCCCATCAGCCGGGTGCGCACCACCGGCCCCCGGGCGCGCCGCCGCAGACCGGGCAGCCACCCGTAGCCTTCGAGCAGCAGGAAAGGCGTGTCATCCAGCACCAACATGAGGTCCGTCCCTGCCCTTGGGCTCACGGGCGAAACCGCCGGGCTCGGCTCCTGTCCCGCCCGTCAGCGGGCGGCGGGCCCGCCGGGAAGCGTGGCGGGTCATGCGCCGCTCGGCGCCCGCGCCTTCGGGCCTCACTGCGGCGGCAGCGCAACTGTGAGAATGCGGTTGAGACGATGGTCTCAGGGTACGGGAGGGGACTCGGCGCACCCGAGCGCTGAGTCAGCACCAGCGAGGAACCCTCATGAGACTGGATCTCAGTGTCAGCATGTCCGCAGGCACTCCCGTCGTCGGCGTGGACGGCGACGTCGATCTCCTCACCGCCGACGATCTGTACGAGTTCCTCGCCACGGTGATCCACCAACGGGGCCCGCGGCTGAGCGTGGACCTGCGGCGCGTGTCCCTCATGGACTCGCGCGGCGCCGCCGCCCTGCTGCGGGCACGCCGGCTGGCCCGGTCACTCGGCGGAAACCTCACCCTGATCGGTCCCAACGCTCCGGCGGCGCTGGTGCTGCACGCGCTTCTGCCCGATCAGGACCTCGCACCGCCCGGCCGGGCTCCGTCGGCCCCTCAACACCACTGACTTCCGCACCGCCGTGCCCGTCTCCCCCGCCCTGGACGACTCCTGCGGCCCGGGAGACGGGCACGATCAGGCGCGGGTCAGCGGTTGTGGGCCAGGCTGTGCACGGGGTGCTCGCCCTCGGTCTGCAGCCGGTATTCGTGGCCGGACTTGGCGCGGTTGTCGTCGATGACCCGCTCGGAGGGTGCCTTGTCGCCGCCCATCAGCGCTTCCTGCATCTTCTCGAACCGCTCGTGGGCCTCCTGCACGTAGCCGGTGCCCAGGGTGGTGTAGT
>NZ_JBQQCB010000276.1:0-4668 GCF_052246675.1 Nonomuraea sp. KM90 | reverse complement strand
ACCGCCTCCGGCGTCAGCTGCCGATAAGGCCGCCGCACCGTCACGAACACCGCCCGCGACTGGCAGGCGGGACGGCCGCCGCAGAGCCAGGCGGCCAGCGCCTCCCCGGCCGGGGCCGGCAGGGGAAGCCGCTCGGTGCGGCTGCCCTTGCCCGTGACCGCGATCTCGCCGGCCCGCCAGTCGATGTCACCGAGCTGCAGGCCGGCGGCCTCGGCGCCGCGCAGCCCGAGTCGGGCCAGCAGGGACAGGACTGCGTAATCGCGCAGTCCGGCCGCCGTGTCCCGGTCGCAGCCGGCCAGCAGCAGCTCGATCTCGGCGGCCGGCAGCCCGCGCGGCAGCGCGGACAGCCGCCAGGACGCGCGGCAGCGCGGACAGCCGCCAGGACGCGACCGCCGGGACCGCCCCGGCAAGCGGAACGGCGGTCCGCCCCGTCGCGTGCGCGAACCGCAGGAACGCCCGCAGCGAGGTCACCATCGCCTTCGCCGACCAGGTGTTGCGGTCGCGGGAGTGGTCCATCATGAACGCGGTGACCTTGACCGCGTCCAGGCCGCTCACCGTTCCTGGCCCGCCTATCGCGGCCAGGAAGGCCTTCGCCTGCTTGGAATAGCAGCGCACCGACACCGGCGACAGGCCCCGCTCTCGGTCCAGCCACGTGCGGAACTCCGCCAGCAGCCCCGCGCTGTTCCCGCCCGCCGGCGCGCAGCCGGCATCCACGTCCGTCTCCATGATCGTCTCCCGTCCGGAGAAACCACTGACACGAACCAGACAGGCAGATCACCAGCGAACGCGCAGGATTATGCCGACACGGGAACCCGCCCATCACCCCGACCAGGCGTTCTCCGGGCCGGGTCGGCATAACCCGGGCCTCGGCATAAGTCGGCGTAGCGCTCGAACTCCACGGTCGGGAACTCGCGTGCCAGCCAGGTGTCGAACGCGTAGTGCATGAACAGGTTGGCCAGGACGGGCGAAACCGCTGAACCCTGTGGGGTTCCTCGGTGCCGCTCGACCAGGGTTCCGTCGGGCTGCTGAATGGGAGCGGCGAGCCACCGTTTCACATACAGCAGTACCCATCGTTGGCCGGTGGTGATGTTGGCCACGACCGCCTTGACCATCAGGTCCCACGGCACGCTGTCGAAGAACTTCTCGACGTCGAGGTCGATGATCCAGTCCTTCTTCCAGCATCGCTGGCGGCACGTGGCCACCGCGTCCAGCGCGGAGCGCCGGGGCCGATACCCGTAGGAGTCGTCGTGAAAGATCGACTCGGTCCGGGGTTCCAGCGCCAGCGCTGCCACCGTCTGGGCGATCCTGTCGGCCACGGTCGGTACTCCCAGAACGCGGGTGCCTCCCCCGGCCTTCGGTATTTCCACCGCCATCACCGCAGGCGGGAAATAGGTCCCCGACGACATCCGATTCCAGATCTTGTAGGGACCCGGAGCGCCAGTCGTGCTGGTGAGCCTGCATGACCGGCTCGGCCTCGACTTGGACGAGGTGGCCGCGCGGGCCGGAGACTATGCCAGGCTCCTCCCGGCCGGGCCGGCCGCAGTGGCCGACATGGCGCTGAGACAGCTACGGCGACTGGAGGAAGCAGGTCGGCTGGGGGAGCAGCTGTTCGCCGAGGCAGTGGAGGCACTGGCCTTTCGACCGGAGAAGAAACTCTTGCGCGCCGCCATCCAATGGGCCGGCGACGCCGTGCTACGCGAGGCTCCTCCGGCGACCGGTGACGGTGGTCCCGGCTTCACCACGGATCCGTCCCCGCAAGCTGGTATCGCCGCAGGTCCGTCACGGTGGGTGGATGCGGTGTTGCACGCTATGGCGCTGATCTTCGCGCAGGACACGCTGGCGCTACAGGAACGTGCCGTGCGCCTGTCCGTGAAGCTGTCCGCGCGGGCCGGCACTGAAGCGCGTGACGCGATCAGGGCTGCGGCCACCGGTCTCCCCGCCGAACTGCGCGAGAAGATCGCGGCCGCGTACGGGGGCGGCATCGTCGCCGACGAGGTGAGCGTCGCCGACGAGGTGAGCGTCGCGCCGCTGTCCGCACCTAGTGACCTGCGGCGAATGCCGCCGCCCATCGGATCGCCGGAAGAGCTCGCCCATGCCGTGGCCGCGTTCGGCTACTCATCAGGCCTGTACGAGTTCGACCGCCTTCTCGCCGGACTGGCCGAATGGTCCGATCGCGACGCCGACGCGCTACGGGCGGCGTTGCACCCGTGGTGGCACCCGTTCGACCCCCACTTCTTCGGCCACTACGAGCACGAGACCCGTGAGAGCACCGTCGGGGCGCTGCGGCACGCCTTCCTGGCGTTCGCCTCCCCACAGGACGGCAAGACTCTGTCAGACGCCCCGCCCAAGCATGCCGCGTGGCCGATGAGACCGAATCCGTTCGACCGATTCGCCATGAGCCGTGCCCTCGAGATCGCCGGGCGGTTCGAGAACGGCGGCAGGTATCCCGTCCTGCTGGCCACTCCCACGGCGGGTTCCGGCCACCTCGAACCCGGCGTCCTGCTTGACCGGCTCGAACGTCTCGAGGCAGCTGGGGTGCAGGCGCTGCCCCGCGACCTCGCCCAAGCACTCTTGCGGCTGCCACGCGAGGTGCCCAGCGGGGACGTGCAGCGCGCCGGGCGGCTCGCTTCGGATGCGGGCCGTGCCTGCGCGGTGTGGATGCGCGGCGACGGGCTGGCCGACCCCCAGGTGATCGTCTCGATCGACACCCGCGCGGGGTACAGGGTCGAGCGAAGTTTGCGTGCCACCGTCACCCTGCCCGCCGAGGCGGCCGAGCTGGTGCCGGAGCCGATCCGAGAGCTGCTGGGGCCGCGGCCCGACACCGTCTACACGCTTGAGCAGTGGCCACCCGTCATGCCGTCGCATCGGGAGATCGTGGCCGCCCACCTGGCCTGCTGCCTGCCGCCCTGGATGGACAGAAGCGATGGCCAGGTGCGGGTGCTGGCGGACCTGGCGCACGGCCATGGCCCGCTCGCCACCGGCATGGCGTACGCGCTAACCTGCGGCATGGGCCACGAGCGGACCGCCGAGCGCGCGGCCGCCACCGACGCGCTCTGACGCTGGCCGCACGCGACGAGGTGCCTGTGGCGGAACTGGGGGAGGCGGTCACCGCACTGGTCACGGGCGACTTCGTCAAGCTCAACCGGGTGGTCGCGGCGCCTGACGCCGCAACGCAGGCGGGCGCGCATGAGGTGACGTGGGCGGTGATCGTACGGCTGCTGCCCGGGTTGCTGCCCAAGACCGGTGAACGGCCCCGCGCGGGCCTGGCCGACTTGCTGGCGGCGGGAGCGAGCGCGGCCAAGATCGCCGGAGTGCGCGCGGACCTGCCGGAAGTGGCGGCGATCGCCGCCCAGAAGGGATCGAGCAGACTCGTGCAGGAAGCACGCCGCCTGCATCAACAGATGGCCCAGTAGCGGCCGGCCGTTGTGCCGGCCGGCGTCAGAGAACCGTTCGCGCGGCTGTGGGGTCACGCAGGCGCCGCCAGTTCGCCGCAGTCTTGGCCAGCGCCGACTGCACCAGGTCCTCGGCGGCGTGCCGGTCGCCGGTCAGCGGATAGGCGGCACGGAAGAGCGCTCCCGAGCGTTCGGCCACGAACCTCGGGAATACCGCCTTGTGTTCTGGATCCACTGGCCCTCCTCACCACGTCACCAAGCAAGGAAGCCGGGGAGGCGGTCATCTGTGCCAGACCCACGAAGACGCTATGAGGGAGCTGGTATAGGGCCAGCGCACCGATTGGCAGGGCCAGGCCCCCAGGACGGGTGCGATGTGCTCGTGGAATGCTGATGCATTCGTCCGGGACACGTCGATGAAGCCCTCCAGCAGCGAACGTGGCACGTCACTGCAGGTTCCAGTCGGGCTAAACTGGGGCACACCGCGATCTTAGGGGGACTGGTGGGCGCGCGATGGGGATGCGTCGTCCTGGTCGTCGCCCTAGCCGGATGTTCGGTCGACTTTTCCGCGCGGCACGAGGCCGCCTCGGAGCCTCCCTCGTCGCCGAGCCGGAGCTCTGCCGTGACGGAATCCGTGAACCCCGTGTGGAAGGGGCGGCTCGATGGGCGCTGGCGGGTGGCCTACCGGCAGAAGGAGCTGGCCAATGGTGCGAAGTTCATGGACATCGCGACCAACGGCCGCCAGGCGTGGGCGGTCGGCGAGCGGGTCGAGATCGATTACCACGACTCGGTGCTCGTCCACTGGGACGGTCGGCGGTGGCGCCGGTTGGTGCGGGAACTCCCGGAGAGAAGCCGTTCCCTCACCCTGACCAAGGTCTCCGCCTCCGCCCCAGGGAATGTGTGGATTGTCGCCGAGGACTATGAGGGAGGCGATTCCGGGCTACTGCGCTTCGACAGCCAGCGCTGGTCTTTCCTCCCGACCGATACGGATGAGACAGAAACGGAGCGGGAGGTGCTTGCGTTGGGGGATGGAAAGGCGTGGACGTTCGGTGGACGGTGGGCCCGGCACTTCGACGGCCGAACCTGGGTCCAGCATGAGACACCCATCAGCACCCTTGCAGCCACGGCCCTGTCGCCGCGCGATATCTGGGCGGTTGCGTCCACGGGAGTGGTGTACGAGTTTGGCCTGGTCACAGGCGTGGCGTCGTGAAATGAAGACGGCCATCGAGTGATCCTTCGAGTAGCTAGATCAAGATCGAAGGGAACCAGACGATGGCCG
>NZ_JBQQCB010000275.1:0-4813 GCF_052246675.1 Nonomuraea sp. KM90 | reverse complement strand
GGCCCTGGTCTTGGGGGGGTGGTGGGGGCATCGCCCCAGAAAGAGGGGGGTGGGGGGGGTGGCGCCTGGTTCCCCCCCACCCACCCTCCGAGCCCGTACCGCGTTCCGGGGCCCGGCTTGCCGCACCGATCCCCCGCGAGGCCCGCGGTCACCAGGTTGCTCACTCCCGGCCGGCTTCGGCCTGCAGCAACTCGCTGAGCAGCTCACGCTGATCGGACAGCTTGGCGGTCAGCAGCTGACGGGCCGCGCGCAGCAACTCGGCCACGTCCCCGCCGGACAGCGCGTACACCACGCTGGAGCCCTCCCGGTGGGCGGTCACCAGCTCGGAGCGGCGCAGCACCGCGAGGTGCTGCGACAACCCGGTCGGCTCGACCTCGATCTCGGCCAGCAGGTCGCGCACCGGCTTCGGCCCTTCCTGCAGCAGCTCCAGCACCCGGATCCGGACCGGATGGCCCAGCAGCCGGAACAGCTCCGCCTTGGCCTGGTACAACGGCACCGACATTACGGCCGCTCTCCCCGCTCGGGCTCGGCCGGCTCGGGCTCGGCCGGCTCAGCCTCGGCCGGCTCAGCCTCGGCCGGCTCAGCCTCGGCCGGCTCAGCCTCGGCCGGCTCGGGCTCGGCCAGGCGGATGCCGTGAGTGCGGGCCAGGCGCGTAACGTGCTCCCACTCGGCCTCGGCCACGAGAGCCTCGTCCGGGTCCTGGTCGCGACGGGCGGCCAGCACCGCCGCCCGGGCCAGGCGTGCCCGTTCTCGCACCGCCGCCGCGAACGCACCGCTCACGCGTGCCACCTTCCGGATCGCCGAAGTAAACAGCCCCATACTCTGCTGAATTGCGAAATTTCGCAACTCAGCTACTGCGAGCTGCGTATCGCGCCCGGCTGAGCGCCTTCCGGCCGGGTGTCAGCGCTTGATCAGGTCGAGCTGCAGGTAGTCGAGGTTGAAGTTCTGGTAGGCGGTCTCCGGCATGCGCAGGACCAGCTCGTGCGTGCCCCCGGTGAGGCGGCGGCGCTCCAGGGGCTGGAGGGTCAGCGCGTCGTGGCTGGTGGTGTTCGCGATCGGGGTGGTGGTGCCGGTGCCCGTGCCCCAGTCGAGCACGACGGTGCCGGCCGGTGAGTACGGCGAGGAGACGCGGGCCGAGACCTGGTAGAGGCCCGGCTGCTTGACCTCGAAGCGATACTTGAGCCACTCGCCGCCGCGGATCCAGTTCACCGCGATGGCGCCCTCGAGGTCGCAGATGTCCACGCCCTCCTCGGGCCGGGCCACGGTGCAGCGGTTCGGGTCGAGGTCGTGGTAGCCGACGCCCTCGCCGCCCGGCGCGAAGTCCTCGCCCTCGACGCGGATCGTGCGGTTGCCGGGTTGCCGGCCCCAGTGGGACAGGTTGCCGCCGTCGCGCCAGTAGTCCAGCGCCTCGACGTTGTCGGTCTGGATCATGTTCGCGCCGTACGTCCTGACCAGCGCGCGCCAGCCGAGGTTCGCGTCGCGCAGGGACGCCTCGTCGGTGTACCTGGCGGCCAGGCCGTACCACATGCTGTTGATCCAGATCCGGCTGTGCCGCGCGATCTTCTCCAGCGTCCGGGGAGCGACCTGCGGATCTTCGGCCCGGTCGAACACCACCTCGTACGCCACGGGCTGGCGGCCGGGGAAGGTGCCGACCACGCCGGCGGTGCTGTCGTCGATGATGTGCATGTAGAGGATCTCGGCGTCCCGGGCCATGAAGGCGGCGGCCTCCTCGACCGTGGGGGCGCCCTTGAACAGGCCGTGGTCCACGGTGCCGGTCCGCTTCAGCACCTCGTACATCGCCTCGCGGACGGGCCAGCCCTTGTCGAGGTTGACCAGGGCCCGGCCCTTGACGGCCAGCATCGCCTCCTCGAAGGTGGGCACGGTGTGGCCGGTGAGCGCGGCCTGGTTGCCGCCCAGGCCCTGCTTGAGGCGGAGCGACCTGATCTGCGCGAGGGTCAGGTCGGCGACGCGGCCGGTGCCGTTGGTGGTCCGGTTGACGGTCTCGTCGTGCATGAGCACCAGGTGGCCGTCGCGGGTGGGCCGTACGTCGATCTCGACGATCTCGGCGCCGTCCTCGACGGCGGCCTGGATCGCGGCCAGGGAGTTCTCCGGGGCGTCGCGCCACTGCCCTCGGTGGGCGGCGATCATGAGCGGGGCTCCGGGGCCGTGCCGCAGCAGTTGCTCGTGTATGCGGTCGAACCCGTCCGCGGCGGACGCCGGGGGGAGCGAGGTGAGGGTGGCGGCGGTCGCCAGGGCGGCCAGGCCGGTGACGGTCAGCGTACGGCGGAACTTCCGAATCATGGACAGAGACCCTGTAATAGGGACATGGCGGGCTCGTGAACGGACGGCGGACTCCGCCGCAATCAAGGGTGATCTTGGGGCGGGACCGGGCCGAACTCGGCGCGGGTGTCGATGACCTTGCCGAACCGTACCCAGCGGTTGCCCTCCAAGCGCGTGAGCTGCATCGACTCGATCGGGAACCCGTCATCGGGCCCCGTGGAGAGCGTGATGCCGGGCAGGAGCAGGTCCAGCTCGACGTCCGACAGGCTGCGCATCGCCGCGCGCATGGCCTCACGGGAGGGGCAGCGCATGCGTTCGAGCACCTTGACGAAGGCCTGCGCCGCCGTCCAGCCGAAGACCACCTGCTGCCCGGCGGGGTCGGCCTCGGGCGCGTGCCGGGCCAGCGCGGCCAGGTAGGTGTGCATGCCCGGGTCGTCGGCCCAGTCCGGCGCGCCCGGCTCCTTCTGGAACCCGGCCGTCACGATGCCCTGGACCTTGTCGTACCCCACGGGCTTCAGGACGGCGGGGGAGGCGGCCACGCCGTTGACGATGTGCAGGGGGTTCCAGCCGGTCATGGCCGCGTCGGTGGCCAGCGCCTGGGCGGCGAACTTCGGCGTGCTGACGTTGAGCAGGACGTCGGCCCGGGAGGCGGCGAGGTTGGCCAGCTGGCCCTGCACGCTGGGGTCGGTCACCTCGTAGCTCAGCGCCGCCACGAGCCGTACGGACGTGCCGGCGATCGCCTGGCGGAAGCCGTCGAGCAGGTCGTGGCCGAAGTCGTCGTTCTGGTACAGCACCGCGACCCTGGCCTCGGGCCTGGCCTTGGCCAGGTAGCGGGCGTAGACCCGGGCCTCGGCGACGTAACTGGGCTGGAAGCCGATCGTCCAGGGACGCCTGGTGTCGCTGCCCCACTGGGTGGCCCCCGTGGCGACGAACACCTGCGGCACCCTCCACCGGTCGGCGTACTCACGCACCGCGGCCGTCGAGGGGGTGCCGAGTGTCTGGAACAGCGCGAACACCCGGTCGTGCAGCACCAGGCGGCGAGCCTCCTCCACCGCGCGGGCGGGCTGGTAGGCGTCGTCGCGAACCAGGAACTCGATGCGCCGCCCCTCCACGCCTCCGCGCGCGTTGACGTGGTCGAAGTAGGCGCGGGCGCCCTGGGCGACGGCCGCGTAGGCGGAGGCGGGCCCGGACAGCGGGTAGATCCCGCCGACCCGCACGGACTCGGCGGTGATCCCGGTGCCCACCTGGCCCGCGCAGCCGCCGGTGAGCGTGACCTCGCCGGACGCCGGCCGGCAGCCCGACGCCAGGAGGACGAGCGACGCGGCGAGACATCTGGCCAGCGGCACGACCCCGGCTCTCATGTGCGCCTCCCGACCGTTTTCACGTGCGCCTCCCGGCAGTTCTCACGTGCGCCTCCCGGCGGCTGTCATGTGCGCCTCCCGGCGACGCTCCAGGCGGTCCGGCGCAGCAGGCCGGTGAGTCCCGTCGGCGCCGCGTAGACGACGAGGACGATCAGCAGGCCGGAGATGACGCCCGGGGCGGCCGGGTTCAGCTCCCGGGCCACGGCGGGCACGCCCATCACGACGAACGCGCCGAGCAGCGCCCCGGTCAGCGTGGCGGGGCCACCGATGACCACCCCGGCCAGCAGCGTGATGGACAGGCTGAGGGCGAAGGAGTCGGGGGAGACGAAGCCGGCCGTCCAGGTGTAGAGGGCGCCCGCCGTGCCCGCGTACATGGCGCTCCAGGCGAAGGCGTGCGTCATGTGGGTCGCCGGGCGCATGCCGAGCACCTCGGCCGCCGCCCGGTGCTCCCGGAGCGCGGTGAGCGCCCGCCCGCCCCGCGAGGCCGTCAGGTTGCGGATCCCGGCGAAGGCCGTGACGGTCACCCCGAGGACGAGGAAGTAGACCCACTGGTCGTCGTCCAGCACGGGCGCCCGCGGCGTGGGCACGGGCATCCCCATCGCCCCGCCGGTGATCGCCGGGAAGCGCTTGAGCAGCGGCGGCAGCACGACGGCGACCGCGAAGGTCACCATGGCCAGGTAGAGCCCGCGCAGCCGCAGCGCGGGCAGCCCGGCCGCCCAGCCGAGCCCGAAGGTGAGCAGCGCCGCGACCGGCAGGGTCAGCGGGTACGGCGGGCCGAACTGCGCGATCATGACGGCAGCCGTGTAGGCGCCGACGCCGAAGAACGTGCCGTGGCCCAGGGGGATCTGCCCGCAGCGCACCACCAACAGGTACAGGCCGAGCAGAGCGACGGCGTACACGAGTATGAGTGTGGCCTGGAACAACAGGTACGGCGGCAGCACGAACGGCAGCGCCACGGCGCCCGCCGCCAGAGCGCCCAGCCCGGCGCGCCGCCACGGCCACACCTGCCGCCGGTCCCCGGCCGCCTGCCCGACGGGCATCCTGCGGTGCCCCGGGGGCACGAGCCCGGGGACCGTGTTCACGCCCGCTCCACGGGCGCCGAGCCGAACAGGCCCTGCGGTCGCAGCAGCAGCACGGCGACGATGAGCACCAGCGGCACCGCGATCTTCAGG
>NZ_JBQQCB010000274.1:0-4872 GCF_052246675.1 Nonomuraea sp. KM90 | reverse complement strand
TCCAGGGGGTCGTGGGTGACCAGGACGGTGGCGCCGTCGAAGTCGGCCAGGTGGCGGCGCAGCTGGGAGCGGATCTCCAGCCGGGTGTGGGCGTCGAGGGCGGCCAGCGGCTCGTCCAGCAGCAGCAGGTTGGGCTGCACGGCCAGCGCGCGGGCGAGCGCGACCCGCTGCGCTTGGCCGCCGGACAGCTGCCGGGGTTTGGCGGCGGCGCGGTCGGCCAGCCCGACCCGTTCCAGCAGGGCAGCGGCGGCGCTGCGCGCCTCGGTCTTGGCCACGCCGTGGCAGCGCGGCCCGAAGGCGACGTTGTCCAGCGCCGACAGGTGCGGGAAGAGCAGGTAGTCCTGGAAGACCATGCCGATCGGGCGCTGCTCGGCGGCCAGGGTGTGCAGCGTTCGGCCGTCGAGGATGATCTCGCCCCGTGACAGTCCGGTGAGCCCGGCGAGCGCGCGCAGTGCGGTGGTCTTGCCCGCGCCGTTGGGGCCGAGCAGCGCGACCACCTCGCCGGGGGCCACCTGCAGGGTGAGGTCGAGGGTGAAGGCGGGCCGGGTGACGACCAGGTGGGCGTGCAGTCCGTCGGGCGTCATGGCGCGCTCACCCACCGGTCGCGCAGGCTGGCCAGGATGATCACTGAGACGGCCAGCAGCACGAGGCTGAGCACGATGGCCGCCTCCGGCTCGGTCTCCAGCGCCAGGTAGACGGCCAGGGGCATGGTGCGGGTGGTGCCGGGGAAGTTGCCGGCGAAGGTGATGGTGGCGCCAAATTCGCCCAGCGCCCGCGCCCAGCACAATACGGCGCCGGCCACCACGCCCGGCATGACCATGGGCAGTGTCACCCGCCGGAAAACGGTCCAGCGCGAGGCGCCGAGGGTGGCGGCGGCCTCTTCGAAGCGCTGGTCGGCGCCGCGCAGCGCGCCCTCCACGCTGATCACCAGGAACGGCATCGCCACGAACGCCTCGGCGAGGATCACTCCTGCGGTGGTGAACGGCAGCGTGATCCCGAAGGTGGCCTCCAGCCACTGGCCGGCCACGCCGCGCCGGCCGAGCACGAGCAGCAGCGCGACGCCGCCGACCACCGGCGGCAACACCAGCGGCACGGTCACCAGCGCTCGGACCAGCCGCCGTCCCGGGAACTCCACCCGGGCCAGCAGCCAGGCCAGCGGCACCCCGAGCAGCAGGCACACGAGCGTGGCCACGCTCGCGCACACCAGCGACAGCCGCAGCGCCTCCAGCACGTGCGGCTCGGCCAGCCGCTGCAGCAGCGTGGACCAGGGGGCGCGGATCAGCAGCCCGGCCAGCGGCAGCACCAGGAAGACCAGACCTGCGACGGCGGGCAGCACCAGCATCCACGGCAATCTTCCGGAGACCTCACGGCCCGCGGCCGGCCGACGGGCGGGCCCGCCACGCGGGCCCGCCGAGCCGAGCTGCTCCGGCACAGAAGAACTCATCTCGCGATCAGGGAGTCTCGAAGCCGGCCTTGGTCAGCACGTCCTTGCCCTGCTGCGACAGCACCAGGTCGACGAACTGCTGGGCCGCCTCACCCGCCGGAGCCTTGGTCAGGGTGGCGATGGGGTAGTCGTTGATCGCCTGGTCCGCCTCCGGGAACTCGATGCCGGTCACCTTGCCCGCCGAGGCGATCACGTCGGTCTTGTAGACCAGCGCCGCGTCCACCTCGCCCAGCTCCACCTTGGTCAGGGTGGCTTTGACGTCCTGCTCCAGGGTGACCGGGGTGACCTTCAGCCCCGCCGCGTCCAGCGCCTTGACCGCTGCCGCGCCGCACGGCACCTGCTCGGCACACAGCGCCACCTTCACCTTGGCGTCGGTCAGGTCCTTCAACTCATCCACCTTGGCCGGGTTGTCGGCGGGCACCGCGATCTGCAGCTTGTTACGGACGAACGTGGCCGGCGAGGCCGCCAGAGAGGCGTCGGTGACCGTCTTCATGGTGGCCGGGCTCGCCGCGGCGAACACATCCGCCGGCGCCCCCTGGCCGATCTGCTGCGCCAGCGTCGAGCTGGAGCCGAAGTTGAACCTCACCGTCGTCCCCGGATGCGCGGCCTCGAAGGCCTTGCCGAGCTCGGTGAACGTCCCGGTCAGCGACGCCGCCGCGAACACCGTCACCTCCTTGGCCCCGCCACCAGCGGAAGCCGACGCCGAGGCTGAAGCGGAGGTCGTGGCCGATTCGCCGGAGCCGCAACCGGACAGGCCCGCCAGCGCGAGTACGACGGGCAGGGCGATCGCCCATCGGGTAAGACGCCTGAACACCAAGGGGGGCTCCTCACAAGTGACTGGCCACGCGCTCGTGACCGGGAATCTCCACGACGACGTTGGTGGACTTGATCACGGCGACCGCCACCACCCCCACCTCCAGGCCCAGCTCATCGGCGGCCTGCCGGCTCATCAGCGACACCACCCGAAACGGCCCCGCGGCGATCTCCACCTGCGCCATCACCGCGTCGCGGATCACCTCGGTGACAATCCCGCGAAAGCGGTTACGCGCCGACGAACGGCCGCCGTCGACCGCCTCCACCTGTCCGCGGGCGAAGGCGGCCAGGTCGGCGCCGTTCACCTGCCGGTGGCCGTGCTCGTCCCGCTCGGCCGTCAACCGGCCCGCGTCCACCCACCGGCGGACGGTGTCGGAGCTGACCCCGAGCAGCGCCGCGGCCTCGCTGATCCGAAACGTCGTCACAACCACTCACCATACCTTCCGCACATTCCAGCCTGAATACCCGTCTTACGCCGCAGCAGCGGCATGATCTACGGTTCAGCCATGGCATCCACGAGATCGGAGAACACATCCATGAGGCTCGGTGCCCCCCGCCACTGGGCCGCCACAACTGCACTCGCCACCGCCCTGCTCGCGACGCTGCCGGTCGATGCGCCCGCCACGGCCACAGCCGCAGCCGCGACCGCCGCCGGCCCATCCTCCTCCCGGCAGAGCGCTTTCGGCGCCGTGCCGGTCAAGGTCCGCGGCGAGGTCGCCCAGCCGCGCTGGTTCACCCTCGCTCGACTGCGCAGCCTGCCCCAGCACACCGTCCGCGTGCGCTACCAGACCTCCCACGGCGCCGAGAAGCACACCTTCACCGGCCCGCTACTGGCCGACGTCCTGGCGCTGACCAAGCCCCGCATCGACCCCGACGTCAAGAACGGCCAACTGCGCCTGGTCGTCACCGCCACCGGCTCCGACGGCTACCGCGCCACCCTCGCCTGGGCCGAGACAGACCCGGCCTTCTCCGGCAAGAAGGTCCTGCTCGCCGTCGCCCAGAACGGCAACAAGCTCGACAAACAAGGACCACGCCTGGTCGTGCCCGGCGACGTCAAGGGCGGCCGATACGTCAGCGGCGTAGTCCGCGTGGACGTCGGCACCGCCGACGCGTCCGATCCGGCCTGACCGCCTGCACAAACACTTTCCCCACGCCAGCGCGTCTGGGCGCAGGCCGTAGACCGCTCCGCGCGGGGAGATCAGGCCGGCGTGCCGGAAAGGAGACAGCGTGCCGGATGCCACGACGCACGCCGTCGCCTCGGGCGGCCGGACAGGGTCCTACGCTCACCGGAGGCTGGTAGAAGGCGCCCTTGGACGTGCCGGTCTCGGCCAGCACGTCCTGCACGCTCATCTGCGCATATCCCTGGGTCTGCACGAGGTGCTGAGCGGCCTGCAGGAACGGCTCCCGCCGCGAGGCGTGCGCCGCTGGACGTCCTGCTGCTCATCGCCGTAGTCGCGTCAGCGGTCGGCGAGCGCCGCCGTTTCGTTGACCAAGCGGCACCGAGATCCACCCCGTTTGGCGGCATCGTTCGCCGCACCGGAATCAGTGACGGGTCTTGCCTTCCGAGGACACCGCCGATCCCGCGCGGCTGTCGGCGTGTACGCGGCGCAGGTGCACGGCCACCGCGATCAGCCAGCAGAATCCGGCCAGCAGGGAGAGGTTTTCCAGGAGCCCCGCGGGTGCCGGCCGCCAGAGGCCCAGCGTGTCCAGGCGGTAGGCGATACCGGCGGCGAAGGCGAGGACGATGACGAGGACGCCGGACACCCGGGAGTAGCGGCTCCACGCGCGGCTCGTCTCGCGCAGGCGTCGGGCCAGGACGAACGCGGCGGCGCTGAGCCCGGCGAAGAGCAGGAAACCGGCGAGCTGGTGGACCCGGCCGGCGGTGGTGACGACGTTCGGCTGCCCGGGCGGGTAGCCCAGCGCGGGATCGGTCGGCACCAGCCCGGCCAGGACGAGTCCCGCCGCGGTGGCCGCGAGCAGGATCGGTCCCCAGACGGCACCGCGCCCGCCGCGCAGGGCCTGACGCACTCCGGCGGCGAACGCGGCCAGCAGCAGCCCGCCGAGCACGAAGTTGATGGTCTGCAGCCAGGCGCGGTCGCCGGTGCCGAGCTGGCTGGCGCCGTGGTGCCACAGGCTGTAGCCGGGCCGGGTGGCGCCGTCGGCCCACAGCAGTACCGGCACCAGGACGCCGGCGGCGACGCCGCTGCCGAGCAGCGCCGAAAGAGCGCGAGAGGTCATCAGGAAGTCCTCCTCCTTCTCCGCGACAGCGAACGTCGCGGGCCGACCAGACTTCCCGGCTCGCCCATGGCAGCGCCGCAGAGGGCGCATCTTGTACAGTTATTTTAGCTTATGCTGAAATAACTGCAAGAGGGGGTGGGGCGCGTGACCGACCAGGAAGCGTTGCTGGAGTGGGTCGAGCGGGTGGCGATGTATCTGGCGCGTGACGGCGTGCCGCCGATCGCCGGCCGGGTGCTGGGCTGGCTGATGGTGTGCGACCCGCCGGAGCAGTCGGCCGGGCAGATCAGCGAGGCCATCGGTGCCAGCCGCGCCTCGCTGACCTCCAACCTGCGGCTGCTGTCCAGCATGGGGTTCCTCACCTGGCGCACCCGGCCGGG
>NZ_JBQQCB010000273.1:0-4991 GCF_052246675.1 Nonomuraea sp. KM90 | reverse complement strand
GCTCCCCAGAACCACGGCAGGAACTGGAAGCTGCCCTCCTCGGTGCCGATCGCCGAGAACGTGATGCCCTTCTTCCCGGCACCCTTCACCTTCCCCAGCGCCGCCGTCAGCGTCGCCCAGTCCTTGATCGACGCGGGGTCTACCCCGGCCTTGTCCAGCACCGCCTTGTTGTAGTACAGCGCCAGGGTGTTGGCCCCGATCGGGACGCCGTACGTCTTGCCGCCGGTCTGCCCGGCCGCCAGCAGGTTGGGCGCGATCGACGAGGTGTCGGTCCTGGTCTCCTCGGTCGTCGTCAGCACGCCGGCCTCGGCCAGCGTCGACACCACCGGGTTGTCCACGATCAGCACGTCGGGCGCGTTGCCCTGCTGCGCCGCCAGCAGCGCCTTGTTCGTCAGGTCCGTCGTGTCGTAGCCGGTCCGCTCGACCGTCACCCCGGCCTGGGTGCCGCACTTGTCCAGCAGCTTCACCCACTCCGAGCTCTTGTCGAACTGGGGATAGGGGTCCCAGACGGTGTACGCGCCGGAGGGCTGCGCGGAGGTGGAGGCGTCCTGGGGGGACCCGCAGGCCGCCAGCGTGACGGCGGCCAGGGCCAGGCAGGCCGCCCGCCGGGCGGGGACGGAGCTCGCCATGTCGGTTGTTTCCTCTCGAAGGTCAGGTGAGCTGGATGTAGTCCAGCTCGGCGTATCCGGTGCCGCCCGCGAAGTAGGGGGAGCCCTTGGCCAGGCGGATCACGTTGTAGCCGGCGTTGAGCGTGACGGTCGTGGCGACCGTCGCGCCGAACTGGCCCCAGGCCGGGGTCGGCGGGTAGCTGACCGTGCCCCAGGCGCCGCCGTTGTAGGCCAGGCCCTGGGTGGCGGTGGCGCCCGTGCCGTTGGCGTACCCGATGGTCATCGTGTACGCGCGGGCGGTGGGCACGTTGACGACGAAGTCCACGTAGCTGTCGGTGCGGGGGGTGCCCGAGTTGTCGATGCGGCCGACGTACCCGCCGCCGGACGCGCTGGAGGTGGTCAGGCGCTGGGCGCGGAACACCGAGGCGTTCTCGGCCTCGTAGCGCTGCTGGTAGGCCGGCACCCCGGAGGCCGGCTCGACGACGAGCTGGTAGGCGCTGGTGGCCACCATGTCCGGCACCGACACGCTCAGCTGGCCGTTGCTGACCGTTCGGGTGGTGGTGGAGACCGTGGTGGGGGCGGTCACGGCGGTGAAGCGGCCGCTGGAGGGGGTGGACAGCAGCGTGACCCGCACGCTGGAGCCGAGCGCGCCCAGGCCGGTCAGGTTGACGGTGTTGGTGCCCGCCTCGTTGCCGAACACCACGTTGACGATCCTGCGGGTGCCGTCGTACGCGGCGAAGCCGTCCAGGCCGGTCGTGGTGGTCGAGCCGGTCGTGACCATGCTGCCGGCCATGTCGCCGTACCACTTGTACAGCCACCACGTGCCGGTCGGCTGGTTGTTGTTCACGACCAGGCCGTTCATGGTGCCGTACTCGTACCAGAAGGCGCGGTGCGCGGACTCCACGCCGCCGCGTTCGAGCTTGGCCACGTAGCTGGCGATCCGGCCGGGCACGTCCACCTCGGCCGGGGCGGCGTACTCGTTGATGGAGATCCGGCGCGGGCTGATGCCCAGCGACGCCTCCAGGCTGCGGTAGTCGGCGAGGTCGGCGGCGATCCTGGTGGGGTTCTGCAGCTCGTGCCAGCAGATGATGTCGGGCAGCGTGCCGGTGTCCCTGGCGCGCGTTAGGAACGCCTGCATCCAGGAGCGGCTGTAGGTGGCCGTGCTCGGGCCGACGATCGGGGTGAGCGGGTCGAGGGCGCGGACCGCCCGGTGCGTACGCACCCAGCCGTCGTTGAAGTTGCCCGCCGCCGCGGTGTTCCAGGTGTAGTGGGGCTCGTTCCAGAGCTCCCAGCCGATCACGTTGGTGACCGTGGTCGCCGACAGCCTGGCGTTGACCATGGTGGTGACCTTGGCCAGCCAGTCGTCCCAGCTCACCCACCGGTAGGGGAAGTCGGGGTAGATGTCCGGCATCCGGATGAACTGCCCGGCGCCCACGCGGGTGGCCTGCGGCGCCACCAGCAGCGAGTCACCGCCCGGCGGCTGGCCGTTGGGACGCTGGCCGACGCCCGGGGCAGGCTGCGTCAGCGAGTTGACCTTGATCGGCAGCAGCGTCGAGTCGGCCGGCCTGCCGTTCTCGGCCAGGCCGTACAGGCCGCCGGAGGCGGCGTGCGTGACGGGGCGGAACGGCTGCGCGACGTTGACGGTCAGGGTCGCGCCGGCCGCAGCCTGGGCGGGTGCCGCCAGTCCGCAGGCGAGCATGGCGGCGGTCAGTAAGACGGCGGCGGTTCGCTTCGGTCGGGGGGTGGACACGTACGTACCTCGCTCTGTCTGGTAGGGACAGGGGCTGGGTGGGTCATCCCGCGTCGGCCACCGGAATCCAGACCCGCATCGGGCCCTCGCTCCGGTTGCCCCACAGGAAGTAGGGGACGGCGGTGAGCGCCAGCGCCGGGCCGGCGGTTTCGTCGCCGCCCTCGCTGGTGTAGAGCGGCGCGCCGGCGACGCCGTCGAGTGCCGAGCCGGACGCCGTGATCACGACGGGGGACGCGTCGCCCCCGGAGGTCCTGAGCGGGCCGCGGGGGTGCAGGCGCACGTCCTCCAGCACGGTGCCCTCGGGCAGGTCGTGCTGCTCCAGGCAGTAGACCAGCGGCCCCCGGGCCAGGGTGACGCAGCCGCGCACGGCGTCCACGCGGGGGTGGGGGCGTACCTGCCTGGCGGGCATGGCGAGGTCCAGCACGACGCCGGTGCCGTCGCCCCAGGCCCTGGTCAGGCGCAGGTAGCCGTCCTCGGGGGAGGCCTCGACCGGTTCGCCGCCGATCAGCAGCGTGTGGGAGTCGCACCAGGACGGCACGCGGAGCGCCAGCGTCCACGGTTCGGCGGTCCGCGAGGCCACGGTCAGCTCCACCCGCCCCTGCCAGGGATAGGAGGTGCGCACCTCCACCCGGGCCGCGCCGGTGTCGATCGTGGCCCCGGCGTACAGGTGGAGCTGCACGCCGCCCGCGTCGCCGGTGGCCAGGTAGGCGGGCAGGGAGGCCATGAGGCGGGCGATGTTGGGCGGGCAGCAGGCGCACGAGTACCAGGGCAGGCGGTGCCCGGCCGCCTCCTCGCCGGCGTTGGAGTGGCCGGTGCGCAGGTGCAGCGGGTTGGAGTAGAAGAAGTGCCGGCCGTCCTGGGAGACGGCCGCGGCGACGCCGTTGAGCAGGACGCGCTCCATCTCGTCGGCGTAGCGGGCCCGGCCGGTGGCCAGCAGCAGGCGCCAGCTGAGGTGGAAGCTCGCGATCGAGGCGCACGTCTCGGCGTAGGCGCGGTCGGGCGGCAGCTCGTACGGGTCGCCGTACGCCTCGTCGCGGTGGCGCGAGCCGTGCGCGCCCGTCACGTACGTCCTGGTGCGGCAGGCGTCGTCCCACAACCGCTCCGCCGCCGCCAGCAGCGCCAGGTCGCCGGTCTCCACGGCCACGTCCACCATGCCCGCCAGCAGGTAGAGCTGGCGCACCGAGTGCCCGGCCACCTCCGTCGCCTCGCGCAGCGGCACGTGGTCCTGGTGATAGCGGGGGCCGAACCGGCCGTGGTCGAGCAGGCCCCGGCCGCGCAGGTCGAGGAAGCGCCGGGCGAGGTCGAGATAGGGGCGGTGCCCGGTGAGGCGGTAGAGCTCGGCCAGCGCGGTCTCGATCTCCGGATGCCCGCACACCTCCTCCACCCGCGAGAACCGCTCCACCAGCAGGTCGGCCAGGCGCCGGGCCACCTCGACCAGCTCGGGGCTCGTCCCGGTCCGCCCCGCGGCGACGGCGGCCTGGATGAGGTGCCCGGCGCAGTAGAGCTCATGGCTCCAGACCGGCTTGAGCCAGCGCTGGTCCGGCTCGGCGACGGTGAAGTAGGAGTTCAGGTAGCCGTCGGCCTGCTGGGCGCGGGCCAGCAGCGCGACCGTGTCACCGGCGAAGTCCCGCAGGCGCGGGTCGGCCCCGGGCGTGGCCAGCTCCCAGAGCGCGGCCTCCAAGGTCTTGTACACGTCGGAGTCGGCGAACCACATCCCCGCGAACTCGTGCCCGCCCGGGTCGCCGGCGGCGGCGCGCAGGTTGTCCAGGTTCCCGCTGCTCTCCAGCCGTTCGAGGCAGTGCGGCAGCGTGTGCTCGGCGTTGCGCCGCCGCCATTGCCCGAGCAGCCCGCCGTCGTCCAGCAGCACCCGGTCCAGGCCGAGCGGCCGGAGCGAGGAGACCGCTCCGGGGCCGGGGACGGCGGGGCCGGCGTCCGGCGGGAGGCCGGCTGTGGCCAGGGGGTTGCCTGCGGGTTTCGGCGTAGTCATCCGGCTCTCTCATCGCGACAAACGGGAAAGTTAGGAAATCGTTTGCCTCACGCTAGCAACGCTCTGTTCCCGTAGTCAACGGGATGTACAGTTGAGATGGCAAGGCTTCAGGAAAGTGGAGGAAACATGGGGAAATTGGCGCGGCACGTCACCATCGCCGACGTCGCGGCGCTGGCGGGGGTGTCGGTGGGCACGGCCTCCAAGGCTCTCAACGGTCGTGGTTCGCTGCGGGAGGAGACGCGGGTGCGGGTGCGGGAGGCGGCCCGGCAGTTGAACTTCGAGGTGAACGCGGGGGCGCGGAGTCTGCATTCGGGGCGTACGTACACGGTGGGCATGATCACCACGGACACGATCGGGCGGTTCAGCATCCCGGTGCTGATGGGTGCGGAGGACGCGCTGGGGGCGGGGCAGATGTCGGTGTTCCTGTGTGACGGGCGCGATGATCCGATCCGGGAGCAGTACCACGTCAAGACGCTGATCGGGCGGCGGGTGGACGGCATCATCGTGACCGGCCGGCGCACCCAGGCCCGCGCCCCGATCGCCGCGTCGCTGCCCGTGCCGGTGGTGTACGCGTTCATCAGCTCGACCGACCCCGACGACTGCTCGGTGGTGCCCGACGAGGCGGGTGGCGCGCGCAAGGCCGTCG
>NZ_JBQQCB010000272.1:0-5045 GCF_052246675.1 Nonomuraea sp. KM90 | reverse complement strand
TGTCCTGTCGCACTGAAGTTGGCCGATTCTCACTGGATCTTGCGCTCGTCTCACGGCACACCGCCCTGATGCCACCTTCGGTGACTTGACAGTTACGTTATGCATCCCTTGAGGTGATTCAGTTCTCGTTTTAGGTGGCGGGTCTCAATGGATCAGCGATGGTCGTGGGATGGAGGAGATCAGAGAGCACACTGGCAGCAGTTGGGAGCTGTCGTGGTTGGGTGAGCGGGGAGCGGTGCGCCGTCCGTTGGGCGACGCCGTCGATGTGGGGTACGAATCGGTGCCGCCGGTCCGGGAGTTCGTCTCCTACCGGGGGCAGCGGCACTTTCCGGGCTTGTATTACGCGGCCACGATGGACGCCCATGTGGGGTTCGAGTCCTGGCTTGAGCGTGATCACGCGATGCTGCTGGACTTTGATCCGCAGGTGGTCGGGTTCGCTTCTCAGCCGTTCTGGTTGTGGTGGCGAGACGAGACGTCCCGGCGGGAGCGGTCGCACGCCCCGGACTTCTTCGCTCGCACGGCCGATGGAACGGCTCTGGTGATCGATTGCCGACCCGTTGAGCGACGAGATGTGAGGTCAGCGGAGTCCTTCAGCGTGATGGGGCGGGCCTGCGAACTGGCGGGATGGGCTTACCGGCTCGTCGGGGAACTAGAGCCGACACGGGCGGCGAATCTCCGATGGTTGGCCGGCTATCGACACCGCCGGCATGGGGAGACCGGGATGGTGCCCGCGGTGGTCGCGGCTTTCACGGTTCCAGGGCCGTTGTTGGCCCAGGCCGCGACGGTCAGCGATCCAATCGAGGTTCTGCCGGTGGTGTTCCACCTGCTCTGGACAGGACAGCTCACCACGGACCTCTCGCGCCCGCTCTCGGACCGGAGTCTGATCAGCGAGGCTGGCCGGTGAGGGGCACAAGCGAGGGACCTCGCGGCGCTGTTCGGGTCGGCGACCGGCTGAGGCTGGACGGTCGGATGCATCAGGTAGTCGGGTTGGAGGGGACGTCGGTCCGCCTGCTGGACAGCGCGGGAACCGCGTCGATGGTGCTGTTCTCCTATCTCGTCGCCACGCCCGGGTTCGAACTACTCGACAGTGAGCCCTCCTCGCCGAGCCTGGCCCCGTTCGGGCTCCTGGACACGGTGCCGGAACCCGCCCTGCAGAAGGCTAAAGCGCTGGAACGGCACCTGATCGAGCTTGAGACGGGACTTCCGCCGGATGCCGCCGAGGGGACGCTGCCCAAGCCCGAATACGATCCGCGTTGGCGGACGCTGACCGAACGGCTCGCGGCGAAGGCCGCCGAACTTTCTGCTTCTGGAACACCGACCTCGGCTCGGACTCTCCACCGTTTCCGGAGCGCCTGGCACGAGCAGGGCGTTTGGGGGCTCGTCGACGGCCGGACCCTTCGAACTCCGGAGCCAACGGGCCGCTGCGACGAGAGGTTCGTCGCTGTGGTTGAGGAGGTCCTGGCTGCTCAGGAGACCGCGACGACGGGCACCAAGACCCGAGCGTTCCGCCGCGTTCAGAAACTGCTGGTCGAGCGGTTCGGTGAGGGGATCGTGCCAGTTCCGTCGCGCGCGACGTTCTATCGGCTGCTTCGCGAGCTTGAACGCGGCCGGCACCCCTTCGGCTCAGCCACGACCCGCCGTTCTCAAGCAAGGCGGCCGGAGGCACCGTTCACGCCGACGGCGGCATCCCGACCGGGCGAGCTGGTGCAGATCGACACGACTCCGCTGGATGTCCTGGTGGTCCTGGACGACGGGGTGATCGGAAGGGCCGAACTCACGATCGTGGTCGATGTTGCCTCCCGCACGATCTGCGCTGCGGTGCTCCGACCCGCTGGAACCAAGGCGGTCGATGCCGCACTGCTGCTGGCGCGGACGCTGGTGCCGGAGCCGATGCGGCCGGGTTGGGCGGAGGCGTTGCGGATGTCGTCCTCGCTGATCCCGCACGCCCGGTTGATGAGCATCGACTCGCGCTTGAAGCACGCTGCTGCCCGGCCCGTCATCGTTCCGGAGACGATCATCATCGACCACGGCAAGGTGTTCGTCTCGGCTACCTTCACCGAGGCCTGCCGGTCGTTGGGGATCTCCGTTCAACCCGCCAGGCCCGCGACCCCGACGGACAAGGCGGTAGTCGAGCGGACCTTCGCTTCGATCAACACCCTGTTCTGCCAGCACGTCGCCGGATATGTCGGTTCGAATGTGACGATGCGGGGCCAGGATATCCAGGCGGTCTGGACGATCCAGGAGCTTGCCGACCTGTTCGACGAATGGGTCGTCGCCTGCTGGCAGCCTCGCCCGCACGACGGGCTGCGCAGCCCGTTCCTGCCCGGCAGAGCGCTCTCGCCGAACGAGGTCTATGCGCTGCTAGTGGCCCGATCCGGATATCTGCCGGTCTGTCTCAGCGGCGACGACTACCTGGAGTTGCTGCCCGTCGAATGGCGGGCGATCAACGACTACGGAATAAAGATCGACTATCGGACCTACGACTGCCCCGAGCTCGGTGAATACCGGCGCCAGTCCTCCGGCATCGCCACCCGAGATGGGCTCTGGGAGGTCCACTACGACCCCTACGACCCATCTCAGGTCTGGGTTCGCGACCATCGCGGCGACGGATGGATCACCGTCCCCTGGACCCGCCGACACCTAGTTTCCGGCCCATTCGCCGACTTCACCTGGCGACACGCGCGAGCGATCCTGGCGGCCCGCGGCGCCGATGACACCGATGAGAACGCGGTCGCTCTGGTGGTCGACGACCTCCTCACCCGCGCGGAGAAAGGCCCCGACCGCCGCATCGCGGCACGCACGAAAGCCTCGACCGGCATGCCACTCCGCCCCGATCACCAGCCCGAACCCGACGAAGAGCCCGCCGCCACAGAAGCAGCCGACTCCCGTGACGTCATCCCGTTCGGCGTGTTCGACGCCTTCACCGAAGGGAGCCGTTAATGATCGCCCCTACTCCGTCAGGTCCCGCCGAGGAATCAGAACACAACCCCCTTACCAGCCGGGAAGGCTGGACAGAGTTCGCGACGGAACGCATCAGCCCGCCCGTCCTCCTGCCGCCCGCCCGCCGGCAGAAGCTCACCGAAGCTGAACGAGGCGACTACTACGCGGCGTTGGAGGACTACCACTCCCAACTCGTCATCGTTTCCACCCCGACGATCCGGAAAGTCACCACCACCGGCCGCAAGCGGATCCTGCTCAACCGACGCCAGAAATCCGCCCGCCGCGGCATCATCCTCTCCGGTCTGGCCGGCACCGGAAAGACCACGGCGATCACCCAGTTGGGAAAGACTCACGAGCAGCTTCTTCGCCATCGCGGCCTGCACAGATCCGGGGCAGTACCGGTGGTCTATGTGACCGTTCCTCCCGCCGCAACGCCCAAGATGCTCGCCACCGAGATCGCCCGGTTCATCGGTCTTCAACTCCCCGCCCGCTACTCCCAGGTCGAGGTAACCAACGCAGTCTGCGATCTTCTCTGCACCCTGGGCACCGATCTCGTCCTCATCGACGAACTGCACAACCTAGACCCCACCACCCGGGTCGGCGCCGAGGCCTCCGACCAGATCAAGTACCTCTCCGAGCGGATCCCCGCCACCTTCGTGCTCGCAGGAGTCGAAGTCGAAGGCACTGGCCTGTTCGCCGGACGCAGGGGCGGCCAGATCGCCGGCCGCTACAGCTTCATCACCACCAATGCCTTCCCCCACAACACCGCCACAGATAAAGACGCCTGGCAGGCCCTGGTCGCGACCATGGAAGATTCTCTGCTCCTGCACGCGCACCGGCCCGGAACCCTCCGCAAACTCGGCCCTTACCTCCACGACCGCACCGGCGGCATGATCGGCAGCCTCTCCCACCTCATCCGTGAAGCCGCGATCGACGCCCTCACGGACGAAACCGAGAAGATCACCCGCAAGGGACTGGAAGCCATCGACCTCGACCAAGCCGCCGAACGCCACAACGCCCGCAGAAAGCAGCGCAAGCGCCGCAACCAGCACCCCGACAACCCTGCCGCATGACACGACCAAGGCTTCTGCCGGTCCCCCTCGCCCCGCTCCCCAACGAGCTGATCGGCTCCTACCTCAACCGCCTCGCCGACGCCAACCGCCTCCCCATCCGCCGGATCGACGCCCTCATCGCCACCGGCCGCCATCACTCCCGAGACAAGGACGACCTCACCGGCTGGACCCTCTCCTCAATCGAACGTCTCGCCGCCCTGACCGGCCGAAACAGCCCGGCGCTGATCCACGCCCTCCCTTCCCTCGCCGCCCTCGCCCAACCCAACCCGCTCCCGACCCCTCCGGCAAGCCTGACGCCGACGGCCTGGAAAACAAAGGTCTGTCAGCTCTGCGCCGCCAGCCGCGGAGTCCATGGCCTGGCCGTTCAACGCACCTACCCCCACCAGCGGATCTGTCTCCAGCACCAACGCTGGCTCGGCGGAAGGCAACTCCCGATCAGCCCACGCTTCCACGAGTTGATTCGCGCGAACATCCGTCACCGCCGACTCCTACGCGGTCATCGCGATCCCCTGCAGCCGAGCGCCCTCCACGACGAAGCACGAACCATGACCAGCCGATGGTTCAGCAACAACAACGGCCCTCTCGAACTCCAACGCACCTGGGACGACCGCCTCCAGATGCTCAATCCGGACACCGAATCAGACCCGCATGACGACCGCAACCTCATCGAAATGGTCACCTATCCAGAGACCGTCGTCTTGACCACCCTTCTCAGCAAACCCCACAACCCCGTCCACCACGACTTCCTGGCAGAGGTCATCCGCAGCTTCGGCCTCGACCCGCGAAGCCTCCCCGCGCTCCACCGACACACCACACTGCCATCCTCGATGAGAAACCCCGACACGCCGTCTCACCCAAGTCGTCACCGCCCAGGCAGCAAGTCCACCGCATGACAAGACACATGCGACGCCAGACCGAACCCCCAACGATGCCTCGGCAGGTTACTCAGCCGCGCCACTCCGCGGTCTCACCCGAAATGACAACATGCTCCTCAGGAGCATGCGACTCGCCAGCTCCATTGCGACAGGACAG
>NZ_JBQQCB010000271.1:0-5187 GCF_052246675.1 Nonomuraea sp. KM90 | reverse complement strand
AAGGTGTCGAGCGGTGTTCCTAGTGACACGGATCGGACTTCCTTGTGCCACCACCGCGAACGCCGCTTACCTGGCCTGTTACCCATAACCGTGTCACCAGCACCACCAGGAACTGCGGAACTCCGGCATCGCTCGACCTGGTTGAGCCAGGAGGAGCCGGTCGGGGTGAAGTGGACGTGGAAGCGGGGTGTTTGCCCGGCCACGCCTTGATCTCGGAAGTGTTGTGGGTGGCGTAGTTGTCGCACACGAGGTGCACGTCCAGCCCGGCCGGCACCGGTGACCGGAAACGATCAGCGGGTTGGCGCGTAGGACGCTCCTGCCGGTTGGATGGTGCTGATCACGTTCGATCGGCGCCCTGGAGGCCTGGTGACGCAACCGGAGATGCGGCATGACAAGGCACGAGGCGGGGTGGCAGCAGCGGCCACGGGGGCGATCGGTGCTTCGATCCTGCTGACGATCACCATAGGAATTCTCGGCCCATCGCCCATGGTCCCCTCGCTGAGCGGCCCCGCCTGGTCCCCGCCGTACTCTCTCGACGTCCACCCCAACCAGCATCTGACGATCGCCCTCGCCGCCGCCGCGCTCGTTCTCGGTGGCCTCGGCCTGCTCGCCGCTCTACTCGCCATCCGCATCGCAGCCACGGCCGTCTCCAGGATCCCGATCACTGTCGGATCCGGTTCAGAATTTCCCGCCGGATCCGGTCCCAAGATCCCAGCCGGATCCGATCCAGAGGTGCCCGCCGTGTCAGGTCCGGGAAACGCGGCCCCCGCCTACCCCGGCCATGAAGTGAGCGGAAATCGTGGGACGGCATCGGCGAAATGGCACAGAGGTCTGCCGAGCGCCCGTTCCTTCGTGCTCATCGGGTGCATCGCCGCCGGGGTCCTGGCGTTCCTGCCTCCATCGGGCTCCGGCGACCATCTTAACTACGCCGTGTACGGCCGCATGGTGACACTTTGCCTGAGCCCGTACACTCACGGCGCCGCCGACCTGCCAGGCGATCCCGTCGCCGATGCGGTTGAGGAACCGTGGCGCGAGGAGCCGAGTGTGTACGGGCCGGTGGCGACGGCTCTCCAGGCGGTCGCGAGCTGGGCCGGCGGCGACTCGCTCCGGCTGACGATCTTCGTGCTGGCCCTGTTCAACGCCGCGGCCTTCATCGCGACAGGACTCCTCACAGACCGATTCACGAGGGACGACCCAGTCAGGCGCCTGCGTGCCGCCCTGCTGTGGACGGCCAACCCACTCCTGCTCTACCACCTTGTCGCGGGCATGCACGTAGACACGTTGGCCGTCGCCGGCGTGGTCGCCGCACTCTTGGCCAGGGCCCGGCCCGTGGGGGCAGGCGCCTGCTGGGACTCGGGGTGGCGATCAAACTCAATGCCGGCTTGCTGGCCTGGGCCCGGCCTGGGAACTACGTCGCCGACCCGCCCGCCTAGCCCTCATGGCGGGCTGCGCGTTAGCGCTGGTGGTCGCGGGATACGCGATCGCCGGAGCGGCGGCGATCGCGCCAGTGACACGCACTAGCAAGTCGATCTCACATGCCTCGTTCTGGAAGCTCGTCCAAGGTTGGCTCCAGTCCACGGTCGGGACGGGCAGCGCATATCGCGGCGAAATCCAGGTCGTCTCCCTGCTGGTGCTGGTGCTCGTTGCCTGGTGCCTGCTGCGCTGGGCCTCACACAGCCACTGGTCGTCGCAGATTCAGCCCGCCGCGGGCACGCACCGGTCTCGGGGGAAACCGCAGCACGTTGGGGGTGGGCTGGAGGCGCCGGTGGTGGTGGCGGGGCTGGTGGTGGCGTACCTGTTCGCGACGCCGTACATCCTGCCCTGGTACGACGGGCTGGCGTTCGGCGTGTTGGCGCTCGTGGCGGCCTCGGCCGTGGACGGGTTCGCGGTTGTACACCTGCTGGTGTTGTCTCTCGCCTACCTGCCTGCTCGGGTATTACCTGCTCGGGTCCAGGGGCAGCCCGGCGACCTCGACTGGCTGAGGACCGTGGTCCGGCCTCAGATGGGGTGGGTGCTGCTAGTTCTAACCCTGGGGCTGGTGGCGTGGACGTGGCGAGCCGC
The DNA here is from genome assembly GCF_052246675.1 of Nonomuraea sp. KM90. Classification (NCBI taxonomy): domain Bacteria; kingdom Bacillati; phylum Actinomycetota; class Actinomycetes; order Streptosporangiales; family Streptosporangiaceae; genus Nonomuraea; species Nonomuraea sp. KM90. Next base: position 3,126 of record NZ_JBQQCB010000271.1, on the reverse strand, counting down.
AGGGCGCGAACGCAAGCGGCCAACGTCAACGGGACCGCCACCGTCAGCGCCATAGCCGGGGATGGCGATACCCTAGTCGTTCATCAGGAAGCCGACGAACGCGCACGCCAGGGCCTCGAACCGGCCCGCTCGGAACGTCGGCTCTCTGGGCTATCGCTGAGCGTAGACCCGTGGCCTGTCGGCCCGTTCACGATCAAATCCGCGGCACTCTTTGGGTGTCCGGTTCGATCCACGGTAAAGGCTGTCAGCGGTGAGCGCCGAGACGCCAGGCCGCGCCTTCATTGCGGCACCAGCGACTTCATGACAGAGCGGATGGCGACGTTTTCAAATCCGCATCGCCGCGGTAGGCACCTATAGCGAACCTGGAGCATCTGATCACGTTCCGTCACGGTGAACAGAACGGTTTCGCCAGTGATGGGGATGCTCTCCATGTCGGGGGCGTATTCGACATGGAAGCCATGCAGCAGATAGCCCGGTGTGCTCCCGCCCACCACCACTCTCTCACGTCCTTCCAGCACGAAACCGGAAGAACCGTCCAGCACGGAATCGGAAGGGTCTCGGACGGACGTGAGATATTGTTCCACGGCCTCTTCCAACGAGGCTCCGGGCGGAAGCAGGTACACCTGATATTCGGCCCACCAATCGAACAGCCGCCGTGGCGGCTTCGCGGCCATTACCAAGGGTAACGCGTGCCAGGATTGACATCGATCCGCCAGCCGGCCGGATACCCGATTCGAAACTCCGGGCCGACATGGTACTGCACATGCGGCTCCACCCTGTCAGCACTGAACAACAGACAAGCCATAATCACCATCAGGATGATCCGTCGGATCGGTCTCATTCCAACTGTCATCATGAGTGCCATGACGACGAATCTAGTGCTTTGACCACAAACGATCATCGGATTGGGTGATGTTCAAGCAGCCGGCGCCAGCGGTCGGCCACCCCAGCGGATGCCTTTCTCGCTTCGGACGCGGGCGCCTTCACGGCGTTGGGCGGCCAGCATGTCGCGGTGGGAGGCGTGGGCGTTGCCCCAGCGCAGGTACGCATGCAAGGCGCGAGTCTGCACAGTGTGGTTGGGATGGTTGGAATTGGCCACGGTGAACCGGTGCAAACGTCCGAAGGGGGCTCGCCCCGAAGTATGGACACCGGTCGTTATGCGGCGAGCAGCACCCTATCGATGGTCTGCTGCTCGTAGTCGATAGGGCTGAGGTAGCCGAGGGTGGAAACACCGGCAAGATCGTGGCCGACCTAGACACCAGCCTCGCCCTCGGCGGGGACTGCCTAGCCGACATCGCCGCGTTGCGCGCCCAGCCCGAGCTGTTCGGCCCCGTCGCCTCCGATCCGACCGTCTCCCGCCTGATCGACCGGCTCGCCCGCGCTGAGACCAAAGCGCTCAGGACCCTGCGAGCGGCGCGGGCCCTGGCCCGTGAACGCGCCTGGGACCTGGCCGGGGCGAGGGCGCACCGGGCAGTGACGGCGAGCTGATCCCGCTCGACCTCGACGCCACCATCGTCATCGCCCACTCCGACAAACAACACGCCACTATGACCCGGTTGGCTAGGGGGAGCATCGCCGAGCCCGGCAGCAACGTCGCCGCCAAGGCTGGCCTCTACCGCTCCTTCTTCGCCGCGGGGTGGGACCGGCTGGAGCACAAGGCCCCGGGTGGGTCGTGACCATCAACCCCGCGTACACGGGCGGGCGGTGCTCGGCGTGCGGGATCGTGGACCGGGAGGCGCGCGAGAGCCAAGCGCGTTTCGGGGTGCCGGTCCTGCGGATACGCCGGCAACGCCGATGTGAACGCGGCAGGGCATGCCGTCGCTGCGCGGGGAGGCCCACCGCTGGGCGGGCCAGTGAACCGCGGATCTCAACGCAACCCCCTCCTGGTGAGGTAGTCGCTGTTGGAATCGCCCGCCTTCAGACGGGCGGAGGATGTCAAAGTAGGACCAAAGGTCCATGTGCTGTCGATGTCGTGGTGATCGGGGGCGACCTGGCGTGGTTGGCCGCTGGCCGTTACCTGCGCCGGGCCAAGGCGCTACCAGCTGCTGATCGTCCGGTCGGCGACTGTGCGTGCCGTACGCTGCGGCGAGAGCGGCTGCTGGTCGACATCCACGCTGGCATTTCCAAGGCGGGCCATACCGACGTCGCGTTGGGCAAGGACTTCGTGCTCATCGACCACGGCTCGTCAGCACCTGCGAGACCGCTACCGGGAAGGGAAGGGTCACGCGCCTGTCGAGGCCATCGCCCGGCGGGCGCGTGACCTGCCGCATGACGATGAGAGGTCACCTCCGTCCTTGGGCTGTGGCGCGCTGCCGAGGGCGACACCCCCAAAGGCGACCGGCGGGCCCTCCTGGAGGCCGACGTACATGCGGAGCGACCGTGCCGTACCGTCTATCCGGCGGAAGCCATCGGGCGGACCTCCGCACCATTGCTCGATGTCCCTGCGGGACCGGCGGCGGCAGGACCGGCGATGCAGCGGCAGGACGGTGTGCGGCGCGGTCAGCGCGGTCAGCGCGCTCGGCCGTTCGCCGGGCGGGACCGGCCAGTGGATGTGGGCCGGCAGCCACGGGCGAGCCCTGCAGAAGGGCCCACAAGGTCTTGATCGTGGTGGGGTCGGCCAGCAGCCTGAGCGATTCAGCGGCCAGATGGACCCGATCCTTGATGGGCTTCTGGAAGCCGGGCAGAGCGGCGCATGTCAACCATACCGTTCAGGCGATCTTTTGTCGGCGTCGTAGCCCTGACTGGTGGTGGGGACGTTGTCGGACGTCTTGATGCTCTGGGCGTCGATCGCGCCGGCTCACCCTACGCACAGGCCGGTCCCCGTCGTCTTCGGGAGCGTAAGCCCCAGGAGTCACTGCACCTTCAATGAGCTTGCACAGTTTTTCGCTGCAACGGGACACCGGAAACGCGAAATCCCGTCCGATCCAGATGATCGGACGAGATCGCGTCAGCTTCCTCAGGTCGTCTCAAGAAGGTCCCTCGACGAGACAGTTAGTTTTATCCGGCGAACTCGCCGCCCCAGGAGTCGCGCTGGTTGGTTGCGCCGGGGCGCAGCCACCAGTGCTGCAGGCTGTTGTCGGTGCCGCGGGCGAAGGCGGTCAGCTCGTTGTTGAACACGATGGTGGT
>NZ_JBQQCB010000270.1:0-5194 GCF_052246675.1 Nonomuraea sp. KM90 | reverse complement strand
CCAAAGTTCGCACAACGCAAGGACCTACGCTCGTGGCACGCACACTACCGCCCGTTCAGGCCATCCGCGCCGAGATCGACGCCCTGTTCGCCTCCGACCGCGATCTGGTCGAGGTGATCGAGGACGTTGCCCGGCTCGGCGCCCGCCTGATCATCCAGCGCCTACCAGTCGGCGGGAGACCTAGACCGGGCCATCCCGCTGCACGAGCAGACGCTCGCCGACTATGCGCGGGTGCTGGGCGCCGACCACCCCGACACCCTGACCTCCCGCAACAACCTCGCCGGCGCCTACCAGTCGGCGGGAGACCTAGACCGGGCCATCCCGCTGTTGAAGGCGACACTGGCCGCCTTTGAGCGAGTGCTGGGCGCCGACCACCCCACCACGCTGGCCTCCCGCAACAACCTCGCCTCTGCCTACCGGGCGGTGGAAGATCTGGACCGGGCCATCCCGCTGTTGGAGGCGACACTGGCCGATCGGGAGCGGGTACTGGGTGTCGACCACCCCTCCACCCTGCAATCCCGCAACAACCTCGCCGGCGCCTACCAGGAGGCGGGAGACCTGGGCCGGGCCGTTCCCATGTACGAGCAGACGCTGGCCGACTGCGAGCGAGTGCTGGGTAGTGGTCATCCCACGACCCGTGTCGTCATGGGGAATTGGGAGGCCGTTGTCTTCGAGGCTGCTGCCCAGAACGTCCGTGGGTGGAGGCGACTGTTTCGTCGGCGGCGATGAACCACTCGTTGACCTTGCGGAGACCGGGAGTGGCTTCATTTAACGGTCGTTATCTTGAGCTCCGAAGCGGCGTGCGTCGTTGACCTGGGGCGACGCGACGGGGAAGGCGTCCATGAGGCAAATCAGGAAGGCTATCCGTGGCCCTGCCAGCAGGGCCCAATCGTTGCTTAACCGCGACCTGGTAGTTCAGGTGACCAAGGCGTGCCGTGATGACGTAATCGCCAAGCGACTTACCGCCACAGGTCCGCACCGTCGCGCCCACTCGGATCGGTCGTCAGCAAGTCCTCGTGAAGGCCCGAAAGGAGGCGACCGGTGGGAGACCCGTCCTCACCAGACTCCATGACCACCCAGCCGACAACCACGCCGGACACGTTAACGTCCCCGCCGCAATCCAGCTCGTCAACCGTAGCGAAGACGGCTTCATAGGCAATGGCCCGAGCCAGGAGAACCAGGTCGCCCCTGTCCGCCCCTGCGTCCAGCAGGCGCCGAGCCGCCGCCACTTGCTCCAAAGCTCCCGGGCCGGCCCAGCCGTCGATCGCACCACGCCACAAGGAGCGGAGCAGCATGAAGCGTGCCATCTGCGGCAGGTTCTCGTCGATCTCCGACCTCGCCCAATCCGGCGCATCAGCCGCACCGAGAGCCTCGAACTGCGTCCGAAGCGACGCCGCCGCGGCCCGCTTCGACGGAGCAAGTCCGGACAACCACGACTGCCATGTCGCCTCGGCATCATCCATGGCACCAGGATGCCTCACCGGCCGCCCAACACCAGCAAGATCAACAGTTCCGGCACGCCCGGTCAGAGCAGATTTCGACGAGCGCCATCAGCGGGGCGCCGGCACGGTCAGGTTCTGGAGCCGAGCGGCGCGGAGATCGCCGAGCGCGCGGGAGAGCTGTTCCCGGAGCTGACGGTTCTCCTCGGTGAGGCGGCGGGTGCGCTCGTTGGCGGCCTCCAGCCGCCGAAGGAGCGAGGCATCGGACGCTCGTTGCCGGACCGGGACCGGGGTGGCGGAGGCACGCTGCCGTTCAGACCGCAGACGTTCGATCTCCGCGCGCAGATCGGGCTGGGCGTAGAGCCAGGACCGTGAGACGCCGGCGGCACGAGCCACGATGTCGAAAGTGACGGCCGTGCCCTCAGCATCGATCTCGCGCAGGGCCTGGATCGCCTTGGCCCGGGTGTACTCATGCCGGTTGCGGGCCGCGGCGACGATGTGGCGGGAGTTGTCAGCCCGCATCGCTCACCTCCGTGCCATCAGGAGCTCGTCAGCTTGAAGGGCGGTGATGATCCGGTCGAGGTTGCCGAGGACCTGTTGGTTCATCTCGACGAGGCGGAGCTGGCCGCGGGCCTCGGCGGCCGAGACGATCTGCAGAAGCTGTTGACGCTGCTGCCGGTGCTGAGGCAGGAACTCCGGTGTCGTCACGAACATCGGGCACGTCAAGCAGGCTTCTCTGAACTAAGAAGTTGATCACAAGTCGATCTGCGGTTGGCCTGTTCACGTTGAGCTTTGGGGGCCTGTCTCACTTCCTCCATCCGGATCATGCGCAGGGTCTCGCCGCAGCACTCCACCGCCCTTGCCGTCCGGTTCCAAACGCCACCCTGGCGGCAACCACTTGCGGATATCTGGGCTGGATGCCGACACTCGGGCGTCCTCGAAGGACACGTGGTTCAGGCTCTCATCGAACGCGATGACGCCATTGAAGGTCGCGTGGTCGAACCGGGCGCTCTCGGCGATGGTTGTCCGGTGGAACCAGGCGCCGCCGTTAAAGGTTGCCTCCACAAACGTGGCTCGGATGAAGATTGCCCCGTCGAATTTGGCGCCGCCGTTGAAAGTCGCGTCCTCGAACCCGGCATCCTGGCAAAAGGACGCCTCTTCAAACTTGGCGCCCCCGTTGAAGATCGCTTCGCCGAACCAGGCAGAGTCGGTGAAGGTTGCCCGGTCAAATAAGGCCAGATCGTTGAAGATCGCCTCGCCGAACGCAGCTCCGCCCGTAAAGGTCGCCTGAGCGAAGAAAACAGTGCCATTGAAGATTGCCTCGTAGAAACGAAGCGTGGCCAGTGATGGTTGCCCCGAAGAACCAGGTTTGGCCATGGAAGGTCGTCCCGCTGAACCTCGCCTCAGCGATCCGACAGCTCGTGAAATCTGCATCAAGAAGGACGGCTCTGCTCAGGTCGAGGCGTATGCGAGGCCAGAAGGTGTCGGGAGGTCGCTCGGCACGAGACCACCAGCGCTTCTTGCCCGGGGCGGGACAGCGCAGGTGGTCGGTGAGGATGCGCTGGGCGGCGAGGCGGACCTCGCGTTCCTCTTGAGGGGCCCGGGCCGGAGAATCGCTGCCATCTGCCTTCCGGTTTCGTGTCGCGCGTTGTGCCGCCCAGGTCTCTTCACTGCGCTCAACTTCTTCGGGCATGGTGTAGGGCATTCTCAGGTAAGCACAGATCACGTCCGCGATCGTCTGTCGCAGGCGTGGGTTGTTCTGGGCGAGTTGCTCCAAGGCGTAGAGACCGCCGAGCCGAACCGGTGCCTGGTCACTGCCGAGTTGCTCTACCGCCTTGCTGTAACGGTCGGTGTCGTGGCCGCGTTCGCCGAGTTGGAAGGTGCGCCGGGCGGTGTCGGCGTTGCGAGCTGTGTAGTAGACCGCGGCCAGCGCGGCCAGGCCGGTGGCGATGGCCAGGGTGCGGCTGCGGACTGCATCGACTGCGACGGCGAGCTTCTCGCCCTGCAGGCCGGTCGCGCCGTCGACGTGTTCCAACCACCAGGACGCGCCGGGGCCGAGCATCCAGCCGATTGCGACGACGAGCACCGCGGCGACGACAGTGACAACGATCGAAAGAGGCTTCATAGTCGTCCTCTGAGGAGGATTCGATTTCGTGAGGGTCTTGCCCAACCTTGGCGGCTGTCAGGTGAGACGGCCCAGGAATTCCGGCATTTCCCAGGCGGTCAGTTGCCGGTCGGGCTATTCAAGGTCCCCGCTCTTGGTCGTAGGCATGCCGAGGCTGATGGTGGCCTTGTGGGACTGCCTGTCGATCTGGGCGAGCTTGTCCTCGGCACCAGCGAGGCTAACCTTGAGTCCTTCGACCTCGCCGAGCCAGCCTTCGCGCTCGGCCTCGGCGATGCGGTCGTGCAGGTTGTCCCGGATCTCCTCGAGGCGTCCCCGCTGGGCGGGGTCCGGCCTCAGGAGTGAACATCTGACACATGCGTGTTCATGGACGCAAGGTGAGGCGAACGCGCGACCGCAGGTGCCTACCGAGACTTTCCGCTTCTCGAAGTGGGCGAGGAAGGCGTCCCATTCTTTGTCGGTGGGAGTACGGTATTCCTCGCTGGGGCGGGTCGCGCGGCGGCGGGCGATGAACGCCCGGTGAGCCTCGATCGCCTCGGCGGGGTAGACGGCCTTGTATCCGATCGTGGTGTCGAGATTCTTGTGGCCACAGATGACCTGGGCGATGTGGGGCGGCAGGCCACTCATGATGGCGTCGGTCACGAAGATCCTGCGGAAATCGTGCGGGGAGAACATGAGCGGGTCGCCGGCGGCATCGGTCAGGCCGGTTGCGGCGAGCGCATTGATGAGCAGCTTGCGGATCGCGCTAGGGGTGAATGCCCGATTCTCGCTGCCGATGGACCGCTGGAAAAGCAGCGGCATCGCAGGGTTCCAGACCCGTTCCCGGACGTCGTAGGAGACGGTTAATGGGACGTCGCCGCCGGGGCCGCGGAGTCGGCTAATGATCGCTGACAGGACGTCAGCCAGCTCAGGGCTGACCAGGAGAAGTCTCTCGGTATCGGTCTTGCTCGGGGCGATCTGCAGCAGCGGGACGAGCTCCCCGGTGGAGGGCAGCCGGTACTCGGTGATGCCGTGGTGGGTGAGTTCCAGGAGCTCCTCGCAGCGGATCCCGGTCAGCCTCAGGACCTCGATCGTGGCGAATCCCCAGAATGCTTCCTCTTCCTCATACGACAGATTGCGGCGCTTGCCGGTGGCGGTGTCCTCGGCCCACACGTGCCTGCCGTTGGCCGTGGGTGCCACGGCCCTGCGCAGCGCCCCGCCGGTGCCTTCGATGATCTCACCGGGCGGAGTCGTCATCGCGGCTTGAAGGCGGAGGGCGGTTGCGTTCCTGCGCTCGGCGGCGGTGCGGGTGAGGATGGGCAGGACGGGCAGCCGCTCGCGGGTCCGCTGGTCCATCCGGGCCTTGCGCCGCCTGCGTTCCTTGGCCCAGTTGATCTCGGCGTCGCTGACCGGGCTCGGGACCGCCCACTGCGCCCAGCGTTCCGGCTCTTGCGTGGCCCACTGGGCGATGTCGAGATAGAGCGCCCGGTGTCGGCGTACGGGTCGGTGTGCAGAGCTGAGTACGGATAAACGGGCTCTGTCGCTGATCTTGGGACGTGGAACGACCTGGTAGTTGATCGTTTGCGGAGTGCGTTCCGGGATGTGTTGAAGAGTTACTCCCGCATTGGGCGGGGATCGTGGTCGAGGTCGTGGA